>JAGWPE010000026.1 GCA_028870635.1 Gammaproteobacteria bacterium | reverse complement strand
CGTCCCGAACTCTTCGGCGACGATGCGAAAGCGAAGATCACCGTCGCCCTCGATCCCGATGCGAAGACCCTCACGATCGAGGACAACGGCATCGGCATGAGCGCCGACGACATGGCCGAGGCGTTGGGTACGATCGCGCGATCCGGCACGCGCGCCTTCATGGATCGCATCGCAGCCGCGCACGGCGGCAAGGACGGCGAAGGCACGCAGCTCATCGGCCAGTTCGGTGTCGGCTTCTATTCCGCGTTCATCGTCTCCGAGCGCGTCGAGGTGCGCACGCGCCGCGCCGGCGCTCCCCCCGAGGCGGGCGTGCGCTGGGAGTCGCGCGCCGACGGTGAGTTCACGGTCGAGGATGTGGTGAGACCTCAGCGCGGCACGGCGGTGACGCTGCACCTGAAGGAGGACGCGCGGGAGTTCGCCGAGGCGCTGCGCCTGCGCGGGCTCATCCGCCGCTACTCCGATCACATCGGCTTCCCGGTGCGCATGCGCAAGGAGGGCGAGGCCTCGCTCGAGTACGAGGTGGTGAACCAGGCGAAGGCCCTGTGGACGCTGCCGCGCACCCAGATCCCGGACGAGGAGTACCGCCAGTTCTACCAGTACCTCGCCCACGACTTCACCGACCCGCTCGCCTGGAGCCACAACAAGGTCGAGGGCAAGCGCGAGTACACGAGCCTCCTCTACCTGCCGGCGCGCGCGCCTTTCGATCTGTACCAGCGCGAGGCGGTGCGCGGACTCAAGCTGTACGTGCGGCGTGTGTTCATCATGGACGACGCCGAGCAGTTCCTGCCGCTCTACCTGCGCTTCGTCAAGGGCGTGGTCGACTCGAGCGATCTGCCCCTCAACGTCTCGCGCGAGCTGCTGCAGCAGGAGCCGGAGGTCGAGGCGATCCGCGGCAGTCTCACCAAGCGCGTCCTCGACATGCTGGCGAAGCTCGCCAAGGACGAGCCGGAGAAATACGCGGCGTTTTGGAAGGAGTTCGGCGCCGTGCTGAAGGAGGGCCTGGCGCAGGATGCGGCGAACCGCCCCGCGCTGCTGCAACTGCTGCGGTTCGCGAGCACCCATGAGACCGGCAACGAGCCCGCGGTGAGCCTCGCGCAGTACGTGGAGCGGATGAAGCCGGGGCAGGACAAGATCTACTACATCATCGCCGAGAGCGTCGCGGCGGCGCGCGCCAGCCCCTACATCGAGCGGCTGGGCCAACGAGGCCTGGAAGTGCTGCTCCTCGCGGAGCGCATCGACGAGTGGGTCATGGGCCAACTGACGGGCGAGGTCGACGGCTTCGAAGGCAAGCGCTTCAAGGACGCCGCGCGCGGTGACCTCGAGCTCGGAACGCTCGAGAGCGAAGCGGACCGCAAGCGCCGCGACGAGGAGCTGAAGGAGAGCAAGAGCCTGCTCAAGCGGGTGAAGGACGCGATCGGCGACCGGGTGCTGGAGGTGCGCGTCAGCGGCCGACTCGCCGACTCGCCGGCGTGCCTGGTGCTCGGGGAGCACGAGCTCGGGGCCGGTATGCGCCGCATTCTCGCTGCCGCCGGCCAGAAGGTTCCGGAATCGAAGCCCGTTCTCGAGCTCAATGTCGGTCACCCGCTGGTGAGACACCTCGATGGACTGGCGGATACCGAGCGCTTCAAGGAGCTGTCGCTGCTCCTCTACGAGCAGGCGGAGCTCGCGGAAGGAGGCCAGCTCGTCAACCCGGCCGAGTTCGTACGGCGCCTCAACCGCCTGCTCGTGGAGCTTGCCGCCGCGCACTCCGGCTCATGAGACCGCCGCGGGCGGAGCGGGTCAGGATCGCCGGTCCCGCCGGCGGGATCGACGCGCTCGTGGAGACACCGGCCGACGACCGCGTGGCCGCTGTCGCCTCCCCGAGTCGATTTGGCGTGGTCTGCCACCCGCACCCGCTCTACGGCGGCACGCTCGACAACAAGGTGGTCTACACGCTGGCGCGCGCCTTCGTGGAGCTCGGTGTCCCGGCCATCCGCTTCAACTTCCGTGGCGTCGGCGCCAGCGCGGGCCGCTACGATGAGGGCCGCGGAGAGACCGCGGACGCGCTTGCGGTGATCGCATACGGGCGCGAGCGCTGGCCGGGCGCGTCGTTGTGGCTCGCGGGGTTCTCGTTCGGAGGCGCTGTCGCGGTGCGCGCAGCCGCGCAGGCTGCGCCGGAAAGACTCGTGACGGTTGCGCCGGGAATCACGCGGGTCGTGATGGAGGGCGTTGCCTCACCGGCATGCCCCTGGCTCATCGTCCAGGGCGATGCCGACGATGTGATCGAGCCGGCCGCGGTGCTCGACTGGGCGAAGCGGCAAGCTACCGCGCCCGTCGTGAGCCTCCTGCCCGGGGCCGGGCATTTTTTCCATGGCCGCCTGCACGAGCTGCGCGCGACGGTCCTGGATTTCCTCGGGCCCCAAAAGGAACCCCCGTCAACAGCAGGTGAATGAGCGGCCCCGGGCCGTCCCTCTGAGATCCGTCGCCGCGAGAAGAGGCGTCCCGGGAAACGGCCGCGAGATCAAGGGCGGTGATGAGGCCGCGCTCGCCCAAAGCGCCGCAGGCGACTTTGGGCCAATAGAAAAATAAAGCCCGGAAGGCCGTCGATGCGGCGCTTCCGGGCTTTCGAATCTCGGCCGCTCCTTACGAGTTCACCATCGCCTTCAGGCTCTTCAGCGGCATCACGCGGACCTTCTTGCTGGCCGGCTTGGCCTTGAACATCATCTTCTCGCCGGTGAAGGGGTTGATTCCCTCACGGGCCTTGGTCGCGGGCTTCTTCACGACCTTCATCTTCAGCAGGCCGGGCATGGTGAAGAGGCCGTTGCTCTTCAGGCTCTTCTTGATCACGCCGCTGAGCGAGTCGAAGACGCCGCCGATCTGCTTGCGCGACAGCCCCGTGTCTTTGGAGATCTGAGTCAGGACTTCCGACTTGGTCGGAGCGCCACCCTTTTTCGCCATATTGCGCTACTCCTCGATATTTAATGGTT
>JAGWPE010000269.1 GCA_028870635.1 Gammaproteobacteria bacterium | reverse complement strand
TCGTCCGTCAGTGCCGCCCTGCTGCGTCGCCTTGGCCGCAACGCCGAGGCAAAGCGGGCCTACGAGGCTGCGATCGCTCGCAGCGCCAACACCGCCGAGAGGAGTTATCTGCAGCGCCGCCTGCAGGCGGTGGATGACACGTAGCCTCCCATTCGGCCCGGAACCTTTCTTGCGACGCGCATCTGTCCAAGCTCCGCCTGACAGATTGCGGCGAGCGCGAGCCGCGTCTTGGCATCGGGCGGTCCGCGAACAGTCCCGCAGGGGAGGCCTGTCATGAGCTGGCTGAACGAGATTGGCACGCTGCTTGAGCAGTACCAGGGCGCATCGGCCACCTCTGCGCCGGCGAGCGCTGCGGATGATTTTACAAAGGTCGCCGACCACGCCCCCGCCTCCGCCTTGTCCGACGGACTTGCGGCGGCATTCCATTCGCAAAGCACGCCGTCATTCGGGGAGATGATTGCGCAACTCTTCGCTCAATCCGACGGCGCGCAGCGCTCGGGCATCCTCAACCACCTGATCGCGGCGGCGGGACCGGCCGCAAGCTCGATCGGCCTCCCGGCGAGCCTGAATCCGCTCGGGGGAGCCGGTGCCGCGGTCACGCCTGAGCAGGCTCAACAGCTCTCCTCGGAAGCGGTTCAGCGCCTCGCCGAGGAGGCGCAGAGACGTGACCCATCCATCGTCGCCAAGGCGAGCGAGTTCTATGCGCAGCATCCGACTCTGGTGAAGACCCTCGGAGTAGGCGCACTCGCCGTCATCATGTCCCATCTCTCCCAACGTCACTGAGCCGCGTACCAAAGGCGGTCTGGAGGTACCATGTCCATCATAGCGTGGATCGTTCTGGGTCTGATCGCGGGCTTCATCGCCAGCAAGATCGTCAACAAGACAGGCGAAGGGCTCATTCGAGACATCCTGCTCGGCGTCGTTGGCGCGTTGGTCGGCGGATGGCTGTTCCGGGCATTCGGAATGCATGGAGTGACCGGGCTGAACGTGTATAGCCTCCTGGTCGCCGTAGCGGGCGCAATCGTCTTCCTGGTCGTCTATCACCTGCTGTTTTCCCACAGACCCCGCAATGTGTGAGGCGCGGGCCGCAGGCGCCAGCGCATACCCGTCCGCAGCGTCGAGGAGAAATCCGATGAGCCGACTACGAATCCCGGCCCTGGCCATCGCCGCACTGCTTGGGCTCGGCATGGCGATTACCGCCAGCGCGCAAAGCTCCCAGCAGATGCTGATGAAGCACTGCAATGCGCAGGCGAGCGCCAAGCACCTCATGGCGAGCAGCCGCCGCGAGTTCATGCAAACGTGCCTGCGCTCGCCGTCCAAACGGCATCTGTCGCTCAACGCCCAGCAGCGCCGGATGAGAGACTGCAATGCGCAGGCCAAAGCCAAGCGCCTCAGGAGCAACGACCACAAGCGCTTCATGAGCAGCTGTCTGAAGCAACGTTGACGGTTCCGCGGGCGTCGCCCCAACTTCCGGAGATCCACATGATCCCTAATACCCTTCACCGTGCCGTCGTGGCGGCCGGAGTCTCGATCATTGCCGGGCTGATGACTGTCTCGCTGGCGGGCGCGCAGCCGGCCATGGGCGCCGCGGCAACCTCGCAGGGCGTCATGTGCAAGGACGGTACGATGTCCGCAAAAGCCGGCCGGGGCGCCTGCCGCGGCCACGGAGGCATTGCCAGGCATGCAAAGGCGCAAGCCGGCGCGGCCATGACGAGCGCGAATGCCGGCCAGGAGCCCACCAGGAGTAAGAAGAAGGAAAGGAGCAGACACGAGAGCAAGACGCGCATGGCGAGCGCCGCCGGGACGACCGGGGAGAATGCCGCGGCCAGCGCGCCTGCATTGCCTGCATCGCCCGCATCGCCTGCCGGCCGCCTCGCGCGCAGCGAGCCCCCTGCTTCTTCTGCTTCTGCCACCACGCTCGCAGGAGGCCGCGCCGGTGAGGTGTGGGTCAACTCCAGCTCCAAGGTCTATCACTGCCCGGGTGACCGCTGGTATGGAAAGACGAAGCACGGGCAATACATGTCCGAGGCCAACGCCAAAGCGAGCGGGTATCGGCCGGATCACGGCAAGGGATGCACCTGAAGGAGCCCATTGCCGGCATCCCAGCGACAGAGCGCAAGGCGATCTATTTGATGCACGCGATCTGAGCCTGCCTCACAATCGACTCTTCCTCAAGAGAGGTCTCCCTCATGTCCTCAGAAGAGTCAGCGAGGCGCCGGGTTGCTCTCGTCACGGGCGCAGGGTCCGGTATCGGACGGTCGGTCGCGCTGGCGCTCGCGCGAGCCCGGTGGACCGTGGTCATGGCCGGACGCCGCCAGGCGCCCCTCGAGGAGGCCGCCCGGGAGGGAGGGGCGCGCTGCGTTCCGATGCGCTGCGATGTATCGCAGGAAGCCTCGGTGGACGCGCTCTTCGAGCGCATCGCAACCGAGATCGGCCGTCTCGATCTCCTCTTCAACAACGCCGGAATCGCCTCACCGCCGGCGCCGCTCGAGGACACCTCTCCCGCCTCGTGGCGAGCAGTGGTCGATACCAACCTTACGGGCGTATTCCTTTGCACCCGCGCAGCTTTCCGGCTGATGAGGAAGCAAACGCCTTGCGGCGGACGCATCATCAACAACGGCTCGATCTCCGCGGCGGTGCCGCGCCCCTGGATGGTCGCCTACACAGCATCGAAGCATGCGGTCACCGGCCTCACGAGGGCGACAGCCCTGGAGGGACGGCAGTACGATATCGCCTGCGGCCAGATAGACATCGGGAACACAGCGACGGACATGACCTCGCCAATGAGTCACGGCACGCTGCAAGCCGACGGCACGCGAGTGCCCGAGCCCCAATTCGACGTGAAGCATGTGGCGGATGCGGTTCTCTACATGGCCGATCTTCCACTCGATGCGAACGTATTGTTCATGACCGTCATGGCGACGAAGATGCCTTACGTGGGCCGAGGTTGAAGCCGGAGGCCTCGAGCGCGCGGACCGAGGCGTACGCGTTGGTGCGCCGCCGATCAGCCCGGTCTTGTCCTCTTCCACCGCCACTCGCAGCTGCACATGGACTACGGCTTCATGGCCCTGTTCGAGACGACCTGACCCTAGCCCAGCCACTGGTCGAACAGCTTGCGTCCCCAATAGAGTCCGAAGCCGCTGCCGATCGCGCTCAGG
>JAGWPE010000268.1 GCA_028870635.1 Gammaproteobacteria bacterium | reverse complement strand
TGATTGGCCGGCGGCGAGTTTCGCTTCGACTAAGAGTGTCGAGCAGCAGCCGGTCTCGCTCTTCACGCGCAAGGCGTACCTCGACTACTCGATGTACGTCATTCTCGACCGCGCTCTCCCCGCGATAGGCGACGGCTTGAAGCCCGTGCAGCGCCGCATCATCTACGCGATGAGCGAGCTCGGCCTCTCCGCCGCCTCCAAGCACAAGAAGTCCGCCCGCACCGTGGGCGATGTGATCGGCAAGTTCCATCCTCACGGCGACAGCGCCTGCTACGAGGCGATGGTCCTCATGGCGCAGCCGTTCGCCTACCGCTATCCGATCGTGGACGGCCAGGGCAACTGGGGCTCCCAGGACGACCCCAAGTCCTTCGCCGCCATGCGTTACACCGAGGCCAAGCTCACGAAGTACGCCGACGTGCTGCTCGGCGAGTTGGCGCATGGCACGGTCGATTGGACCCAGAACTTCGACGGCACTCTCGAAGAGCCGGTGATGTTGCCCGCGCGGCTGCCCAACCTGCTGCTGAACGGCACCTCCGGCATCGCCGTCGGCATGGCCACGGATATTCCGCCTCACAACCTGCGTGAGGTCGCGGCGGCCTGCATTCATCTGCTGGACGATCCGGAGGCCACCACGGCGGCGCTGATGAAGCACGTCAAAGGCCCCGATCTGCCGACCGGCGCCGAGATCATCTCGCCCCGCACCGACCTCAGGGAGTTCTACGAGAAGGGTATCGGCTCCTTCAAGGCGCGCGCCACCTACGAAATCGAGGACGGGAATGTCGTCATCACCGCATTCCCGCACCAGGTCTCGCCGACCCGCGTGCAGGAGCAGATCGCCGAGCAGATGCGCGCGAAGAAGCTGCCGATGGTCGAGGACCTGAGAGACGAATCGGACCACGAGCATCCGGTCCGCCTCGTGCTGGTGCCGCGCTCGAGCCGCATCGACATGGTGGAAGTGATGAACCACCTGTTTGCGACGACGGATCTCGAGCGCAACTACCGCGTCAACCTCAACATCATCGGCCTCGACGGACGCCCGCGCGTCATGGGGCTCAGGTCCATCCTCACGGAATGGCTGGACTTTCGCATCGCCACCGTTACGCGGCGTCTGCAGCACCGGCTGGAGAGGGTCCAGAAGCGCCTGCACATTCTCGAAGGGCTCCTGGTCGTCTACCTCAATCTCGACGAGGTGATCCGCATCATCCGCCGCGAGGACGAGCCGAAGCCGGTGCTGATGAAGCGCTTCAAGCTCTCCGACGAGCAGGCGGAGGAGATACTCAACACCCGGCTGCGCCACCTCGCCAGGCTCGAGGAGATGAAGATCCGCGAGGAGCAGAAGGAGCTCGCCACCGAGCGCGAGGAGC
Organism: Gammaproteobacteria bacterium; assembly: GCA_028870635.1. Lineage (GTDB taxonomy): Bacteria > Pseudomonadota > Gammaproteobacteria > Steroidobacterales > Steroidobacteraceae > 13-2-20CM-66-19. Next base: position 5,322 of record JAGWPE010000268.1, on the reverse strand, counting down.
TGGAAGGGCTGCTGAAGAGCAAGGCTAGACTGAAGAAGCTCGTCGCGAGCGAGATCCGCGAGGATGCGCAGAAGCACGGCGACGATCGGCGCACGCGCATCATCGAGCGCGAGGCTGCGCAGGCGATCGATGAGACCACTCTCATTCCCAACGAGGCGGTGTCGGTCGTGCTGTCGACCGGTGGTTTCGTCCGCTCGGCCAAGGGCCACGAGATCGATCCGCACTCGCTTTCCTACAAGAGCGGCGATGGCTTCCAGTCGATGGCCCGCGGCAGGAGCCTGCAGTCCGCCGTGTTCATCGACAGCACGGGCCGGACGTACTCGCTGCCCGCGCACTCGCTGCCCTCGGCGCGCGGCCAGGGAGAGCCGCTCTCGGGCCGCCTGAACCCGCCCGACGGCGCCAAGTTCGCGGGCGTCATGATGGGAGAGCCCGAGGATCTCTGGCTGCTCGCGAGTGACGCCGGCTACGGCTTCACGGTGCGCCTGAAGGAGCTGATCACCGACCGCCGCGCCGGCAAGACGGTGCTCAACGTGCCGGACAACAGCATGGTGCTGCCGCCGGCGCTCGTGACCTCGCCGGAGTCGCTGGTCGTGGTGGTGAGCAGCGAGGGCAAGCTGCTCGCCTTCCCGGTCGCCGACGTGCCGGAGATGCCGCGCGGCAAGGGCAACAAGCTCTATGACATCCCGGGCAAGAAGGCCGCGGCGCGCGAGGAGCTGATGACCGGCGTGGCAGTGGTGCCGCCGAAGGGCGCGCTGCTCCTTTGGGCCGGCGAGAAGCAGAAGACGCTCGACTGGAGCGACCTCAGGGCCTACCGTGGCCAGCGGGCGCAGCGCGGCGCCGTCTTGCCGCGCGGCTGGCCGAGGAAAGTGGATCGGCTGGAAGCGGTGCTGCCAGTGAGTTGATTGGCCGAAACAGGCCTGTGGGCGTTTGTTCGGCGCCATCCTGCGCCGAACCCTGCGGGCCGGCCATGCCGTCCAAAACCGCTCCCGGCGGTTTTGTCGGTGAGCGCGCCCATTGAGTCGTTCAGCTCAGCGCGCAGCCTGAAGCACTACTTCCTCGGGGGCGTTGACGAAGTAGCCCTGGATGTACTGCACCCCGAGCTGCCACAGCACGGCCATCGTGTTGGCGTCCTCGACGCGCTCCGCGATGGTGTGGATGCTGCGCTTGGTCGCAGACTCGACGAGAGCACGCACGCGCTCCTGCAGCTGCGGATCACGCGCCAGTCCCTGGACCAGCGCGCCGTCGATCTTCACGTAATCGAGCGGTACCGAGGCGAGCATGCCCTGCGGGTCGCGGCCGGAGCCGAAGCTCTCGAGCGCGAACCGGAACCCCCGCTGGCGCAGGCCCCCTGCGAGGATCCGCACCTGCGGGAAGGCCGAGGCCACCTCCTCGGTGACTTGGAAACAGACGCGCTGCGGCTCTGCGCGCGTGGAGCGGATGTGCCCGTCCAGCCATTCGACGAAGGTCGCATCTCTCGCCGTGTCCTTCGAGAGCCGCACGAAGAGGCACATGGGACGCCGCTGCGCGGCGAAGGAGAGCGACGCGCCGACCACCCAGCGGTCGATGTTCTTCAGCAGGTCGTTGCGCTCGGCGGCGGCCATGAACTCCGCCGGCAGCACCTCCTTGCCCTGCGGGTCCACCATTCGAACCAACACGTCCCACATCTGCGGGTCATCGCCCTGCAGGCTCGCCACCGGCTGTTGCGCCAGCCGGAAGCGGTTCTCCATGAGGGCCGCCTTGATGTGCTTGACCCAGACTTGATCATAGGACTGGACGCGGTTCTCGACGTCGGCCCGCCCGGAAGTCTGCACCCGGTTGCCGCCTTCCTTGACGCCCTTGGCGCAGGCCTCGATGGCATCCGCGACTACCGCGTCGAGCTTCGGCTCGCTGGGAGGGACGACGGACAGGCCCACGGTGCAGGTGACCATCACGGTCTTGTCCTTGACGCGCATTACGTGCTTTTGCACCCGCGCGAGGAGCTGCTTGCCCCATGCCTGGATGTCGTTCTCATTGCCGCGCTCGAGCAGCGCCAGGAATCTCACTCCGCCGAAGCGGCCGACGATCTCGTTGGGGTAGAGCGTTTCCTTGAGGAGCGCCGCGACGCCCATCAGCACGTCCTCGCAAGCAGTGGCGCCGATATCGCGCTCCACCGCCGCGAAGCTGTCGAGCTTGACCAGTGCGAGGCATCGCATGCCGCCGGGGGCCGGGGTCGCGAGCCGCGCATGCAGCGCTTCCATCAGCTCGCGCCGATGCAGAAAGCCCGTCGTGTGATCCGAGTGAACCGCGTGGCTGAGCTCCTCGACGAGCTTCTGCTCATCGCGCGGCTTGGCCGGCAGGACGAGCCGTATGCTCGGCTCGCCTTCGTGGTCGCCCAAGGCGAGCACGATCTCGACGGGCATCGTCTTGCCGTCCGGGAGCAGGGCGGTCGCCTTGAGCGCGTGATCGTTCCAGCGGCCTTGCAGGCAGGCGGCGAGCGCGCCCTTCAGGGCTGGCTGCGTGGCCTCATCGAAGAGGTCCATCACCGGCTGACCGATGAGCGAGTCCTTGACGCCGAAGAGCTCGAGCCAGGCCGGGTTGGCATCGATGACGATACCTTCCTGGACCTGCACGATCGCATCGTTGGAGCGCTGCAGCACGCTTTCGAGCTGATTGCGCGCATCGTGAGCGGATTTGAGCGTGGAGGTGAGCGCGCGCTCCAGCCGGAAGGCACGCAGCTCGCGGCCCATCACCGCGGCGAGCCGCACCGGATTGGCGAGTGAGACTACATCACGCGCGCCTTTCGTCATCGCGCCGGCGATCGTCTCCTCATCGACCTCTTCCGCCACCAGTATCACCGGGACGGTGGGTGCCGCCTGGTCGCGTATCTCGATGACGCTCTCGAGGTCACTCTCCGGTCCCGGAACGTCGATGAGCAGCTCCGGGTTGATCTGCGGCAGCGCATCCGGCAAGTCACCGAGCGCCGGGATCCACGTGCAGTGCACCGGATGGCCGGCGCGGCGCAGGATGCTGTTGATCGCCTCGACCGGATCCCGGTTGGAAGAAAGTACGATGAGCGGAACGGGGTTCTGCTCGGGCAAGGCGCTCTCCGGAAATGGGACGGGACGGGGCAGGCGAAGCCGGCAAAAATTCTAGCACCGGGTCGGCGCGCGCCCGGTTGTCCTATGTCTCAAAAGTGGTGGGGAGAGCCACTTTCGCGGGCGCGCCGGGCACCTCGCGCACCAGCCGTGGAACGAGATAGCCGGGCAGTTGCGCCGCGAGCTCTCCTGCCAGGGCCTGCGCGCGCTCATCGGCAATCGCGAAATGCGCCGCGCCCCTCACCGGGTCGAGGGCGTGCAGGTAATAGGGCAGCACCCCTGCATCGAAGAGGCGCAGCGACAGCTGTGAGAGCACGGCGACATCGTCGTTGATGCCCGCCAGCAGAACCGACTGATTGAGCAGCGTGATGCCGGTGGCGCGCAGCTTCGCGCAGGCGGCGGCCAGCTGCGCATCGAGCTCGTTCGGGTGGTTGACGTGCAACACGAAGACGATCGGCCGGGTACTCGTGCGCAGCCACTGCAGGAGTCCCTCGTCGACCCGCGAGGGCAACACCACCGGCTGGCGGGTATGCACGCGGATGCGGCGCACGTGAGGGATGGCGGCCAGAGCCCGGGTGAGATTCTCCAGGCGCGCGTTGCTCAACGACAGCGGATCGCCACCGCTCAGGATGATCTCCTCGAGCGAGGGGTCGGCGGCGATGGCGGCGAGCGCCTCGCTCCAGCGCGGCGCATCCCCGCTCTGCTGCGCATAGGGGAATTCCCGGCGGAAGCAGTAACGGCAGTGCACGGCGCAGGTCGGCGTGGTGATGAGGAGGGCGCGGCCGCGGTATTTCTGCAGCAGGCTCGGCGCCCTGAGGGCCGAGCGCTCACCGACCGGATCGGCGACGTACTCGGCCTCGTCGGCGAGCTCCGCGGCCACCGGCAGAACCTGCCGCAGCAGCGGATCCTCGATGTCGCCCGGACGCATCCTGGCGACGAAGCTGCGGGGGACCCGCAGGCGAAAGCGCCGGCCGGCCTCGTGCGCGCCCGCGAAGTCTGCGGGGCGCAGGTCGAGCGCGGCGGCGAGCTCATCCAGGCTGGTGATCGCCTCGGCGAGCTCCTGCTGCCAGGTGCCAGGCTCGAGCTGGCGGGGGTGGACCGATGCCGTTATCATACGCGGCCCGCTGGAGGCCTGTCGGGTTGCACTGCTTGCATTGTGGCACGGAGCAGCCGGCGGAAGTCGCGCCTTTTGCCGGCGGTAACGGAGCCGATGTCCGACAAACGCGCAGGAAGCGCGTTTGGACGGCCGGAGGCCAGTTTTTCCAGTTAACTATACGGGCTGCGCATTCTGCCGCCCCAGCCGCGAGAAAGAAATGGCCAGCTACACCACCAGTGAGATCCGCTCGGGTCTCAAAGTCCTGCTCGAAGGCGACCCGTACTCCGTGGTCGAGAACGAGTTCGTCAAGCCAGGAAAGGGTCAGGCGTTCAACCGCATCAAGGTGCGCAATCTCAAGACCGGCCGCACCATCGAGCGCACCTTCAGGTCGGGCGAGTCGCTGGAGGCTGCGGACGTCGTCGATACGGAGATGCAGTACCTCTACCAGGACGGCGACTTCTGGCACTTCATGATGCCGGACAACTTCGAGCAGTACACAGCGGGCAAGTCCGCCGTGGGCGAGAACGCGCAGTGGCTGAAGGAGGGCATCGTCTGCATCGTCACCCTCTGGAACAACGAGCCGCTGGTGGTGAGTGTGCCCGCGCACGTGGAGCTCAAGATCGTCGAGACCGACCCTGGCCTGCGGGGTGACACCGCCACGGGCGGACAGAAGCCGGCCAAGGTGGAGACCGGCGCGGTCGTGCGGGTGCCGCTCTTCATCAACGAGGGCGAGGTCATCCGCATCAACACCAGCACCGGCGAGTACGTCTCGCGCGCCAAGCAGTAGCAGGCATAGGGACTTACCCGCCGCCGCAGGCTTCAGACTACAGCAGCTCCTCCAACCGGCTCGCCTGCACGAAGAGCTCGGCGAGCCGCTCCAGGCCGCGCGCGTCGACTTCATCGAAGCGCGCGAGCCGTGGGCTGTCCAGGTCGAGTACGCCGACCAACCGCCCTGCCGCGATCAGCGGCACCACGACTTCCGACTGCGACGCCGCATCGCACGCAATGTGTCCCGGGAAGGCATTGACGTCCGGGACGATGATGGTCTCCCGCCTCGCGGCAGCCGTCCCGCAGACGCCGCGGCCGAGCGCAATGCGCACGCAAGCCGGCTTCCCCTGGAACGGACCGACGACCAGCTCACCGCCGTCGGGC
>JAGWPE010000025.1 GCA_028870635.1 Gammaproteobacteria bacterium | reverse complement strand
GAGCTGCGCCCGCAGCCAGTCGGGTCCCGAGTCCCCGATGGCGGCCAGCTCGCCCGGCCGGGCGCCGAGCCCGAATCGATTGGCCGCAATGGCCGGTGTGAGGCCCTTGTCCATGAGCCCCATAGCGCACGGGGCCGGCTTTCGGTTGACTGCGGCCCGGTCCGATATACTCCCCCCATGCCCCCCGATTCTCCCGACCTCGTCCTGGTCGACGCGTCCTCCTATCTCTATCGCGCCTTCCACGCCCTGCCGGCCTTGAGCAATTCCCGCGGCGAGCCGACCGGCGCGGTGCTCGGCGTGCTCAACATGCTCGCCAAGTTCCTGAAGGAGTGCCGGCCGAAGCGCATCGCGCTGGTGTTCGATGCCCCCGGAAAGACCTTTCGCGACGATCTCTTCGCGGAGTACAAGGCGCACCGCCAGCCGATGTCGGATGACCTGCGCGCGCAGATCGAGCCGCTGCTCGCCATCCTGCGCGCCCAGGGGTTGCCTCTGTTGCGTGTCACAGGCGTCGAGGCCGACGATGTCATCGGAACGCTGGCCTGCCGCGCGGCGCGCGCCGGCCAGATCGTGCTCATCTCGACAGGCGACAAGGACATGGCCCAACTGGTCGACGGGTCGATCACCCTGGTCAACACGATGAGCAACACAATGCTCGACCGTGCCGGGGTCAAGGCCAAGTTCGATGTCTTCCCGGAGCAGATCATCGATTACCTCGCCCTGGTGGGCGACAGCTCCGACAACATTCCCGGCATCGATAAAGTGGGCCCGAAGACTGCCGCGAAGCTGCTCAACCAGTATGGGACCCTGGGCAACCTCGTCCGCAACGTGCAGGAGGTGAGCGGCAAGGTCGGCGAGAACCTGCGCGCGGGCCTCGAGACCCTCGAGCTGTCACGCAAGCTCGCCACCATCCACAGCGACCTCGAGCTGCCCGTGACGCTGGAGGAGCTGGTGCCGGCGCAGCCGGATACCGAGCGGCTGCGCGAGCTCTACACGAGGTACGAGCTGCGATCGCTGCTGCGCCAGCTCGACGGCGGCGGCGGCGAGTCAGTGGGAGGCACGTCGATCGATCGCGGGCAGGCGGCCACGATCGGTGCTGCCGAGCAGTCCGCCGGCGCCGCTGCGCCCATGGCCGTGGGGAGGCCGCCGGATGGCCCCGCCGCGGCTCCCCCGCCGGCAGTGGCCAGGAATTACGAGACGCTGGTCCGGTGGGAGGACCTCGAGCGTTGGATCGCGAAGCTGCGCGAGGCGGAGCTGATCGCCCTCGACACGGAGACGACGAGCCTCGACTACATGGCCGCCGAGATCGTCGGTGTTTCCTTTTGCGTCGAGTCGGGCAGCGCCGCCTACCTCCCGCTGGGCCACGACTATGCGGGCGCGCCGCCGCAGATCGAGCGCGCGCGGGCTCTGGAGGCGCTCAAGCCCATCCTGGAGGATCCGGAGAAGCCGAAGCTGGGCCATCACCTCAAGTACGATGCCCACGTGCTGTGCAATCACGGCATCCGCCTGGCCGGGATGCGATATGACACCATGCTGGAGTCCTACGTCTGGAACAGCGTAGGCACCCGGCATGACATGGACTCGGCGGCGCTCTGTTATCTCGGGCTGCGCACCATCACCTACGAGGACGTGACCGGCAAGGGCGCGAAGCAGATCGGCTTCAGTCAGGTGCCGGTGGAGCGCGCCTCGGAGTACGCTGCCGAGGACGCCGACGTCACACTGTGTCTGCATCGGGCGCTCTGGCCGAAGATCGAGAGCATTCCGGCGCTGAAAGCGCTGTACGAGGAGATCGAGCAGCCGCTCGTGCCGGTGCTCGCGCGCATGGAGCGCCGGGGCGTGCTGGTCGATCGCGAGCTCCTGAGGCAGCAGAGCTCGAGATTCGCGGCCCAGCTGCAGGATCTGTTGCAGCAGGCGCGGCGCGAGGCCGGCTACGACATCAACGTCGACTCGCCGAAACAGCTGCAGCAGGTGCTCTTCGAGAAGCTGGGGCTGCCCGTGCTGCGCAAGACTCCTACCGGGCAGCCGTCCACGGCGGAGGACGTGTTGGAGGAGCTCGCCGCTTCCTACGCGCTGCCGCGGATCGTGCTCGACTACCGGGCGCTGGCCAAGCTCAAATCCACCTACACCGACAAGCTGCCGGAGCAGATCAACCCGCGCACCGGCAGGATCCACACTTCCTATCACCAGGCGGTGGCGCAGACCGGCAGGCTCTCCTCGACCGATCCCAACCTGCAGAACATTCCCATCCGCCGCGCCGAGGGCCGGCGCATCCGCCAGGCCTTCATCGCTCCACCCGGCTACCTGCTCATGGCGGCGGACTACTCGCAGATCGAGCTGCGCATCATGGCGCACCTCTCCGGCGACGAAGGCCTGCTGGCCGCCTTCGCGGAGGACCGTGACGTCCATCAGGCAACCGCGGCGGAGGTGTTCGGGGCGCCGCTCGCGGAGGTCACGGCGGATCAGCGGCGGACCGCGAAGACCATCAACTTCGGCCTCATCTACGGCATGTCACCGTTCGGGCTCGCGCGCCAGCTCGGTATCGAGCGCGGCGCGGCGCAGACCTATGTGGAGCGCTACTTCCAGCGCTATCCCGGGGTGCGGCGCTTCATGGACGAGACGCGCAGGCAGGCGCGCGAGCGCGGTTTCGTCGAGACGGTGTACGGCCGACGCCTATACCTGCCGGACATCCGCTCCGGCAACGCCCAGACGCGGCAGTACGCGGAGCGCAGCGCCATCAATGCGCCCATGCAGGGCACCGCGGCCGATATCATCAAGCGGGCCATGATCGCGGTCGATGCATGGTGTGCCCGCGAGGACGCGCCCGCTCGGCTCATCATGCAGGTGCACGACGAGCTGGTGCTGGAGGTGCGTAGCGATGCGGTGGAGTCGGTTGCGGAAGCAGTCCGGGAGCGAATGACATCGGCCGCGGAGCTGCGCGTGCCGCTGCGGGTCGATATCGGCACGGGAGCCAACTGGGACGAGGCGCACTGAGTGACGCTGGGCACGAGCTGCCCCTGACATGCTATAATTTACGGGTGGATAAGACAATTACACGGTTCACGAGCCTGGAGGAAATGAAACGCGCCGAACGCGAAGCTTGGCGGAAGGTCTCGCCGGCTGAGCGGATTCGTGCGGTCACGGAAATCACAACGGCATTGTATGCAATGAAGGGATTGATGCCGGATGTACCGAGACTTCAAAGAACTCTTATCCGTATTAAACGCGCACCGCGTTAAGTATTTGATCGTCGGCGGTTATGCGGTCTCGCTTCATGCTGAGCCGCGGGCGACGAAAGACCTCGATATCCTGATCGGTTGCAGCGCGGAGAACGGTAAAGCGGTCTTTGCCGCGCTTGCGGAATTCGGAGCTCCCTTAGAGAGTCTGACGCCGAAGGACTTCGTCGAGCCCGGAAATTTCTTTCGAATGGGCACGCCACCCGTCCGAAGTGTCGCCAATCACGGCTTTCTCAATTTCGCGGCGATGCGGCGGTAGGCTTCTCGGAAGGGGATGCCTTCGGTGACGACGAGGCGGTTGGCTTCCTCGGCGGCGTGGATCGCGGGGTCGAGCCGGATGCGCTTAGGTAGGAAACGCATCGCATCGAGGGCGGCAGGCAGGATGTCGAGTGTCTGTTGTGCGATGTCGATGCCGCGGAACAGCGGAAATTTCAGCAGCTGCAGGTCGCGCTGGTAGCCAGAGGGAAGCTTGGCGCAGAGGCCGAGCGCCTCCGTGAGACAGGCCTGCGCGGTGGCGGAGCGGCCGCGAATCAGCTCGAAGACATCCGGGTTGCGCTTCTGCGGCATGATGGAGGAGCCGGTGGTGAACGCATCGGGCAGCTCCAGGAAGCCGAACTCCTGGGTGTAGAAGAGGAGGATGTCGGCCGCAAGACGCCCGAGGTCCTGCATGAGCAGCGTGATCTCGAGGAGGAGCTGCGCCTCCGCCTTGCCGCGCGAAAGCTGCACCGCGGTCACCGGCTCCTGCACGACGGTGAACCCGAGCTTGTGTTGGGTGGACTTGCGGTCGAGCGGCAGCCCTGGCGTGCCATATCCGGCCGCCGAGCCCAGCGGACTCTTGCCGATGCGCCGGTGCACGTGACGCAGGTTCTCCGCATCGTCGCGGACCTCCGCCGCGAAGCCTCCTGCCCAGAGCGGCACGGAGCTCGGCATCGCCTGCTGCATGTGCGTGTAGCCGGGCAGGGCCGTGCCCTTCTCCCGCTCGGCGAGCCGCTCGAGCGCCTCCGCGACGCCCAGGGCGCCGCCGCTCAATGCCTCAACCGCATCGCGCAGATACAGCCGCAGCGCCGTCAGAACCTGATCGTTGCGCGAGCGTCCCAGATGAACGCGGCCTCCCGCCGGCCCGATCCTCTCGGTCAGCCGCCGCTCGAGCGCAGTCTGTCCATCCTCGTCCGCGAGCTCTATGCGCCAGAGCCCGCGGGCGTGCTCATCGGCAAGCGCACCCAGCCCGGCGCGGATGGCTTCGAGATCCGAAGCCGACAGGAGTTTCTGCTCGTGCAGCATCTCAGCATGCGCGATCGACGCCTGCACGTCATAGCGCACCAGCCGCTCATCGAGCGCGTAGTCCTCTGCGGCCGTGTAGCTGAGCACCCGCGCATCGAGCGGCACGCCCTTGTCCCACAGACGGGTCATCGTATTCGGCTCCGGCAGGAGGGGCGCATGGTAGGCGTCTCAGCTTTGAGCGCCCAGCTGCTCCGCGGGCGTCAGTGCCTTGATGTCCGCGACGATCAGCGTACCCGTTCCCTCGTTGGTGAAAACCTCGCCGAGGATCCCTTCCGGCGCCTGGTATGACACGACGTGAACGCGCCGCACGCCGCCGCGGATCGCGTCCTCTATCGCCTTCGCCTTCGGCAGCATGCCGTCGGCGATGCGGCCTTCCTCGCGGAGACGCTTCAGCCCCTGCAGATCGATGTAGGAGATGAGCGATCCCGGATCGGAAATGTCGCCGAGGATTCCCGGCGCCCCCGTGCAGAGGATCAGCTTCTCCGCGCCGAGTGCCCCGCCCAGAGCCGCGGCGACCGTGTCCGCGTTGATGTTGAGCAGCACTCCGCTGTCATCCGCCGAGAGCGGACTCACCACCGGCATCAACCCGTTATCCAGCAGCTTGCGCACCGCCATGGGGTCCACCTCGTCGATGTCGCCGACGAAGCCGTAGTCCACGACTTCGCCGCTCGAGCCGATTTTCACCGGCGGCCGCTTGTGCGCACGCACCAGTCCCGCATCGACGCCGCTGATACCGACCGCTTCGATGTCGAGGTCGCGGCAGATGCCGAGAATGCGGGTGTTGATGAGCCCGTTCAGCACCATCGCCGACACGTCGATCGATTTCTGGTCGGTGACCCGCCGGCCTTCCACCATGCGCGTCGGCACGCCGAGCGCCGTCGAGAGCTCCGTGAGCTGCGGGCCGCCGCCGTGCACGAACACCACCCGCACGCCGAAATAATGCAGGATCGCGATCTGCTCGATGAGAACCCGCGTGGAGTCGACGTCGGCGAAGACTCCGCCTCCCGCCTTCACGACGAAGGTCTTGCCCTTGTACATGCGGATGTAAGGCGCGGCGTTCTTGAGCGCCCGGATCGCCAGGGCCTGATCGCCAGGATGCATGATCATTTCAGTGTGTCCCTCAAATGCTGCTCTTCAACATGCGATAAAGGACCGCCATCTGCGCGGTGAGGCGATTGTAGGCTTCCCGCTGCACGATGCTGCGCGGGCTGTCGAGCACTTCGTCCGCGACGGCGACGTTGCGGCGCACGGGCAGGCAGTGCATCAGGCGGCAGTCCGCGGCGGTATGCGCGAACCAGTCGTTGCGCACGCACCAGTCCTCGAGATTGCCGCGCAGCCGGGCGTCCCCTGCCGCGTCTCCATAGCAGGAGGTCGCACCCCATTCCTTGGCGTAGATGATGTGCGCGCCGCTCAGCGCCTCGTCCCGGTCGCCGGTCTCCCGCACGGAGCCGCCCGAAAGCGCAGCCGCACGGGCCGCCTTCTCCATGATTTGCGGCGGCAGCGCGAACCCTTCGGGCCGCAGCACGATCACCTCCATGCCGCGCAGAGCTGCCATGTGGGCCGCGGTGGCCGGCACGGCCAGCGGCAGCGCGCGCGGATGATAGGCCCACGAGAGGACGAAACGGCCGCTGCGCGGCACGCCGATATCGTCCATCGTCTTCCAGTCCGCCAGCGCCTGGCAGGGATGGCTGATCGCCGACTCGAGGTTGATCAGCGGCTTGTCGACGAGGCTCGCCATCGCGCTGAAGGCGGTCTCCGCGAGATCCGCGGCGAGATCCTTGCCGTCGGCGAAGGCGCGCACTCCCAGGGCATCGCAGTAGGAAGCGAGCACCGGAATCCCCTCGCGCACATGCTCCGCCGCCGCACCGCTCATCACGGCGCCGAGCCGGCTCTCGAGCTGCCAGGTGCCCTGCCCCGGAGTGATGACGAACGAGCTGCCGCCGAGGCGCGCCATGCCGGCCTGGAAGGAGGCGAGGGTGCGCAGCGAGGGGTTGAGGAACAGGAGCCCCAGGATCTTGCCCGCGAGCGCGTGCGGCTCGGGGCGGCTCTCGAGCCGCCGTGCCAGCTCCAGCAGCGCCAACACCTCGTCCCGCTCGAGGTCCGCCAGGTCGAGGAAGCGTTTCATTCCGGCAGGCTCGCCAGCGCATCGCGCAGCATGTCGACATGCTCCTCCTGCAGGATGAAGGGCGGCAGGAGCCGCACGATGTGGCCGTCGCTCGCCGTGCCCGTCAGGATGCCGCCTTCCAACAGCTCTGCCTGGATCTGCTTCGCGGGCCGGCTGGTGCGCAGCCCGAGAAGAAGCCCCTCGCCCTGGCTCGCCTTCACCGGTCCTACGATGCAGGTGCGGCGGATGTAATCCGACACACGCCGCACGTTCGCGAGCAGGTCCTGCGATTCGATGGCTTCGATCACCGCCTCGATGGCCGCGCAGGCCATGGGACCGCCGCCGTAGGTCGTGCCCAGAAGCCCGAGGCTAAGGCTCGCCGACACCTTGGCGGAGGTGAGCAGCGCCGCGCAGGGAAAGCCGTTCCCGAGCGCTTTGGCCACCGTGATCATGTCGGGCATGATGCCGTAGAGGTTGGCGGCGAAGGGGTGCCCGACGCGGCCGAAGCCGCATTGCACTTCGTCGAAGATGAGCTGCGCGCCGACCTCGTCGCAGCGGCGGCGCAGCGCCTCGAGGTAGGGCCTGCCGAGGTCGACGGCGCCGGCGAGACCCTGTACGGGCTCGACGATCACCGCGGCCGTGCGGTCGGTGACGTGGGCGGCGATGGCCTCGATATCGCCACCAGGCATGAAGCTGACATCGAACGGCTTGCGCGGAAAGCCGTACCAGCCGTCGGAGCCCCAGGTGACCGCTCCCGAAGCCGCCGTGCGGCCGTGGAACCCGCCCTCGACCGCGGCGACGTGCGGCCGGGAAGTCATGCGGAACGCCAGCCGCAACGCGTTCTCGTTCGCCTCCGCGCCGCTGTTGACGAAGAAGACGCTGGTGAAGTCGAGCTTGGAGAAGCGCACCAGGCGTTCCGCCGCGCGCACGCGGATGCGCATGGGAATGGCATTCGTCTGGAAATTGCACGAGCGGGCCTGCGCGATGAGCGCATCCGTCCATCCGGGATGGGCATAGCCGAGCGCCGCGACCGCATGCCCGCCATAGAGATCGAGTACCCGCTCGCCGCGGCTGTTCAACAGCCAGACGCCCTGGGCGGAGGCGACTTCGAAAGGGTACTGGGAGAATACCGGCGCGAGGAAGTCTCGGGCCGGGGTGTCCCGGGCAACTTTGCTTGCTGCAGAGCTCATGTGATCTCTCTCAGGTCCAGCCCGGCGCGCAGGCCGTGAGGCCCGTCGTCTCCGGCAGGCCGAATATCCGGTTCATCCATTGCACGGCGCCGCCGGCCGCGCCCTTGTTGAGGTTGTCGACGACGCACATCACGGCCACGGTGCGGCCATTTGCCACGGCGGAAAGATGCGCATAGTTGGTCGTCGCGACTTCCTTCACTCTCGGCGCGGAATCCGTCACCCGCACGAAGGGCGACCCCGCGTAGAACTCCCGCAGCGCCGCCAGCACCCTCGCAGTGTCGAGCGATGTCTTCAGAGGCGCCTGCACCGTGACGTGAATGCCCCGCGCGAACGGCCCGGAGTGCGGCACGAAAGCGAACTCCGCCTCCACGCCGGTAGCGGCGCGCGCACAGGCCGCGACCTCCGGTGCATGCCGGTGCGTCAGCGCGTTGTAAGAGTAGAGATCGCTGTTGCGCAACGGGTGATGCGTGCCCTCCACGGGCTTGCGTCCGGCGCCGGTGCTGCCGGTGATCCCGGTCACGAACAACACGGGCGGTGTCAGCCCGAGAGAGAGGAGCGGCACGCTCGCGAGCAGCGTCGCGGTGGCGAAGCAGCCCGGATGCGCGACGTGCAGCGTCTCGAGCTTGCTCAGGTGCTCCGGCACCGCGCAGGTGAACTGCGAGAGGCGCGCCGGAGCATCGTGCGCATGCTTGTAGACGGCTTCATATTCGGCCGCGGACCGAAAGCGGAAGTCGGCGGAGATGTCGACCACGCGCGGCCGGGTTCCGGCCCGCGAAGCCGCCTGCAACAGGGAGTCGATCAAAGCAGCCGAGACGCCGTGCGGCGCCGCGCAGAAGATGGCGCATTCCGGCGCGCCGGTGACCAGCGCCTGCACTTCGGCCTGGGACCTGAAGCGCGTATCGCCGTACGCGGCCGCAAGATGCGGGAAAGCCTTCGCGACCGGCTCTCCCGGCTGGCTGTCGGACATCACCGACGCCAGCTCGAAGCGCGGATGTGCGGCGAGCAGGCGCAGCAGCTCCCCGGCGACATAGCCCGTGCCGCCGAGCACGATCGTCGGGATGGGCTGGGTCATGCCGCCGACTCCCGGGCGAGACCCACGGCTTCCATGACGCGGTCGCCGAGCGCCGCGCCCGCGCTCATCGCGTTGAATGCCGGCACGCCCATCTGGGAAGTGATGATCTCGACCCCTACCTGATTGTCCGTGGAGGGACCCGTGACCACGCACGGCTCGATCCCGAAGCGGTCGCGCAGCAGCTTCACCCCGCCCCAGGCGGCGACCGGGTCGTTGGCCGAGAGGACGACACCGGTGAGCGCTGCGCGGATGTCGGGGCATTCCAGGATGGCATCGACGCCATAGGTGCCGAGAATGCCGTCGCCGAGCTCGAATACGATCACGTCGGGCTTGCCGGCCGAGAGCTCGGTCAGCATGGTGCGGGTGAGCGCCGGGCCGTTGACGCGGGTCGTGGTGACGACGCCGAGGTCGGTGAAGATGGCGGAGCGGCGCGCGCCGGCATCCTCCATCGCCATGACGTCCCGCCGCAGCGATACGCCGGTTGCCTTGAAGGCGTCGATGACGAGTCCCCGATGGCGCATGCGGCTGATGATGGCGCAGGCCGCGGCGGTCTTGCCTGCTTCCATGCAGGTTCCCGCCAGCGCCACGACCGGCACCTGCCGCGCCTCGAGCTTCGCCGCCAGGTCGAGTCGGCGCAAGCCGGCCCGCGCGGGTACCCCGATGCGCTCCCCCAGGTACGGGAAGTTGAGCGCCACGCCGAGCACGCGGCAGTCGAAGGGCTTGCCCTTGTCGGGATTGATGGAGTCGCACACTCCGAGCACGCCGCCGATATTGAGCATCTGGATGACGTCGCCGGCCTGGAGGGCCGGCGGCACGTGCCCCGAGTAGCCGAAGAGCGCCTTGCGGTGCCCGAGGGCACCCACCACGATGTCGCCCTTGCCCACTTTGGCCATGCGGCCGCTGGTGAGCTCCAGGGTGTTGTAGGTGGACTTGTTGGTCAGCACCTCGACGACGACGACCACCCCTTCCTCCGAGGGGATGTCCGTCGAGATGCGCACTTCGCGCGAGAGGCCGCAGGCCTGCGCCACCGAGGCGATCTTGTCGACGACCACGCTTCTCATGCCGCTCACCATCTCAGGTTTCCTTGGCGCGCTCGCCGGCGCGCCGGTGAAATACGCCCGTCAGGGCGACGATCTTGGAGAAGCCGAGCGCATCGGTGGGAGTCCACTCGCCCGCCGCTTCGCCGTACACGCCCTTGGAGGCGGCCATCAGCGAGTAGGGCGACTCGACGCCTTCGATGAAGAGGTTGCCGGGGCGAAGCTGGATGCGCACGGTGCCGGTCACCCGCTCCTGCGAGGAGAGGAGCAGCGCCTCGATGTCGCGGCAGACCGGATCCAGGAGCTGCCCCTCGTGCACGAGGTCGCCGTAAGGCTGCGCGACGGTCTCCTTGATGCGCTGCTGGCGGCCGGTGAGCACGAGCTTCTCGAGCTCCCGATGGGCGGTGAGCAGCACCTCGGCGGCGGGCGCCTCGAAGGCGACACGTCCCTTGGTGCCGATGATGGTGTCGCCAAGATGGATGCCGCGCCCGACGCCGAAGGGCGCGGCGAGCGCCTCCAGCGCCTCGATGAGGGCCACCGGGGAGAGCGTGCGGCCGTCGAGTCCGACGGGGCGGCCTTGCTCGAAGTCGAGGATGTGAGATTCCTGGCCGCGCGGATGAGTGAATGCATCGCGCGTCAGCACCCAGGCCTGATCGGGGATGCTGCCGGAGGAAGTCAGCGTTTCCTTGCCGCCGATCGTAACGCCCCAGAGGCCGCGGTTGACCGAATAGGCGGCTCCGAAGGGCGGGACCGGCAGTCCGCGGCTCTGCAGGTAGTCGAGCTCCTCCTGGCGTTTGAAGGCGCGGTCGCGCACCGGCGCGAGCACTTCCAGCTCGGGCGCCAGCGTCCGCATGGCGACCTCGAAGCGGACCTGGTCGTTGCCCGCCGCGGTGCAGCCGTGGGCGATCATGTTGGTGCCGAGCTTGCGAGCCATGTGCGCGATGGTCTGCGCCTGCATGACCCGTTCCGCGCCGACGCAGAGGGGATACATCTGGCCGCGCTTGACGTTCCCCATGATGAGGAAGCGCAGCACCTGCTCGAAGTAGTCAGCGCGCGCATCGATCTGATGATGGTCCACCGCGCCGAGCGCCCTGGCGCGCTCCGCCAGCGTCCGCGCCGCGGCCGCGTCGATTCCGCCGGTGTCCACCGTGACGGTGATGACGGGGCGGCCGTAATTCTCCTTGAGCCACGGCACCAGGAAAGAGGTGTCGAGGCCGCCGGAATAAGCGAGAACGATGGGCTGGTCGCCCTGCAGTGGATCGCGATTGGGCATGCTCAAACTCGGAAAATGGCCTGCAGCCGGGCGACGAGGGCGTCCTGCGCGCGGGCGTGGGCGGTTGCGATGAAAATGGTGTCGTCGCCGGAGATGGTGCCGGCGACCTCGGGCCACTCCGCCCGGTCGATGGCGACGGCGACGCTCTGTGCCGCGCCGATGGTGGTTCTGACTATCGTGAGCGACGGACCGGCGCGCTTCAGTCCCCGTACGAACTGCGCGAGCATGGCGAAGTCGCCGTTGGTGCGGGAAATCTCATCCGGAGGCAGCACGTAGCGGCCGCTCGCCTTGAGAACGCCGAGATCCCGCAGATCGCGGCTGACCGAGGACTGCGTCACCTCGAACCCCTCCGTCTTGAGCAGGCGCGCCAGGTCCTCCTGCCGGCGCACGTGTCCGTCGCGCAGGATGCGCACGATCGCTTGGCGGCGCTCGAGCTGTTGGGCGTCCATCGGATCAATGGGACCGGGGGTCATGCATAAAAGTGCAACGATTGTGCATATTCATGCGCGAAGTGTCAAGACCGATTCCGTGCGGGATGCCGCCCCCATCCCGCTCGCGCCCGCGCCCGCGCCTGCAGCCGGCGTCCTCGATCGCTTACTTTTCCACGCTGAACACCAGATCCGCGCCCCTGATCTGGCCGGCCTCGGTGCGGATGGTCCAGTGGTCGCCGAGGCTGTAGCGCAGGCGGATCGCGTTCAGCTGCTGCGTGATGCCGACGCCGTAGCTCACATAGAGCCGTGGCGAAAGATATTTACCGAGGACGAGCGACGTCTCGTTGTTGAGATCGGTCTCCAGGGTGATGTCGGGCAGGCCGATGCGCGAGCCGAGTTGCTGCGCGAGGATCGCGCCGCCCTGGGTGAGCAGCTCACTGGCGGCCGTGGCCTGCTGGCTTTGGGCGGATGAGGCTCCCGCCTGCAGCATCTGCAGCGAGCCGCCGCCGCCGCCGCCGGAGAGGATGAGCGAGACGATTTGCGACTGTGGCAGGGAAGGGGTCGAGAAGAAGGATATGCGCGGCTGCCTCAGTGTACCGCGCACGTTGATTCCGGCGGTGACATCGGGATAGCTTTTGATCGCGCGGATCTCGATCCCCGGGTTGTCGATCGGCCCGCCGGTGAATATGAGCCGCCCGCTTTGGATGTCCAGCTTGCGTGCGTACGCGGCGTACTGGCCCTTTTGGACGGAGAGCTGTCCGGTTGCGCGTGTGACCGCATCGTAGCCGCTGCGCACCGTGATGCTGCCGGTGAGTTGGCCTGTCAGCCCCATCGTATCGATGTTGACGTCGGGACCCAGCGACATCGTGATCTGCGTCCTGACCTTGAACCGGTCGGCCGGGCTCTGCGATTCCTCGCCGACGATCACTTCGTCCGAAGAGGAGGTCACCGCTCCGGTGAGGTCGGTCGGGACGATCTTGGCATAGGGCACGGCTACGGTGCCCGTGATGTCGATCTCGCGTGCGGCCACCTTGAAATCGAGGTTCGGCGACGCGTCGATCTGCGCTTCAGGGATGTCGACCACTCGCAGGTTGGATCCATCCAGGTGGAGCTGTCCATACGGCAGCGTGTCACGCCAGCTCAGTTGGCCTTTGGCGTGCACGGATCCCTTGCCTGCCTGCGCGGTGCCATCGAACGTCAGTCCGTCATCGGTCAGCTGCGCCGACAGGCCGATCTGGCGCAGGTGCAGGTTGGTCTGATAGAAGTCGATCTCGCCGTTGGAGATGCCCAGGCTGCCGCTCAGCTGCGGCTCGGCCAGCGTGCCCGCGATCCGGGCGTTCGCGGTGAGGTTGCCGCCCGCGCGATCGATCTCGGGGACATACACCGAGACGAGGTCGAGCTTCGAGGTCTGAGCGTGCAGCTCGCCCGTGACGGGCATGTCCTGCCAAGGCCGCGGACCGCGGCCGATCTTCAGGGTCCCGGCCAGGGTGCCGATCTCTCCGGAAGTCAGAGATGCATTGGCATCGATCGAGTCCGTGGTGGCAGTCGCCGTGAGCACGCCCGACCCGATGGAGGTGCGCTCGACCCTTCCGCTCACGAGTCGCCGCGACAGCACGGCGTCGTTCAGCTCGATGCGCAGCACTCCTTGTGCCGGGCTGTTCTCGCTTCCGAAGAGGCGCGCGCCGACGTCGATCCTGCCCAGGTATTCGACGGCGGGCGTACGTCCCGCGGTCAGTGTGCTCAGCGGCAACTCGCTGGCGGTCAGTGTCGTCGACCACGCCTCCGGCGTCCAACTCGCCTCGGCGCAGAGATTGCCAGGCGTGCCGATGAGGCAAAGCCGGTCGATGATGCTCGCCGCACGCGACAGCGTCAGCGATACCGGCTGCTCGAGATGAAGCCGCAGCGACTCCGCACCTGACAGGTTGAGGGATTCCAGCTTGCCGGCGAAGATGCCGCGGCTGAAGCGACCGCTCGCCGCCGCGGTCAGATGCAGCCCCGGCGCCTGCGCATCGAGATGCGTGGTGGCCGCCGATGCCGGACCATCGAGCGTGAAGTCGAGGCTCCGCAGGGTGCGGTGACGGAACCGGAGCTGTCGCAGGCGAACCGCTACCGACGAGCGTCGCAGCGAGCTCGGGTCGAAATCCACCTTCGCATCGAAGCTGGCCAGCGATACTCCATGATAGAGAATATCCGCCCCCCGCGCGGTGGCGAGGACATCGGGTGCGGCGAGCGGCCCGCGAATCGTGCCGCTCGCCTCCAGGTGGCCGCGGCTTCCCGCCGACAGCAGGCTGAGGTCCTCGGCTGTCACCCCGAACCGCAGATCGGCCGTGCGATCGATCCGGCCATCGAGCGCCAGGTGCGTGCGGCCGAGGCCCACTCGTACCTTTTGGAAGGTCCAGGTGTCGCCCGCATGCGTGAATTTACCGCCGCCGCTCGCCGCGACGCCCCGCAAGCGCCCGCCGAGTCCGTCTATGGCCATGCTGAGGGGATCGCCCGCCTTGAATCCGCGGCCCGCGATCGTCACCCCGAAATCGAGGCTGCCCGGCAGGTCTGCCCGCAGTTGACCGGGATCGATGCCGGTCACGCGGCCGCTGATGTCCCAGCGCTGTACCGGGGCCCAGGTCACCTGGCCATGCAGATCGGCGTGACCGCGGAAGAGATCGAGCCGTGCGCGGCTGATGGCGACACCATCGGCTCCCAACTTGCCTGAGGCATCGGCCGGAACCGGTGCGAAGCCCGGCATGAGCCGCGGCATCTCAGCCAATCCCTTGGTCCGGAAATCGTAGGGACGCAGACCCGACAGCTCGAAAGTCCCCTCGCTGCTGCGAAACGGCACGCTGCGACCGGCGAGCGGCCAACGGAAGTCGCGCCAGCTGCCCTGCAGGTCGAGACGCGGGCCGCCGGGCACGATCCCGATCGTACCGGAGGCGATCGTCCGTGCCCGCGAGGCGATATGTGTGATGTCGATCCGCCGCGCCGTGAGCACCTGCCGCGAATACGCTCCATCGAAGAGCACATCGAACGGACCGGCCTTCAGTCCGGCCGGCTCCAGCGTGCCGCGCGCGGAGAATCCCTGCCCCGCGCCACTCAGGGCGAGCTTGCCGCTGATCGCGCCGAGCGCGCCGGTGAGATGCCAGGCGCGCAGGTCGAAATCCTGGACCACCGCCTCTGCCTGCCAGTGCCAGTGGTGAGTCAGATCGAGCATCGCGCCGCTGATCTCGCTCTGAAACGGAGCGAGAATCCGGCCGCGGATCGGCAGCTTGTCGAGATCGCCTGCGGCGCTTGCGGCGAGCTTCCATGCCGGCTGCCCACGCGGTTGCCAGGTAATGTCGCCATCGGCCGCAAGCCGCAGCGGCTCGCTGGCGTGCAGGCTGCCCGAAACGGCGAAGTGCACTTCGCCCATCTGCAGCTCGGCGTGATAGAAGCGGATGTCCTGGTGACGCAACACCGCGGAGCCGACGATTCCGGTTCCCGTGATCCGCGTTCCATCCGGTACCACCAGGACGGCGTCGCCGACGCTCGCATGACCGATGTGGATGGTCAGCCAGCGGGGCAGGAATTGCGGGACGCGGGGCGGCCCGGTCGGGGGCGGCGGACGCTTGATCTCGACATTCACGCTGTCGACCGTCGTGTCCGGCGTGACTATGGTCTGCCAAAGAAGCGGCTGCAGCCGCACTCGGGTGTATATGCCACGGATCTGCAGATGCACGCGCTCCTGGTCGATCTCGACCAGCCTCGCGCGCGCACCGCGGGCGACCGTGCCGCTGACACCCTCGATCCGCACCCCGACGTTGCCGAAACGCTGCGGCAGACGGCTCACGACGAAGCGCAATCCGCTCTGGGTATAGAGGACGGCGTATATCGCGGCGCACGGCAGACCGATCGCGAGCAGAACGAAGAGCGCGGTCGCCAGCAGCAGGAATCGGCGCATCGGCGGCTACCGTGCTTTCACAGCTTCGGAGAGAAGTTGATGTAGAGCCGCGGGCTTCCCGATTGGGACAGCGGCTGACCGACATCGATGCCGAGCGTCAGGACCGGCAGGCGGACACGAAACCCGATGCCCGCGCCGTACTGGAGCAGCGGCTCCTTGACCAGCCTGATTTGCTGGCCGCTGATGACCTCCTGCTCCTGAGATCCGAAGTGATTGAAGGCGTTGCCGTAGTCGAAGAACACGGCAACACCGAAGTTCCTCGGCAGGTCGCGGTCGAACTCCACCGAGCCGGTGAACAGGTCCTTGCCGCCCGCCTTCTGGTTGAGGACGCACTCTTGCCGCGGGGGGATGCCCGGCGATACCACGCTCTCGCAGAAGTCCTGGGTGGGAGAAAGGTCGTTGTACGCGAAACCCCGTACGCTGCCCTCACCGCCCGCGAAGAAGCGCATGACGGACGGCATCTCCTTGAAGTGCGAGGCAACCGTCGCCCCGAGCTCATCGCGCAGGAGCAGATGCCACTTCGGCGCCAGATTGATGACCCGCTGGAGCTGGATGTGAATCTGCAGGAAGTTCGCCTTCGAGCCGAAGGCGCCCTGCGAGCCGCGGATCTCGGCGAAGAGCCCGTGCGCGAACATCGGCTCGCCGAGATAGCCTTTGGGCACCGAGGCGATATCGACGCCGGGGACCAGCAGATCATTGGTCGCCGTTCCCGCCGTGATGCTCGGGATCGGCTTTCCGGTCGAGTCCAGGCACTGGGCATAGGGTGTGGCGCCCATCCCCGTCGGGCACTCAGGGGTGCCCTGCACCGTCCCGGTGGCGTGCACCCCATTCACGAACCACACGGTTTGCCATCGGCCCGTGACGCGGGTGACGCTCGGCCCGAGCGACATGGTGCGCGAATTGACGTCGGCCAGCTGTTGCTGCTCCACGATGCCGGACAGGGTCAGATTCTCGACCGCCGGGTCGCCGATCGGAATGATGTAGCGGCTCTGCAGGCTGTATTTCGTCACCTGGGCGGCTTCGACATCGACGCTCATCTTGTGGCCGTATGAGTTGACTCGCCGATCCTGCCAGCTGAGGATGCCGCGTGCGCCGGTGTCGGTCTCGTAGCCTGCCGCGATCGAGTACACGTTGGGGCGGTTGGGATCGGCGTGGATGCTCACCGGCACGGTGTGATCGGTCCGGTCCGGCGTCCCGGTGAGTACCTCGAGGTTGCTGAAGTATTCGCTGTCGTCGAGCGCGAACTGGGTGCGCAATACCTGAGTCAGGTCGAAGGGCTGGCCCGTGCGGTAGCGCAGGAAGCGCCGCACGAGCTTCTCGCTCACCGCGTGCTGCTGGATGGCAGTGTCACCGAAGCGGTAGCGCATGCCGGTCTGGAGCTCGAGCGCGATGCTCGCCGTGCGGGCGGCGGGATTGACCTGCAGCTCGTGCCTGGTCAGTTTCGCATCGAGGTAGCCGTAGGTGGCTGCGGTCTGCAGCAGGTCGCGCTTGACGTTCTCGTAGGCGGCCTCGTCGAGGCGCGAGCCGGCGTGAAGAGGCAGCTTCGAGGTGATCCGCGTGAACCGCCTGCTCCTGGCGCCGGGTCCGACGACCTGGACGCTCACGCTCTGCAGTATGACCGGCGGTCCGGGGTCGATGGTGATCGCCACCTGCCAGTCGCCCGGCCCGGAAGGCGTCACGCTCGAGCGCACCGTCGGCCGGAAATATCCGAACGGGCGCAGCGCCGATTGCACTTCCCGGGCGATGCGGCTCTGCAGCCTGTCGACGGTGTCGGAGGTGAGGTGCTTGCTGCGTTGATAGCGGGCGAAGCTGAGGTAGGCGAGCACGTTGCTGCGCAGCGGGTCGCTCACCCCGTTGATGGTGATGCTGACGCCGGCCCGGGCCTGCGACCCGGCGAATAGGCATCCGAGGAGCAGCATGAGAACGCGCGAGGCTTGCCATTGCGGCCGAGCCCGGCGTAACGAATTGCGCTGCTCCATCGATGCGTGCGACGAACCCGGATGAAACGCGGATTGTAGACGTGACCGTTCCCCGGGGCTCTGGTTCCTTGAGCTATTCCATTGGCGCAAAGTCGGCATCCTGCCGCACTGCTCGGCCCATCGTGGGCCTCGGCCCTTTGGGCCCGGCGCTGCGCGCCGTCCAAAATCGCTCCTGGCGATTTGGTGCGCGGCCAGCCCTGTGACAGGGATTCATCTCACGGCCGTTTCCCGGGGCCCCTCCTCTTGCAATGGCGGATCTCAGGAGGGAGCGGCCCTGGGCCGCTCATTCAATTGCTTTCGGGCTGGGCCACTCCAAGGGCGCCAGGCGGTATTCGCTCTCGGCGAGGCAGGCGCCGCTGGGGTCGAAGCGGCGCTCGGCGATGAAGCAGGCGCCCGTGGGCTCGATGGCCACTATGGTCGAGCAGCGCGTGCCGTACCTCTCATGCCGGACGAATGGGGAGGACAGGATTCGCTCCCATTCCGGCGACAGGCCGGTGCTCGGCAGGACCTCGGCATCAGTGGCAGGCGTGCGGTCCGCCAGCAGCTTGAAGAGCTCACCGTCCTGCGCATCGCCGCCCCCGCTGAGCCAATCCTCGAAGCCGCGCCGTACCCGGCGCAATTTGGGCCAGGGTGTATCGAGCAGCTCGTTCGAGAGTCCGTGCACGCCCCGCGAGAGCGCGCGCGCGAACGGCGCGGAGCGGTTCGAGCCATACCAGAGGGACTCGGCGTCGGCCAACAGCAGATTGAACCCGCCATATATTCCGGCATCGGGCTCGAGCGCGGCCAGATAGCCGCCGGGCCCGGTTGCGCCGCCGAGATACCGCGGAATCAGGTGTCCGCGGGAGCGAGCCGACTCAGGAGGCGAGCGCCCGCGCAGGATGCGCGGGCCAGGGGGCCGGCCACCAGGGACGGTCACTGGCACGGCCTCTGGATCTCTGAAATTCGTGACGATGCCGAGGCGGCGCTGACGGTCGATTCCCAGCCAGGTACCGCCGGCCCGCAGGTCCGTGCCGGCGAGGATGTCAGACGGAACGGGCCAGGGGGCGAGCGGCGCGGCGGGCCGGTCGTGGTACTCGTCGCGATTGGCCGCGACCACCAGCCGGTACTTCGGGTGTGCGTCCCATGCGAGCACGAGCAGGCACATGAGGCTTATTGACCGTCCATCCACGCGCCGATCAGGCGGCGCGAGATCGAATGCGCCGGCGGCAGCAGCGCGGCTCCGGCCCGGATCTCTTGCCGAGAGAACCAGCGGGCATCCTCGAGCTCGCCGCTCCCGCGGGCGGGACTGCCGGGCCGCGCGCGGGCGCGAAAGCCGATCATGATCGAGGCCGGAAACGGCCAGGGCTGGGAGGAATCGTAGCGCGCGGCCACGACCGGCACGCCGGCCTCCTCCATGACCTCGCGTGCGACCGCATCCTCCAGGCTCTCGCCCGGCTCCACGAAACCGGCGATGGACGAGTAGCGTCCCGCCGGCCATGTCGCCTGACGGCCGAGAAGCGCGCTCTCTCCATCGGTGACCAGCACGATGATGGCCGGGTCGAGCCGGGGGAAGAACTCCTGTGCGCAGCCTTCATTGGAGCAACGCATGCAGTGTCCCGCCCGGCGGGGGATGGTCGGGGCGCCGCATGCACCGCAGTACCGCTGGCGCGAGCGCCAGATCGAAAGCGCGCGCGCATAGGCGAGCAGCCCGGCTTCCTCGCCCGCGAGGAGGGGTGACAGCGGGCGCAGCTCCTCGAAAGAGGTGTCCCGCGGCACCCGCAGCGGCGTCTCATCCGCAATTTCCACCAGAATGCAGCGCCGCTCCCGGAACCAGCCGAGGAGCACGAGCCGGTTTTCATCCGCGGCGGCGAAGGCCGTCGCCAGCGTGCCCTCGAGAAATGCGATGCGCGGCTGCGGCTGGGTGTAGACCAGATGCCGGGTGCCGCTGCCCAGAAGATAAAGGGTGCTCGGGTCCTCGCGGGCCTGCCGCGCCCAATCCGGGTGCTCACGCTCCTCGGCGCGGCGGTCGACGTAGGGACCTGAGAAGAAGTTCGGCTGCTCCGATTCCATGGACCGATTGTATTTGATGGCGCTGGATCCAGGCATCCTGCCCGGCCCAGCGCGCCTCGAGCAAAAAAGCGTGGTTTTTTGCTCGGCGCCGCTCGACGGAGCGAAGCAGTGCTTCGCTGAAAACACCGCCTCGCCCTGCGGCGGCGGGGCACGTCCATGTGCCTGGAAGAAGCGGCGGCGGGGCACCTGCTATGCCTATGGTGTCTGCGGGAGGCCTGCGGGGGGGCGGTCAGCCCAGCCGCGCCGCGGTCACACAGTGATGGCAACGCTTCTCCCGGATGGGGAAGCGCTCGACCACGATCATCCCGCCGCAGTCGCAGCACCTGCCGAGCCGAAGCTGATCGCCCCGCGCGAGGCACTCCGCCAGGAAGACCGCGTACTCGAAGGAGATCGAGGCCGCAGGGATCATGATGGTGTAGGTCTCGAACGCGTTACAGAGAGCATTGCCGCGGGCGATGTCCGGGAGGGCGGCCCCGGCCGCGGCGGAGGGTTCCGCCGGTACCAGCCCCGCGAGAGCGAAAAAGCTCGCCAGCACGGCGGTTTCCTGTTGGATTCTCAGTGAGCGCGTGAAGCAGGCGGCCTGGTGCGGCGACTTGCCGCGATGGCGCGGAACATAACAGGCGGCGCGGCCGAGATGGGAGCGATAGAGCTTGCGGATGCGGTCGTCGCTGAGTCCCGTCCAGATGCGGATCGTCTGGGTGCGGGCCTCGTGTGTCAGGAAGCGCAGTGCCAGCTCGAGGCGCTGCCGATCACGGTCGTAGCGGTCTTCCGAAATGCGCATGGCCGGTTCCCCTTATGTCTGTGATTTGCCGGGACGAGATGCGCGGCCATTGTTGGGAAATATTTCCCAAAAATGCAACCCGTCTTTATTGGGTAAAAATACCCAATATCATCTGTTGCCTCCGGCTTGCCGGCGCGTACCATGCGGGGGAGGATGTCGTGGATGGGAGTTACCGTCATGTTGCCGCGTAACCAGGCGTTTGTGACGTTGGATGTCCGCGCTCTCAACCGGGCGTGCTGGCTGCGGCGGGAGATGCGCGAGGCCCTGGCGGACGTCAATCACCGCTGTCTCGACTTGCTAGCGGAGCAGGTTCTCACCCTCTCGCCCCAGGGCCAGCCGGCGCTGCGCCAGCTGGGGGAGCTGTGGCGGGCCCTCGATGAGCGCTCCCGCTGGCAGGCGGCGGCCTGCCCCTATCTGCTGGTCGATGCCTGCTTCGCGGAGCCGCAACGATGGCAGTGGCTGAGCGGCGCCCGCGTGGGCGAGCCGCCGCCCGGCCCGAGCGCCTCGTTCTTCACGGTGCCGCAGACCGCCGCGGTGGCACGGACCGTCTTCGTCTATGCCTGGTCGCTGGCCGTCAACCATGCGGCCGGGGCGCGCCTGATCCTCGGCATCCATCCGCATTGCGCCAGCCTGCTCGGCGCCTGCAAGGTCTCGCAGGTGCACGAGCTGGCGGAGCACGGCTCCGGCTGGCTGCGGCCGCGGTGGCTCAAGCGGATACGCCTGTGGCGGCAGATGCTGACGGCAGCGGCGGAAGATGATGCGGCGATGCTGGAGCGCTCGCGCATGCAGGGGTTGCAGATGCTGGCGGCAGAGGCCTGGGATGCCGCTCACCAGCGCAACGGGCACAGGATATGTGCCGCCGCGGCGGATGGGGGGCTAATGCAGCTGCAATGAATCGATCAGGCTGCGCAGCGCATCGGGCGCGACCGGCTTGACCAGGTGGTGGTCGATGCCCGCCCGCCGGGAGCGCAGACGGTCGTCTTCCTGGCCGTACCCGGTGATGGCGATCAGCACGGCACCCTTCGCCTGCGGCAGCTCGCGAAGCCGCTCCGCCACTTCGTAGCCGTCCATGCCCGGCAGCCCGATGTCGAGGAACACCGCCTCGGGGCCCCACTGCTGCGCGGTCTCGATGGCGCTCGGCCCGTCATAGGCGAAGGCAACCTCGTGGCCCCACATCTGCAGCAGCATCGACATGCTCTCGGCGGCATCCCTATTGTCATCGACGACCAGCAGGCGGCGCTTCGGCGCCGATTCTCCAGCAGTCTCTTGCCGCGCGAGTGCCATACGCTGTCGCCTCCACTCAATGAATGTCTATCTGCCGCAGCCCGCTCGAGTCGCGGGCGCCGCGAAACATGCCTTCGGTGCTGAATTCCGTGACGATCCGTCCGCTGCGGTCGATTGCGATGATGCCACCGCTGCCGCCCAGCTCACGGAGCCTCCCATGCAGCAATTCATGTACCGCCTCGCGCAGGGCCAGGCCGCGATACTCCACGGCCGCGCAGATGTGGTGCGCGGCCACCGAGCGGATGAAATATTCACCATGTCCGGTGGCCGAGACGGCACAAACTCCATTCTTCGCGTAAGTACCGGCCCCGATGATGGGTGAGTCGCCCACGCGACCCTGGCGCTTGTTCGTCATCCCGCCGGTGGAGGTGGCGGCTGCGAGATCGCCGGCCGCATCGAGCGCCACGGCGCCGACGGTACCTTGCGAGGAGGGGAAGAGATCCGAGACCGATCGGCCGCTGCGCTCGGCTTCGAGCTGATTGCGGCGCTCCTCGGTGCGGAAATAGACGTTCGGCACGAGCGCCAGCCCTTCCTCGAGGGCGAATTCTTCCGCCCCCGCCCCTACCAGCAGCACGTGCCGGGACTTCTCCATCACGCGGCGCGCGAGCTCGATGGGATTTCTCACGTGCCGCACCGCCGCCACGGCGCCCGCCCGCTGTTGGCGGCCCTCCATGATGGCCGCATCGAGCTCCGCGGCCCCGTCGCGGGTGAGCGCCGCTCCCCGCCCGGCATTGAACAATGGGTTGTCCTCGAGCGTGCGTACGGCGGCCGTGACCGCATCGAGGCTCGAGCCGCCCTTCGCGAGCGTGGCGTATCCCAGGTCGAGAGCCGCCGCGAGCCCATCGCGGTACTGCCGCTCGCGCTCGGCCGTGAGAGTGCTCGGCACCGCGCCGGCGCCGCCGTGAATGGCAATAGAAAGCATGGGAGAGTCCGGTAGTATGAAGCGCTGGATCCGGGCATCCTGCCCGGTCCAGCGCGGCCTCGGGCAAAAAGCGTGGTTTTTGCCCGAGGCTCCGCCACCTGCGGCGGCGGGGCACACTCCCTGTGCCTGACCTGCCGCATCCTTCGGGGTCGCGTGGCAGAGCGCTGGGCAACTTGGATATTAAGGGTATAGGGCGCGCATGTCGCAGCGGATCCGAAGCATTCTGGTGGCCAACCGTGGCGAGATCGCCATCCGTGTGATGCGGGCGGCCAGCGAGCTCGGCCTGCGCACCGTGGCCATCTACTCACAGGAAGACCGCTTCTCGCTGCATCGCACCAAGGCGGATGAAAGCTATCTCGTCGGCAGCGGCAAGGGGCCGATCGAGGCATACCTCGATATCGAGGACATCCTGCGCATCGCGCGGGAGGCCAAAGTGGATGCCATTCATCCGGGGTACGGGTTCCTCTCCGAGAACCCGGAGTTCGCGCAGGCCTGCGCGGGCGCCGGGGTCGTCTTCGTGGGCCCGCGCCCCGAGACCATGCGCACCCTGGGCAACAAGGTGGCGGCGCGCAACCTCGCGACCGCCGCCGGGGTGCCGGTCATGCCGGCCACTCCGGCGCTGCCGGCGGCCCTCGAGGAGTGCCGGCGGCTCGCCCACGAGATCGGTTATCCGGTGATGCTCAAGGCAAGCTGGGGCGGCGGCGGGCGGGGCATGCGCATCGTCGAGAGCGATGCTCAGCTCGCGGAGCTGCTGCCGGTCGCGCGCCGGGAAGCGAAGGCGGCGTTCGGCAACGACGAGGTCTATCTCGAGAAGCTGGTGCGCCGCGCGCGCCACGTCGAGGTGCAACTCCTGGGCGACGCGCATGGCGGCCTGGTGCATCTCTACGAGCGCGATTGCACGGTGCAGCGCCGCAACCAGAAGGTCGTGGAGCGCGCGCCCGCGGTGTTTCTGAGCGAGGCTCAGCGGGGGCAGCTCTGCCAGGCCGCGCTCGCCATCGGCCGGGCGGCGAATTACCTCAATGCCGGCACCGTGGAGTTCCTGCAGGACGCCGATTCCGGCAGGTTCTACTTCATCGAGGTCAACCCGCGTATCCAGGTCGAGCATACCGTCACCGAGTGCGCGACCGGGATCGACATCGTGAAGGCGCAGATCCGCATCGCCGAGGGCGCGCGGCTCGGGACAGCGGAAAGCGGAGTGCCGCCGCAAGGGGAGATCCGCATCGGCGCGCACGCTCTGCAATGCCGTGTGACCACGGAGGACCCGGAAAACAACTTCATTCCCGATTACGGCAAGATCACCGCTTACCGCAGCCCCGCGGGCTTCGGCATCCGCCTGGACGCCGGCACGGCCTACACCGGCGCCATCATCACCCGCTCCTACGACTCGCTCCTGGTGAAGGTGACGGCCTGGGCGCCCACTCCGGAGGAGACCGACGCGCGGATGCATCGCGCACTGTGGGAATTCCGCATCCGCGGCGTCGTGACCAACCTGCGATTCCTCGACCAGGTGATCACGCACCCCCGGTTCGCGCGGGGCGAGTACACGACGAGATTCATCGACGAGACACCGGAGCTCTTCCGCTGGCCGCCGAAGCGCGACCGGGCCACGCGCATCCTGACGTACATCGCCGAAACCATCGTCAACGGCAATCCGGAGACGCGCGGCCGCGCCCGTCCGGCGCGGCTCGAGACGCCCAGGCTGCCGCACGCGGCCCTGGCCGATCCGCCCCCGCCCGGCACCCGGCAGAAGCTCGCGGAGCTCGGGCCGGAGCGCTTCGCGCGGTGGATGCTGGCGCAGGAGCGGGTGCTGCTCACCGACACGACCCTGCGCGATGCGCATCAGTCGCTGCTCGCTACGCGCATGCGCACCGTCGACATGACGGCCATTGCGCCTTACTACGCCAGCCTGCTGCCGCAACTGTTCTCGCTCGAGTGCTGGGGCGGGGCGACGTTCGATGTGGCGATGAGGTTCCTGAAGGAAGACCCCTGGCACCGGCTGACGATGCTGCGCGAGCGCGTGCCGAATCTGCTGCTGCAGATGCTGCTGCGGTCGGCGAACGCAGTCGGTTACGCCAACTATCCCGACAACGTCGTGCGGTTCTTCATCGCCCGTGCCGCGGAGCGCGGCATCGACGTGTTCCGCATCTTCGACTCGCTCAACTGGGTCGAGAACATGCACATGCCGATCGAGGCAGTGCTGGAAACGGGCAAGCTCTGCGAGGCCGCGATCTGCTACACCGGAAACCTGAGCGATCCGCGCGAGAGCAAGTACACGCTCGATTACTACCTGAAGCTGGCGCGTGAGCTGAAGGCCGCCGGCACGCACGTGCTCGGCATCAAGGACATGGCCGGATTGTGCCGTCCGCGCGCCGCCTTCACACTGGTGAAGGTTCTGAAGGAGGAAATCGGGCTGCCGGTGCATTTTCACACGCATGACACCAGCGGCATCGCGGCCGCCAGCGTGCTCGCCGCGGTCGAGGCCGGCGCGGATGCGGTCGACGGCGCGATCGATGCGATGAGCGGCCTGACATCCCAGCCCAACCTCGGCTCCATCGTCGAAGCGCTGCGCCACGGACCGCGAGACTCCGGCGTAGATCCGTCGAGGCTGCGCCTGCTGTCAGCCTACTGGGAGCAGGTGCGCAGGCTCTACGCCGCCTTCGAGAGCGACATCCGCTCCGGCGCGTCGGAGGTCTACGTGCACGGCATGCCCGGCGGGCAGTACACCAATCTGCGGGAGCAGGCCCGCTCGTTAGGCGTTGACAATGCGCATTGGCCGGACGTTGCGCAGGCCTACGCCGATGTCAACGCCATGTTCGGCGACATCGTAAAGGTGACTCCGACGTCGAAAGTCGTTGGCGACCTGGCGCTCCTCATGGTCACCAGCGGCCTGACGCCGAAGCAGGTGCTCGATCCGCGGGTCGATGTGGCGTTTCCCGAGTCCGTCGTGCAGCTCTTCCGCGGCGACTTGGGCCAGCCTTACGGGGGCTTCCCCGAGGCGCTGCAGCGCAAGGTGCTGAAAGGCGCAGCGCCTCTCACCCGGCGCCCGGGCGCGCAGATGCCGCCCGTCGATCTGGCGGCCGAGCGCGCCAAGATCCAACAGAAGGTCACGCGCCCGGTCACCGACGACGACCTGGCCTCATACCTCATGTACCCGCGCGTGTGGCTCGACTATGCCGCCGAGCGCGCGCAGTACGGCGACGTCGGCATTCTGCCGAGCGCGGTGTTCTTCTACGGGATGGAGCCGGGTCAGGAAGTGAGCGTCGAGCTGGAGCGGGGAAAGACGCTCATCGTGCGCTACGTGACATCCAGCGACACGCACGAGGACGGTACCCGGACCGTCTTCTTCGAGCTGAACGGACAGCCGCGCTCGGTGCGCGTGCCCGACCGCAGCCAGGTCGCCAAGCGCCCTCCGCAGCGCAAGGCGGAGCCCGGCAATCCCAAGCACATCGGCGCTCCGATGCCCGGGACCATCGCGACCGTAGCGGTCGCCGTCGGGCGGAAGGTGGCGCGCGGTGATCTGCTCGCCACTCTCGAGGCGATGAAGATGGAGACCGCGGTGCGCGCGGAGGCGGACGGCGAGGTGGCGGAGGTGCTGGTCAACCCGGGACAGCAGGTGGATGCGAAGGATCTGCTGGTGGTGCTGAGCTGAGGAACCTCCGGGCGGCTCAGGCCCCCAGAAACATCCGGTAGGCAGGATTGTCCGTTTCTTCCGCGTACGCGTAGTGCAGCTCGTTGAGATGCTGCAGGAAGTCGGCGCGCTCGGCTGACGGCACCTGGATGCCGGCGAGCACCCGGCCGTAGTCGGAGCCGTGGTTGCGGTAGTGGAACAGGCTGATGTTCCACCGGCCGCCCACCGCCTGGAGGAACCTGAGCAGGGCCCCGGGGCGCTCCGGGAACTCGAAACGGTAGAGCAGCTCCTCGCGGATGCCGCGCGCGTGGCCGCCGACCATGTAGCGCACGTGGAGCTTCGCCATCTCGTTGTCGGTCATGTCGGTGACCGTGTAGCCGGCCTCGCGCAGGGCGCGGATGACCGCATCCTTCTCCGTGCGGCCCTGGGCGAGCCCGAAGCTGACGAAGATCTGCGCGGCCTGCTCGCTCTCGTAGCGGTAGTTGAATTCCGTGACGTTGCGGTTGCCCAGCACCTCGCAGAAGCGCAGGAAGCTGCCGGGCCGCTCCGGAATCGTCACCGCGAGCAGCGCCTCGCGCTCGCCGCCGAGGTCGGCGCGCTCCGCCACGTGCCGCAGGCGATCGAAATTGATGTTGGCGCCGCTGTTGATCGCGACGAGACGCTTGTCCCGCCACCCCTCGCGGGCGACATACTTCTTGAGTCCCGCCACCGCGAGCGCGCCGGCCGGCTCCACGATCGAGCGGGTATCCTCGAAGACGTCCTGTATGGCGGCACAGATCTCGTCCGTGTCGAGCAGCACTATCTCATCGACGAGGCTGCGGCAGAGCGAGAAAGTCTCTTCCCCTACGCGCTTTACCGCGACTCCATCGGCGAAGATTCCGACCCGGTCCAGCGTGACCCGCCGCCCGGCTTTCAGCGACTCGTACATGCTGGCGGCATCCTCCGGCTCCACCCCGATGATGCGAACGTTGGGGTAGAGGTACTTCACGTAGACGGCTATGCCGGCGATGAGGCCGCCGCCCCCGACCGGTACGAAGATGGCATCGAGGTTGCCGCCCGTCTGACGCACCAGCTCCACCCCGATCGTGCCCTGCCCCGCGATGACATCCGGGTCGTCGAACGGATGGACGAACACGAGATTGCGCTCTCGCGCGAGCTCCAGCGCCCGCTCCAGCGCCGTGTCGTAGTCATCCCCATGCAGCACGACCTCGCCGCCGAGGTCGATGACCGCCTGCACTTTGATCTGGGGGGTGGTGCGCGGCATCACGATCGCGGCCGGGATACCCCGCCGCCGCGCCGCCAGCGCAACGCCCTGCGCGTGATTGCCCGCCGACGCGCAAACCACGCCGCGTTTCGCCGCGCCGTCCGCGAGGTGCGCAATGCGGTTATACGCTCCCCGCAGCTTGAACGAGAACACCGGCTGCAGGTCTTCGCGCTTCAGCAGCACTTTGTTGCCGAGCCGCCGCGAAAGCCGAGGCGCTTCATCCAGGGCCGACTCGATCGCGACGTCATAGACGCGCGCCTTGAGGATCCGCTCGATATAAGGACTGGCCATCGCCGGAGCTTAGCGAATTCCCGCAACCAGCGGCACTTCGCTGATCGACGTTCGGTGCCGCTCCCCCGCGCAGACCTGGGGATTCGAGGACGCGCGGCTGACCGTGGCGGGATCGATGACGGGAAGAGGTGGCGCACTGGACGCGCGCGATCGAGGACGGCAGGTAGAGAAATGCCGGCGAGCCCGCGACTGCGAGCGCGGTTCGCTAACGCAGGAAGCCTTCCACGGCCCGGGCCGCAACCTCGGGCGCCGTTTCGAAAACCGAGCCGCCCCGCTCGGGCAGCTCGACGACTCGCGCTCGCGCGGGCATATCGCGCACTTGTCCCTTATTAGAGGCAACTTCCTCACGCAGGCGCAGAACCAGCAGCGGGACGGAAACCTGCGTCAGTCGGGCGCGCAGGTCGTAACTGCGCTCGGCCGCCGCTGCCGCCGCGGCCTGCGCGCCATTGCGCAGCCGCTCCGCCAGCGCGGCCGCCGCGGCCTCTGGCGAAGCGTCGGGGCCGCAATATGCCACCGCGCGACGCCACTCCTCGAGCAAGTGGCTGCCGTCCGTTGCGGCAGCCAGTGGCTGCGGTTCCGGAGTGTCCCGGCTGAGCGGTGGCGACACCAGCACCAGGCGCCGCACCTGGTTTGGACGTATCGCCGCCAGCTCTGCGGCAATTAGGGCACCGAACCGATGGCCCAGAAGGTCGATCTGACGAAGGCGCATGCTGTCGAGAAAGTCGCCAAGGGCCGCAGCATGCTCGGCGACGCCTGCTCCAGGAGGTGGGGGATCCGAGTCCCCGAATCCGGGCAAATCAGGGGCAAAAACCGACCGTCCGACCCCCGCCAGGCTCAGGAAGCGCGCGAAACTACGCCCGGAGTGGGGGCTCTGATGCAGGCACAGAAGGGGAGTGCCCTCCTCGAAGCCGCCCCCGGAGGGGATTGCGTTATGGACGTGCAACTGGCCATAACGGCATTCGAAATAGCCGCGGCGGACGCGTGGCGGGGTTGTCACTGCCGGGCGAGAGGGGGGAGATTTGGGCATGGTGCAGGGCGGATTGTGCCGCAGCGGCAGTTCGGGTTTAAGCTATTCGCATGATACGAACCCTGGCGAAGTCGCTGGCCCTGCTGGCCGCTCTCCTCGCGCTCTCCGCCTGCGGCCTGGTGGAAACCGGTGCCACCGCGGCTGCGGGCGGCGCCTCCGCTGCGCAGCAGGCAAAGCAGGCGCAGCAGACGGAGGCAAAGATCCAGCAGCAGATCAACGCCGCGTACCAGGAAGACGCCGCGCGCCGTAAAGCGGCGGAGGCCCAAGCTCAATAAAAAGGCGAAGCCTATGCGCAATCTCGAGGTCAGGATCAGGCGCAAGCCCGCGACCGCGGGCGACTTCGAGGTAGTGCCGGGCGAAATACCCCGCCTCAGCAACGGCGGCATCCTCTGCCGGGCGCGCTGGCTCGCGGTCGATCCGTTCACCTGCGTGCCGTCCGCTGCGGGCACGCGCTCGAGCACAGGTCCGCAGCCCGGCGATGTCGTTCCGGCGTTGGGCGTCTGCGAGGTCCTGGAATCGCGCCATGATGTTTTCGCGGTTGGACAACATGTCGTTCTCGAGTGCGGCATGCGCGAGATCTGTGTCTCCGACGGTCACCATGCCTGCGCGCTGCACCCGGGCCAGGCGCCTGCATCGACCGCACTCGGGCTCCTCGGCCCGTCGGGCATGGCGGCGTACTTCGGGCTGATCGATCTCGCCGGGCTGCGTGCGGGGGAGATGGTGCTGGTCTCCGCGGCGGCGAGCGTGGCCGGCGCGATGGCCGGACAGGTGACGCGGATCAAGGGCGCCCGCGCCGTCGGCATCGGCAGCTCACGCGAGAAGTGTGACTGGGCGACGCGGCATGCGCGCTTCTCGGCGTGTATCGACCATCACTCGGAAAATCTGAGCAACCGGCTGAAGCAGCAGGCACCGCGCGGATTCGACATTTACTTCGACAACTCAGGGGGCGAGCTGCTGGAGGCCGTGCTCTCGGGCCATCATCTCGCGCCTGGCGGCCGCGTCATTCTCAACAGCGTCCGTCAGGACGATGCGGCCGACCTGCTGCGCCGAGCGGGATATGCGCCTGGCGAGGTAACCGTGCTGCGGGTAAACGCGGCGGACTACGAGCACCGCCGCGGCGAGTTCCTGAAGGATGCGATCGCCTGGTACGGCGCGGACCGGCTGGTGTGCCGCGAGGACGTGGCACAAGGGCTGGAAAATGCCCCCGCGCACCTGATCAAGGCCATGCGCGGCGAGAACTTCGGGCGACCCCTGATAAGGCTCTGAGGAGGGCCCGCCGTTTTCGCGGCGGGCCCAACCGAAAGGGCGCTATCTGCGCCTGGCGGATTTGGCCGCCGAGCGCTTGCCCGACTTTTTGCCCGTGGTTTTGCTCGCCTTGCGCGCCGCCGGACGCTTTCCGGCGGCCTTCCTGGCCGGTGATTTCCGGGCCGGTGATTTGCCTGCGGCCGATTTCGTGGCGGCGTGCTTTGCGGCCGCTGGCCGTTTCTTCGCCTTGGCGGCTGCCTTGCGCGCAGGTCTGGCCGGCGCCTTTGCGGCCGACGCTGGCTTCGCAGGGCGCTTGCGGGCAGCGGGGCGGCTCTTGGCTGGCGCGGGTTTGGCGGCGCTCGATTTCTCGGCGGGCTTACCGGCCGCCGCGGACTGCCTCGCCAGCTCGTGGACTGCGAACGCGCCGCCCTGCGGATCCAGGATCTGCGCGATGCGGCTGCCTCCGGGCACCTCCATGGGCCCCTGAGTCACTCGCCCGCCGGCCGCTTTCGCCGCCGCGGCCGCCTTATCGACGCTGGCGACCTCGATGTAGGTCAGCCAGTGCGGCGGCTTCGAGGCGTCCATCACCTTGTAAATGCCGCCCACCTGTGCGCCGCCATGCTCGATGAGCTGGTAGGTGCCCGCGGGCCCCATGTCATGGGCGGGTCCTCGAGCCCAGCCGAAGAGCTCCGAATAGAATGCGATCGCACCCTGCTGATCGCTCGTGGCGAGCTCGTGCCAGGAGAAGTCGGTCGGCGGAGCGGCATCCCCCGGCATGGCGCTGGGCGTGAAGATCGCGAACGCGGCGCCCTGCGGGTCGGCGAGCACGGCGAAGCGGCCCACGGCGGGAATATCGGCGGGTGCCTTCAGCACCTTGCCGCCCAGGCGCTCCGCGGCCGCCGCGGTGCCATCGACATCCGCAGTGCCGATGTAGACGAGCCAGCTCGGCGGCGCGCCGGCCTGGCGGGCGGATTCCGGCTGGGCCATGAGGCCGGCGGTCATTGTCTTGCCGGATACCCACAGCGTGTAATCGGGCATGCCGGAAGGCTGGGTCTTCCACGGCAGGACTCTGGAGTAGAAGGTGGCCGCGGCTTGCGGGTCGGTCGTCATCAGCTCGTGCCAGACGAATCGCCCCCGAATCTCAGCGTTGCTCATGTGAGGTTGCCTCTTCTTGACGAGCGGAGTTGTTTCCAACTCCCTACATTCTGCACTCATGTGGGTTGCAGTTCCATGTCTGCGGCCCGCAACGCCACGAAGTCCCCCTCGAAAGTGGCCATCCGTTGGGCGTCGTGGACGAGATGTGCGGCGAGCGTCAGGCGGGCACGGCCCCGGCGGGCCAGGGTGGCCCGGAATCGCTCCCAGGCGAACTCGTCCGAGAAGCGGCAGACGGCCTCGAAATCCCCGGGGATGGGCCGCTCGTATTCCATGCTGCTGCGCTGTATGACCAGGCGCGCGCGCAGCCCCGCGCGCGCGAGCCGCAGGTGCAGCAGAGCCCAGGCGGAAAGAGTGGCCAGCGCGGCGGCGCTGCCGCCGAAGACCGTGTCGTGGTGATTGACGTTGGGCGCCAGAGGTGCCGCCAGCTGCACCCGCTCGGTGGTGGCCACCCTCACCCGCACGCCCATCGCGGCGGAGAGCGGTATCTGCTCGTGCAGATAGCGCTCGAGGAGCCCCGGGGCCCCTACCAGTTCCCGGTGTTCGGCATCGAGGTCCACGGCTCTGCCGGAGGCAGCGCGGCTCCGCGCTGCAGAAGCTCGATCGAGATCTGATCGGGCGACCGCACGAAGGCCATGCGCCCGTCGCGCGGAGGCCGGCTGATCGTCACCCCATGCTCTCTCAGGCGCTGGCAGGTGGCGTAGATGTCGTCCACCTGGTACGCGAGGTGGCCGAAATTGCGGCCGCCGGTGTACGCCTCGGGATCCCAGTTGAACGTCAGCTCGATCTGCGCCGACTCGTCGCCCGGCGCGGCCAGGAACACCAGGGTGTAACGGCCTTGCGCGTAGTCGTTGCGGCGCAGCTCGACCAGCCCGAGCGCATCGCGGTAGAAGCGCAGGGAGGCCTCCAGATCCGTCACCCGGACCATCGTGTGCAGGTACTTCACGGCGTGCGCCCGGTCAAAACATCTCCGAGGGGCCCGGGGGCTTGATGTCCACCTTGTAACGCGAGGCGATGAACTCGCCGGTGATCATCTCCTCGTAGCTCTGGCCGGGGCCCACCATCGGATAGACGCCCGCGTCCGGGTCGATCATGACTTCGAGGAAAGCCGGTCCCTCGAAGCGGATGAACTCCTCGACGACCCGCGGCACGTCTTCTTTGCGGTCGAGCCGCACGGCGTAGCGGAACCCGTCGGCCTGAGCGGTGCGGATGAAGTCCTTCTTGTGCAGTGACTTGTCGCTTGCGGACAGGCGTCCCTTGAAAAAGAGCTTCTGCCACTGCTTGACCATGCCGTCGCCGAAATTGTTGAGGACCACGATCTTGATCGGCAGGTCGTAGGTGGTCACGGTCTCGAGCTCGCCGATGTTCATGCGGATGCTCGAGTCGCCGTCGATGTCCACGACCAGGCGCCGCGGATGCGCGAGCTGCGCGCCGATCGCCGCGGGAAGCCCGAAGCCCATGGTCCCCATGCTGCCCGAGGTCAGCCAGAGCCGCGGCCGGCGGAAATCGCAGTACTGCGCGGCCCACATCTGGTGCTGGCCCACGCCGGTGGTGATGATCGCCTCGCCGCGGGTCTGCCTGTTGATCTCCTCGATGACGTAATACGGCTGGATCAGCGGGCTCTTGCGGTCATAGCCCATGGCGTGGACGCGCTTGAGGTCCGCGAGCGCCGCGTGCCACTCGCCATAGTCGCGCTTGAAGCCGGCGAGGCGGCCGTGCTCGGTGAGCGCGCTCAACGCCTCGCGGAGCAGGCCCACGTGGCTCCACTGGACACGCTTGACCTTATTGATCTCCGCGCGATCGATGTCGAGGTGCGCGATGCGCTTCGCGCCGCGGGCGAACTTCGCGGGCACGCCGGCCACTCTGTCGTCGAACCTCGCGCCGGCGGCGATGAGGAAGTCGCAGTCGTCGACGGCGTAGTTGGCGAAAGCGGCGCCGTGCATCCCGAGCATCCGCATCGAGAGGCGATGCGTGGTGTCGATGGCGCCGATCCCCATCAGAGTGGTCACCACCGGAATCTCGAAGGCGGTGGCGAACTCGGTGAGCGCACCGGCGGCATCGGCGTTGATCACGCCGCCTCCCGCGTAGATCAGCGGGCGGCGCGCTTCCCCAAGCATCTCGAATAGCCGCTCGGCGTCCCGCGGCTCGACGACCTGATCGGCCAGCTCCTTCATCCGGCGGCGATACCCGGGGAGCGGCAGCGTGCCGGCGCCCTGGTACACGCCTTCCCAGTTCTGTACGTCCTTCGGGATGTCGATGACCACCGGGCCGGGCCGGCCGGTGTGGGCAAGCTCGAACGCCGAGCGCACTGTCGCCTCGAGCCGCGCCGGATCGGTAACCAGGAAAACGTGCTTCGCTACGGAGCCCATCAACGCTGCGACGGGCGCCTCCTGAAAGGCGTCGGTCCCGATCGAGGCTCGCGCGACCTGGCCGCAGATCACCACGATGGGTACCGAGTCCGCCATGCAATCGCGAATGGGCGTGACCGTATTGGTGGCGCCCGGCCCGGAGGTCACGAGGCAGACGCCCACGCGGCCCGTGGCGCGCGCGAACCCTGCCGCCATGAAGCCCGCTCCCTGCTCGTTCGCCGGCACGATCAGCGGGATCTGGGCGCCGCCCCGCTGCGCCTGCTCCTCGTTGTAGAGGAATACCGCGTCGTAGGTCGGCAGAATCGCCCCGCCGCTATAGCCGAAGATGGCTTCGACGCCCTCATCGGCCAGCACCTGCACGATCATCCGCGCCCCGGACATGGTCTGGCCGGCGAGCGGGTGCCCGACGGGGCGGGGCTGGATGACGGTATCGCTCATGAGGAGCTCTCGGAAGATCGGCGCTCGATCGCGCGGAGGGTGGTCTTGGGAGACTAGCAGGTCGTTCCGCGGCACGAAAGCCGCTCCGATGGCCGCCCGGCGCCCGATCCTTTATTCTGCAGCCTGCCTTCTCTATCTGGGCACGTCCCACGGACCATGCGTCATATCATCGCCATCCTGCTGCAGAACGAGGCCGGTGCCCTGAGCCGCGTCGCCGGGCTGTTCTCCACCCGTGGTTACAACATCGAGTCGCTCTCCGTCGCGCCGACGGACGATCCGACGGTATCGCGTCTCACGCTCGTGACCACTGGCTCGGAGTCCGTCATTCAACAGATCGTCAATCAGCTCAACAAGCTGGTGGATGTGGTGAATGTCGAGGACATGACGACCGGCGAGCACCTCGAGCGCGAGCTGATCCTGCTGAAGCTGCGCGTCCGGCCGGCGGATACGGATGCCGTCCGGGGGTACGTCGTACGCACGGGCGGCCGTGTGCTCGATCCGGCGCCGGACGGCTTCATCGTGGAGCTCACGGCGAGCGAGGCGGAAATAGACACCTTCACGTCCGATCTCGCGCGGGGCGCGGAGCTCGTCGAGGTCGTGCGCAGCGGCGCCCTTGGAATCGGGCGCAACGCGCGTCAGCTGCGCGTGGTGCGCTGATCGGGGCGCAGCACCCATGAGCGATACGGAGCCGGGCGCTGTGCCAGGTGCTGCCCCGGCGGCGCGCGCCCGGATTCTGATCGTCGATGATCTGCCGGAGAAGCGCCTGGCCTACGGAGCGATTCTAGAGGGGGTCGAGGCCGAGGTGGTCAAGGCCGGCTCCGGCGAGGAGGCGCTGCGGCGCGTGCTCGAAGGCGAGTTCGCCGTCATCCTGCTGGACGTCAACATGCCGGGCATGGACGGCCTCGAGACCGCCGAGCTTCTGCGCCAACACCGCAACGCACGGCACACGCCCATCATTATGGTGACCGCGTACGCCGATGACTTACAGCGCGCGCGCGGCTACGAGCTCGGTGTCGTCGACTACATCCAGGTGCCGGTCGTGGCGCCCGTCATGCGGGCCAAGGTGGGAGTGTTCCTGGATCTGTTCCTGACGCGGGCGGCGCTTGCCCGCGCGAACCAGGAGCTCGAGTCGCGCGTCGCGCAGCGGACCGCCGAGCTGCTGAGCAGCAACGAGCGGCTGCGGGGCGAGATCGAGGAGCGGCTGCGGGCGGAGAACGAGCGCGAGGAGCTGCTGGCGCGCGAGAGGCTGCTGCGCGGGCAGGCCGAGGAGCTCAGCCGCCTCAAGGACGAGTTCCTGGCCACCATGTCGCACGAGCTGCGTACTCCGCTCAATGCCATCTTCGGCTGGATCACGCTGCTGCGCACCCGCCGCCTGGATGAGGCGACTCAGGCGCGGGCGCTCGAGACCATCGAGCGCAACGCGCGCGCCCAGAAGCGTCTCATCGAAGACCTCCTCGATGTCTCGCGCATCGTCACCGGCAAGATCACCCTGGAGCTGGGAGACGTCGTGCCGCAGCGGGTCATCGAGGCGGCGGTCGCCACGATGCAGCCGGCTGCCCAGGCCAAGGAAGTCAGCATCGTGCCGCTGCTGGGCGAGGTGACGGGGATGGTCCGGGGAGATCCCGCGCGCCTGCAGCAGGTCGTCTGCAACCTCCTCTCCAACGCCGTGAAGTTCACTCCTCAGGGCGGCCGGATCGCCGTGGAGCTCACGATGAGCGGCGATCAGGTGCACATCAGCGTCGCGGACACCGGCCAGGGCATCAAGCCGGAATTCCTGCCGCACGTCTTCGAGCGATTCCGCCAGGAGGACGGCTCGATCAGCCGGCGGCACGGCGGCCTCGGACTGGGGCTCGCGATCGTGCGCCACCTCGTGGAGCTGCATTCCGGCACCGTCGAGGCCGTGAGCGACGGCGAAGGCCGCGGCGCCCGCTTCATCGTGCGGCTGCCGGCTAAGGTACCAACACCGTCGATCCGGTAGTGCGGCGGCCCTCGAGGTCGCGATGAGCCTGCGCCGCATCCGTCAGCGCATATCGTTGGCCGATCCTGACGCGCACGGCGCGGCTCTTGACGGCAGCGAAGAGCTCGCGCGCCGCCGCATCCAGCGCCTGCCGCGTGGCGATGTAGTTGAAGAGCGTGGGACGTGTCAGGAACAGCGAGCCGCGCTTGCTGAGCTCGAGCGGGCTCACCGCCGGAGGCGGGCCTGAGGCGTTGCCGTAGGCGACCAGCATGCCGAGCGGGCGCAGGCAGTCGAGCGAGTCCATGAAGGTATCCTTCCCGACCGAGTCGTACACGACGGCCACGCCTTCTCCCTTGGTCAGCTTCCTGACCGCGGCCGGCAGCGGCTCGCGGCCGAGAATCAACACATGTTTGCAGCCGTTGCGGCGCGCCAGCTCCGCCTTGGCGTCGCTGCCGACCACGCCGATCACCTTCGCGCCCAGCGCCTTGGCCCATTGACAGAGGAGGAGGCCCACACCGCCCGCCGCCGCATGCACGAGAATAGCCTCGCCGCGAGCCACTCGATGGGTGCGGCGCAGCAGGAAATGGGCGGTCAAACCCTTCAGCATCAGCGCGGCCGCCTCTTCGTCCGAGATGCCCCGCGGCACTTTCACCAGCCGTTCCGCGGGCAGGTTACGCACTTCGCAATAGGCGCCCGGACGCGAATGCACGTAGGCGACACGATCGCCTACCTTGAAGCCGCGGACCTTGCGTCCCAGCGCAGTGATGAGGCCGGCGGCTTCGCGGCCCAAGCCGCTCGGCAGCTCTACCGGATAGAGTCCCGTGCGGTCATAGACATCGATGTAGTTGAGCCCGATGGCGGTATGGCGCACCTGCGCCTCGCCAGGGCCCGGCTGACCGGGATCGAGGTCCTCGACCCGCAGGACCTCGGGACCCCCGTGCTCATGAAACCGAATCGCCAGCGCCATGCGCTTGAATTACCCGGCCGCCCTCACCGCGTCAAGTAGGCCGCCGGCCGAAAGCCAAGGCGACAAGCGCCCACAGCTTCGACAGCCTTGCCTCTGCCTCCCCGTGCAAAAGCAAGTGAGTAAGCGCCCCACGGCCTCTACCGCCCTGCCTCTGCCTCCCCGTGCGAAAGCAAATGATTGAGCGGGCCAGGGCCGCTCCCTGGCCCGCGAGCCCGAACGAGTCACAAGGCTGGCCGCGCCAATCGCCGGGAGCGATTGGCGCCAATCTTCAAAGAGCCGCGTCGTCGGTTTCACCGGTCCGGATGCGGATGACGCGCTGGATGTCGGTGATGAAGATCTTGCCGTCGCCCACCTTGCCGGTTTTGGCTGATTTCAGGATGGCCTCGACGACCTGATCCACCAAGTCGGCGCGCACGGCGACCTCGATCCGCGTCTTGGGGACGAAGTCCACCACGTATTCCGCGCCGCGATACAGCTCCGTGTGCCCGCGTTGGCGCCCGAACCCCTTGACCTCCGTCACCGTCATGCCCGAGACGCCGATGTCGGACAGCGCAGCGCGCACGTCGTCGAGCTTGAACGGTTTGATGATGGCGGTGACCAGTTTCATGTGCGAGCTCTCCGTCGAGTGTCTGTGCTTTATCTTTGAGGGGCAGGCTGCGTTGCGATTTTGCAGCTTTCATGCCACGCAGGGGAATACGTGTAAATGGCCGGGATCGCGGCCACCTTCGACCGGCCGCGGGCTCGGACGCACCATTATGGCGCATCACGGGTCGCCCGGTGCTCGCGGCTGGTGCAGGGTGCCGGGCGGTGAGGCGATAGGCTAAGCTCCGGATCGAATGTATACGCGACTGGTCATCGTGGGTGGCGGCCAGGCGGCCGTCCAGGCCATCGACACGCTTCGCCGCAAGGGCTTTACCGGCCAGCTGGCGCTGATCGGCGATGAGCCGTGGCTGCCCTATCAGCGGCCGCCGCTCTCCAAGAAGTACCTGGCCGGTGCGCTGGAGCGGGAGCGGCTGCTGCTGCGGCCGCAGCATTTCTACGAGTCCCATTCCGTCGAGGTTCGGCTCGGACGCCGCGTCCAGGAAGTCTCGCGCCGCGAGCAACGTCTGCGGCTCGACGACGGCTCGACCGTTGCCTATGACGCTTTGTTGATCGCGACGGGCAGCCGTCCCCGGCCCCTTGCCGCACCCGGGACTGAGCTCGAGGGCGTGTACTTCCTGCGGACCATCGCCGACGTAGAGCGCATTCGTACCGAGCTCGGGCCAGGCAAGCGCCTGGTAATCGTCGGCGGCGGCTACATCGGACTCGAGGTGGCGGCCACGGTCCGGGAGGCCGGTCTCGACGTCACGGTGCTGGAGATGGCCGATCGGGTCATGAATCGCGTCGTCTGCCCGCAACTTTCCGCCTTCTATCAGGCTGAGCACGCGCGGCACGGGGTGAGGATTCTCTGCAATTCCAGGGTCCGTGCACTGGCCGCGGGGCCTGGCTCGCGCCGCGTCCGCGCCGTGGTTACCGAGGACGGCGAGGAGCACCCTGCCGATGTGGTGGTAGTGGGCTGCGGCGTTCTACCTGCCGACGAGCTGGCCGTTGCCGCCGGGCTGGCGTGCGAGAACGGAGTGGTAGTCGACGAGCATTGCCGGACTTCGGATCCGGCGATCTATGCAGCCGGGGATTGCGCCAATCACCCGAGCCTGCACTACGGCCGGCGCCTGCGGCTGGAGTCGGTCGACAACGCCTTCGAGCAGGGGGCGAGCGCGGCGCTCAATCTGCTGGGGATGGAGACCGTCCACGACAAGGTGCCGTGGTTCTGGTCGGATCAGTACGACCTGAAGCTGATCATCATCGGGGTCGGCCAGGGATACGACACGGTCGTGATGCGCGGCGATCCCGCGACCCGCGCCTTCAGCGCGTGCTATTTGCGCGGCGGGGAGTTGATCGCAGTCGATGCCGTCAACAGTCCGAAGGATCAGATGGCGGCGCGCAAGCTGATCGCGGCGCGCGCGCGCCCGATGCCGGACAGGCTGGCGGATCACACCATGCCGCTGAAAGACGCGGTGTAGAGCTTTTTAGGGCTCAGTGCACCAGCCGCAGCGTGAAGCGATGGCGGAACCGCTGCCCCTCGGACGCGCGCACAGCGCCAAGGATGGTGCCGACGAGCCATACGATCCCAAGCACGACCCCGAGCAACACGCCGATTCCGACGATGAACAGGAAGCCGCACACGATCTCCGCCAGGAAGACGGTGAGGTTGAAATTGAGTGCTTCGAGTGCCTGATCGGCCACGAACGCGGATTTCTCCCGCTGTGTGAGCCATACGATCAGCGGCGCGAGCACGTTGCCGCCGGCCGGGAAAATCAGCCCCGCAAAGGCGGACAGGTGCGCGAACATGGCGAGATTGCGCTCGTCTTTGCTCGCGGCGCCGTCATAGCTCACCGACTGTCCTGATTCGCTCATGTCTCCGCTCCCCCGCGG
This sequence comes from Gammaproteobacteria bacterium, assembly GCA_028870635.1. Taxonomy (GTDB): domain Bacteria; phylum Pseudomonadota; class Gammaproteobacteria; order Steroidobacterales; family Steroidobacteraceae; genus 13-2-20CM-66-19. The sequence goes on along the minus strand of JAGWPE010000025.1, from coordinate 23,892 downwards.
GTCAGGCCCGCGTTGCGGCCATTATCGCGCGCTGCGCAGCACTTTACCGCTTACCTGGATGGATGTACAGTCTCCGGCATGGCCCCTCCGCGCGAAAGGAACCAGCCGCTCAAAGGTCGCGGCGCGCTCTCCAATCCCGCCGGCCGCTTCGAGCGCCACCAGCGCGAGGCCGTCGACGACGGCTGGTATCAGGAGGAGGTTCCTGACTTCATCCCCACCTCCATCGAGCCCGATCGGGCGCGCTCGGTCATCGCGAGAAACGATTCGCCTGACATTCCGTTCGAGCAATCCATCAATCCGTACAGGGGATGCAGCCATGGGTGTGTTTATTGCCTACGTGGTGACACCCCTGTCCTGATGGCTGATGGAAGTGCTCGTCAACTCGCAAGGGTAACTGTAGGTAGTGAGATCTATGGGACCGCGCGACAGGGAATGTTTAGACGGTACGTGAAGACTCGAGTATTGGCGCAATGGAGTGTCATCAAACCGGCGTATCGCATTTCGCTCGAGGATGGCACGGAGCTCGTTGCTGGCGGTGATCACAGATTCTTGACCGAACGGGGCTGGAAGTTTGTCATCGGCTCCATGTCCGGAGAATTGCAGAGACCATACCTAACGCAAAACAATAAGCTCATGGGAACCGGATGGTTTGCGCAAGAAGTAGACAAGGATTCCGAATACAAGCGGGGATATCTTTGCGGCATGGTTCGGGGGGATGCTCACCTGGCTGCTTATCATTACTGCAACAAAGAGGGTCATCGAACTACGCAATATCGCTTCCGGCTCGCATTATGCGATGGTGAAGCTCTGTATCGTGCGCAAGCTTATTTGCTGGACTTTGACATCATCGCGCGTGAATTCCTGTTTCAGGCGGCTTGCGCGAACCGCCGGGAGATGGTAGCCATTCATACTGGAATGCGTTGGAGCTTCGAGCGCATCTATCTTTTGATCGCGTGGCCTCCGACGCCTTCGCGCTCATGGTGCGCTGGCTTTTTGGCTGGAATCTTCGACGCGGAAGGCTCCTTCAGCGGTGGAAACCTGCGAATCAGCAATACTGATCTGCGGATCATAGACTGGATTTCCCGTTCTCTCAGGGAGTTCGGCTTTCGATTCGCGATCGAGGAGCCAACCGGCAACCGAGCCAAGCCGATCAAGGTGGTTCGGCTCCTGGGAGGGCTCCGGGAGCATCTGCGGTTCTTTCACTCGTTCGATCCCGCGATCAGCCGCAAGCTCAACGTCGAGGGCCGGGCGGTCAAGAGCGAGGCGCCGCTGCGGGTCAAATCCATCGAGCCGGTGGGTACGATGCGGCTCTATGACATCACCACCGGCACGGGCGATTTCATTGCCAACGGGGTGGTCAGCCACAACTGTTATGCCCGTCCGAGTCACGCCTACATGGGCCTGTCGCCAGGCTTGGATTTCGAAACCAGGTTGTTCTACAAGAAGGATGCCGGCAAGGTGTTGGAAGAGGAGCTCGCCAGGCCGGGCTATGTGTGCAAGCCGATCACGATCGGAGCCAACACGGATCCGTATCAGCCGATCGAGCGGCGGATGAGGGTGACGCGCGAGATCCTGGAGGTGCTGGTCCGCTGCCGGCATCCCGTGACGATCATCACCAAAGGCGCGCTCGTGCTGCGCGACCTCGACCTGCTCTCGGATCTGGCCAGGGACGGGCTTGCCGGAGTGGGCATCAGCATCACCAGCCTGGATCCGAGTCTCAAGCGTGCCATGGAGCCGCAGGCGGCTTCGCCGCGTGCCAGGCTGGAAGCCGTCAGGCAGTTGAACGAGGCGGGCGTTCCAACAGGGGTCCTGGTGGCGCCGGTCATTCCGGCGCTGACCGACCACGAGATGGAGGCCATTCTGGAAGCGTCCGCGGCGGCGGGTGCGCGCTGGGCGGGCTACGTGCTGCTGCGGCTTCCTTACGAGGTCAAGGATCTCTTTCGCGAATGGCTCGCGGCGCACCTTCCGGCCAGCGCCGACCACGTGATGTCGCTCGTGCGGCAGATGCGTGGTGGCAAGGATTACGACTCGAGCTTCGGCACGCGAATGCGCGGCACGGGGCCTCTCGCGGAGCTGCTGCGCAGCCGCTTCCAGATCGCCTGCCGGCGCCTCGGCCTCGGCACCGGCAGGCAGCAGCCGCCCAACACCAGTCTTTTCCGCCCGCCGCTCCCGCCCCGCTCAGGGCCGCAGCTTTCGCTCGACCTCTAGCGGGACCGGGCAGGAATCTTGCTTGGCAGGGAGGCTGCTCCCGAGGCTGTGATCAAGATGCGACAGGGGGTTGGATTGGGCCTTGCGACTCCGGTCGTGGCGGAGTGCCCCTGAGAGCCGCAAGCGACGCCGCGGGCGCGCTGCCATGCGATGGGCACTGCTGCATCGTGCCCGGGTCTGAGTAAAGTACTCGCGAGAGATCGAGCGAGACCAGCTAAGGTGGAGGTCATGCCACAGCTTCGTGCAGCCGCTCAGCCGACCACGCTCGGCCACTACACGCTCATCGAGCGCATCGGCACCGGAGGACAGGGTGAGGTGTGGAGGGCTCACGACGAGTCGCGTGGTGTCGACATCGCGCTGAAGGTGCTCGCCCCGTCCGCCGCGCGCAATCCGGCGGCCTGGGAGGCGCTCGAGCGAGAGCACGCGATCTGCGGCCGTCTGCAGCATCCCGGGATTCTCCAGGTACTTGCCCCGGAGCGGGTCGATGACGCCGTGGCGCTGCCCATGGAGCTCGCGGGAGGCGGAGATCTGCGCCGGCTGCGCGGCGCGGGATATCTGGAGATCGTGCCGGTACTGCTCGAGGCGGCCGAAGCCCTCGAATACGCGCACGCGCGCGGCGTGGTGCACCGGGACCTCAAGCCCGGTAACGTCCTCTTCGATAGCCGCGGCCGCGTGAAGCTCGCGGATTTCGGCATCGCCGCGCTGTTGCCCGGGCCGGGCGACGGCGCGGGTGAGCCGCGGGGAGCGGGACATTCGCCGTTTTCCGCGAGCCCCGAGCAGCTGCGCGGTGAGCCGCCGAGCGCGGCAGACGACATCTACGGTCTCGGCGCGCTCGCCTACGAGCTGTTGTCGGGTCACCCGCCTCATTATCCCAACTTCGAGCTCAACCGGGCCCTGACGCAGGCCGTTCCGGAGCTCGCCCCGACGCGGCAGATTCCGCCGGAGCTCGGCGAGCTCGTGATGCGCATGCTCGCCAAGAGCGCCGCGCAGCGGCCCGCCTCCATGCAACAGGTCATGGACGAGCTCGATGCAACATTGAATGCAACACTGTCTTTCGCGCCGGAAGGTGTGGAGACGAGCGAGACCGAAGCCCCGTCACCGGAGGCGAGCGAGCCGCCACGCCCCGAGATGTCGCAGCGGCGACCTCCGGCGGGGAAAGCGGCGGAGCGTCGGCCCTCGGAGCCCCGAAGTCCGGAGCCCCGAATTCAGGAGCCGGGAATTCAGGAACCCCGAGCTTCAGAACCCCGGGCCCCGCAGCGCCGGACCATACCGCAAGCTTTGGCAGCGGCCGCGGCAGGGGGCTCTGACCCGGCGGTGAGCTCGCAGCCGCGAACGTACCGCGACAAGAGGGTGGCTGACGAGCGGACCGGCAAGCGAAACTCCGCGCGGGCGGAACGTACGCCGATCGCCTTCGGTCCGGATCTGCGGCGCCCGCGCAGCGAAGCCGCATCGGTGCCGGTTCCGCCGCGCCCGGCCGTGTTGGATGACGGATCCAGCGTAAGGGCCGAAGCGGCCGCGGCCGCGCGCCCGCTTCACGAATCTCCCACGCCAACCTGGGCCGATTACGCTCCGCCACAACGGCAGCATGCGGCCCGGCAGCCGGCGCCGAGCCTCGGGCCGCCCGCCGAGACTTTCTCGCCGCACGATCCCCTTGGCCTGGAGATGGCCGAGCCGCGTCTGCGCGCAGTGCCCGCGCCAACGAGGCGGCAAGCGCAACACCCGTGGCCGGGCCCGAGACGGGCTCGCCGCTGGCCGTATCTGCTGTCGGGACTGCTCTGCGGAGCGGTGCTGATCTGTGGGGCCACCGCGGCCGCGCTCTTCTGGCTGCCGCGTCAGGACATCGCGCGCCTGCAGTCGATGTTGGCGAGCATTGCCCCGGCGCTGCCCCAGGTCACGACATCCCCGGCCTTTACGCCGCAGAAGCCGCCGGCCGGTCAGGTGCCGGCTGCTGCGCCACCGAAGCCGCAGGTCGATCCGGCGGCTCTCGCCCGACTCGAAGCCGAGCGAGCGCGGTACGAAAAGCGGGTGGCCGCCCTCGCGGCCCGCGGAGCGGCCGCGTGGGACGGGACCGACTTCTCGGCCGCACAGATGCAGGCCGCCGAGTCGAGCGGAGCGGCCGCCGCGGGCGGTGTTCCGCTCGCGCTGCAGCACCTGCACCAGGCGCTGCAGCTTCTGGCGAACGTCGCCAAGAAGGCTCCCCAGGCGCTGGCGTCGGAGCTCAAGACGGGCGATGCCGAGCTCGCGGCGGGTCACCAGGAGCCGGCGAGCCAGGCATACGCTCTCGCCCGGCGCATCGACCCCAACAGTCGGCGGGCCGTCGACGGCACCCGGCGGGCACACCTGCTGAAGGGCGTGCTGCCGCTGCTCAGCGATGCGCAAAAGGCGGAGGCGGCGCGCGACTATTCGCGCGCCACGCAGGACTTCAGTCAGGCGCTGGCGCTCGACCCCGGCAACGACCTGGCGAAGGCCGGGCTGGCCCGCGTCAACGCCGCCTTTGGTGACGACAGCTACGCGCGCTCGGTGGGCGCAGGCTTTGCCGCACTCGGGGCGGGACGACTGACCGAAGCGCAGACCGATTTCCAACAGGCACTGCAGTTCCGGCCCCAGGGAACGGAGGCCACCGAGGGGCTGCAGCGGGTCAGCGCCGCGATGGCGGCGGGCCGAATGGCGGCTCTGCGCCAGCAGGCTGCGCGCCTCGAGGCGCAGGAGCGCTGGCGCCAGGCCGCGGCAGTTTATGACAGCGCCCTGCGCGAGAGCCCGTCACTGGGCTTCGCCAGACGGGGCAAGGCGCGCGATGAGGCGCGGGCGCAGCTCGCCAACTCGCTCCAGCAGATCATCGATCATCCGGACCGGCTCGAACTCCCGTCCGTGCGCGACGAGGCCGTGGACCTCCTTCAGCAGGCGCGTGAGCAGACACCCTCGGGCCCGGTATTGCAATCGCAGGTCGAGCGGGTCGCGGGACTTCTGCCGCAGCTCGAACGGCCGGTGTTGCTCAACATGATTTCCGACAATGCCACGCAAGTGACGATTCCGAGCATCGGTGTGCTCGGAAGCTTCGGCCGGCGGGAGATACGGCTGAAGCCCGGGACCTACACGGTCATCGGCAGGAGGGACGGCTTTCGCGCCGTGCACCAGGAGTTCACCGTCGAACCCGGCCAGCAGAGCGTGACCATTACGGTGAGCTGCTCCGAGCCTATTTGATGGCACCTCCTGTGCCTCGCGTCACAATAGCCCATCTGAGTGCGTGATTGGGGTCACGCGGTTGGCATGAAGGCAGGGCGGGAGCTTGTGCGCTGCCGGTGGCGGAGCTAATAAGGTTCCATGACTGACACCAACTCCCTGGTGGCAATGCTCGCCGGCGCCAGCGGCTTCGTGGGCGGACGCGTCCTCGATGCTCTGCTCGATGCGCCGGAGGTCGCGCGGGTGCTCGCTGTCACGCGCCGGCCATTGGGGCGTGAGCATCCCCGTCTCGCCAACCGGATCGTGCAGTTCGACCATCTGGAGCGGCAGCTGGCCGGGCTGAAGTGTCAGGTCGCGCTCTGTTGTCTCGGTGCGCGGCTCGGCGAGCGGGAGGGCGCCGAGGATGAGGCGATCCGCCGCGTCGATCTGGGCTATACGCTGGCGTTTGCCCGCGCCGCGAAGGCCGCGGGAGCGGCGCGTTTCGTCGTCATTTCCGCGGCGGGGGCGGATGTCGCGGCGAAGAGCGGGTATTTGCGCATCAAGGGCGAGCTGGAAGAGATGTTGGCCGGTGTGGGGTTCGGCGCGCTCGATATCCTGCAGCCCGCGATCGTGCTGGGCTGGCCGCGGGAGATGGCGGTCGCCGACCTCGTGCGCCGCGCCATGATGCCGCTCGTCAATCCGTTTCTCGTCGGCGCCCGCACGGTGAACCGTGGCATTCCGGTCGGCACCGCGGCGGCGGCCATGCTCGGGACCTTGCGGTCCGGTCGCCGCGGCGCACAGCGCTATACCTACGCGGGAATCTGCGCGCTCGCACAATTGAGGCCGCGCAGGCCCGCCGCCCTGGTTGCGGCGACTTCCTAGCTGCCGCGGCCGCGCGCCCGGCGCAAAACGGCGGCCCGTTTATTACATATCACTGCCGGCGCTGAACATAAGCGGAGGCACGGCAATTTGCAGGCCTCGCGACGCGCGCTACTTGAGAGCGGCGGCACAATCACGGGCCTTGACTCCGTCCGGCCGGACTTCGACACTTGGTGCCTGTGACAAGGGCAAACCCGTCGAAAGGCGGGGACGCAAAGCCACCGGTCTAAAGGACGGTTCCTATGACGGCGGGGCTGCCACGATCGCGCTGCAGGTGCGATCGAACGCATTCCCCTCGCGTTTTGAGCCGCTTCCCATCGCCTGTGGCTGTTGGACTGTCCGGGGAATTTATGACACCAACGGCAAATCTCGCGTCCACCGCGGTGGATGCGGAACATCCGGCGGCGCCTGCCGCAGAGACGGGACCGTACGTCCTCAATTTATGCTCCTCGACCACGCCGATGGCGCTCGCGCAGACGGAGCTGGCTGAGCTCAAGCGCTTCACCTTCTTCGTGAGCCGGCGCTTCGAGGAGGGACGCGAGCGCTTCCGCCTCCACATGGGATTCTTTGCCAGCCAGGCGGAAGCCGAGGAGTGGCTGGGCGTGGTGCGGGACATCTATCCGGGTGCGTGGGCGGGCGAGGCGCCCGGCAAGAAGCTGCGTGCCCGCGCGGCGGAAGCCGCCGCGGCTCAGGCGCGGCACGCCGCCGGTCCCCAAAAGACCGCGGCGACCATTCCAACACCCCCGGTGCCGGTTGCCGCAAAGCCGCAGGTCTCCCAACACGCGGCGCCGGCCAAAATTCCGACGTTGGTGCCTACGCTTCATCCGCCGGCAGCCCCGCAAGCAAATCCCAAGCGCACTCCCACGGCCCCCGCGCCGAAGGCGGTGCCGGCGGCCGTCCAGGGCGGTGCCGCCCGCTCGCCAGCGCCCGCTCCATCCTCGCCGCAGAGGGCAGCGCCGACTCCGGCCTCGCAGACGAGGACGATGCCACCCGCACGGCCAGCGCAGGCGCGTACCGGCACCGCGCCCGCCGGCGGCCAGCGCCCCGCCGCCAAAACGATTGCCAACACGACCGCACGTCAGGCGGCAGCCGCTGCGACTGCTCAGCCGAGGCCGGCAGCGGCGCCGAGCGCCGTCAAATCGCCGGTGCAGGCCGTCTCCCGAGCGGTGCCACAGACGGCGAGGAAGCCGATCTTCGCCGACTCCAACGTCAAGGAAGTGCTGGCGGCGCTCGATTCCGCAGAGGATGGCACCGGTGAGACTCGTCTCATGCCGGCGCCCGCTCTCGCCGCGGATGTGGCCGATGACAGCTCGCTCACCGATACTCAGGTGCTGCGGTTCCTCGAGACGCGGCGGGAGGAATCCGGCGCCGCGCGGCCCCAAACGCCGCTACAGGCCGATGCTGCCGCCGAATCGGGCATTTCGCTGCTCAAGCCCGACGATACCGGCACGCGGCGCGCGCTGAAGGAAGCCGTCTCCCACAACGAGCCGGTCTCCTTCGCGGTGCAGCTGCAATGGTCGGTGCAGCCGGTGGAGCTCGACAAAGTACCGCCGCTCGCGATCTTCAGCGCCTACACGCTCTACTCCGTCGAGGGCAGCCGTGAGGGCCGCAGATGGTATGGATTGCGTCTCGGGTTCTTCAACGACGCGATCTCGGCCAAGCAGGTCGCTTACTACGTGCGCTCGGAATTCAACTCGGTCGCCGTGGTGCCGGTGAGCCCGCAGGAGCGCGGGCGCGCAACGGATGACAACCAGCGATTCTCCGGCGTCGGCGCCCCGCGCAAACGGCGCGACAGCGCGGACAACGAGTTCAAGCTGATCGACTCCGATGAGTCGCCGCGCGCGGCGCCGGCTGTGGCGGCTGCTCCCGGGCCAGCGGTACCGGCTGCGCCGCAGCCCGCACCCGCGGCACGCAGTGTCCGCAAGAGCGGCGGCAAAGTCGGCGCCCGCGAGCGCCGGACCCCGCAGACCCTGGAAGAAACGCTCGAGATCCTCGGTGCCAATCAGCTCGCCATCGACAACGGCGGCGGCGAATCGCTGAATGACACCGGCGTGCGGCATCTGCGGGTGGAATTCCAGAAGAACACGCCGTTCTCGCGGCTGCTCGAGCGCCTGAGCGAGCGCGTCAAGAAAACCTGACAGGGCTTGTCAACAGCAAGTCACTGAGCGGCCCAAGGGCGCCGTTGCTCGGCCCGCAGGGCTCGGCGCAGGGACGGAGCCGAGCAACGCGGCAGGATGCCGACTTTGCGCCGATCTACTTGAAGAGTTTCTCCAGCTCGGCGCGCGCCCGCTCGACCTCGGCGGTGTTGGGGGCGATGTAGGCCCCCGGCCGGGGCTTGAAGAAATCGCAGAAGTTGGCCTGGGTCTTCTCCCGGACCTCCTCCGCCACGGGCTCGCGGCAGTGCTTGGCGACGCTCGTGTCGTAATCGACGCACATCCGGCACACGTGCAGCTCGGCCCTGCACTTGGGGCATTCCTCCAGCCGCCGCAGGGGCAGCGTCAGCGCGGCGAGCGACGCCCCGCATTTCCAGCATACGAGCCCGGAGGAGGATGGCATGGCCTGCTGATTATGCGCCGTTCACGCGCTGCTTGAGAAAGGCAGCCAGCGCACGGCCGGTATGGGAATCCCGCTTGCGCCGCGCGACTTCGCCCGGGGCGCCCTGCGCGACTATGCGGCCGCCGCCATCACCGGCCTCGGGGCCCATGTCCACGATCCAATCCGCCTCCGCCATGACGTCGAGGTTGTGCTCGACCACGACTGCCGTATTGCCCGCGGCGACCAGCCGGTGCAGGACGTGGATGAGCTTCTCCACATCCGCCATGTGGAGGCCGACAGTCGGCTCGTCGAGGACGTAAAGCGTGTGCTTCGGGCTCTGGCGCGGGCCGGGGCCGCCATCGCGGGCCTCGCCGGTATCGGTACGGACCTTGGCGAGCTCCGCCACGAGCTTGATGCGCTGCGCCTCGCCGCCCGAGAGGGTCGGGCTCTGCTGGCCCAGGGTCAGATAACCGAGCCCTACATCCTGCAGCAGCTTCAGCGCATGGTGAACGCGCGAGTGCGCGCGGAAGAATTCGACCGCATCGTCCACGTCCATCGCCAGGACGTCGCCGATGCTCTTCTCACGCCAGAGAACGGACAGCGTCTCGGTGTTGAACCGCCGGCCGCCGCAGACGTCGCAAAGAACCTTTACGTCCGGCAGGAAGCTCATCTCGATGGTCTTGACGCCCTGTCCCTCGCAGGCTTCGCAGCGGCCGCCGGCCGTATTGAAGGAGAAGCGGCTCGCCGTATAGCCGCGCAGCCGCGCCTCGGTGGTGGCGGCGAAGATGCGCCGGATGTCGTCCCAAAGCCCGATGTAGGTAGCGGGGCAGGAGCGCGGGGTCTTGCCGATCGGAGTCTGGTCCACCTCCAGCACGCGAGCCACCTGCTCGAGCCCCCGCATGCCCTCGCAGCCGATGAGCTGCGGGCCGTTGCGCCGGCCCAGGCGGCGCGGCTCAGCCTTCGCCACCGCGGCCCTGCCCGCCGAAGCATCGCCCAGCAGGCGGCGGAGGTTGGCGTAGAGCACATCGCGCGCCACGGTCGATTTCCCCGAGCCCGAGACCCCGGTGATCACCACCAGCCTTCCGAGCGGAATGCGCACGTCCGCGCCGCGCACGTTGTGCAGGGATACCCCCTCGAGCTTCAGCTGCGGGGTCCGCGCGCCGACCGGCCGAAGGGGCTGCGCGGGGTGGCGCAGCGGCTGACGCAGGAACCGCCCGGTGGTCGACCGTGCGTTGGCAATGAGATCCTTCACCGTGCCTTCGCCGACCACCTCGCCGCCGAGCACGCCCGCGCCCGGGCCGAGATCGAGCACGTGGTCGGCGCGGCGGATGGTCTCCTCGTCGTGCTCCACGACCACGAGCGTATTGCCATGGCTCGAAAGCTCCGCGAGCGAGTCGAGCAGCACGGCGTTGTCGCGCGGGTGCAGCCCGATCGTCGGCTCATCGAGCACGTAACACACACCCTGCAGGTTGGAGCCGAGCTGCGCCGCGAGGCGGATGCGCTGCGCCTCGCCGCCGGAGAGCGTGGGCGCGGAGCGATCGAGCTGCAGGTAGCCGAGCCCCACCCGATCGAGGAACTTCAGACGCGCCCGGATCTCCGCGAGCAGATCGCGCGCGATCTGCTGTTCCCGCGAGGAGAGCTTCAGCCGCCGGAAGAAATCCGCCGTGTCCGCGACGGAGCCGGCCGCGAGATCGGCGATGGACCGCTCCCGGAAACGCACGCTGAGGGCGACCGGATTCAACCGCTTGCCGGCGCAGGTGGCGCAGATTTCCGGCGCCTCGTCCTGCCAGCCGCCCCCATCCGGCTCGGCGCCGGCCGGGTCGTCTTCCGCCGCCGGCACTTCCAGGCCGGTGCCGAGACAGCCCTCGCACCAGCCGTGCTTGGAGTTGTAGGAGAAGAGACGCGGGTCGAGCTCCGCGAAGCTGAGCCCGCAGGAGGGGCAGGCACGCTTCGTCGAGAAGACCGTCGGCCGGTCCGACTGCGGACCCAATACATGGACCAGGCCCTTGCCGAAGTCGAGCGCACGCGCGAGCGCCTGATGCAGAGCGGTGTCCGTCTTCGCGCCGACGTCGATCTCCGCCACGGGGAGCTCGATCGTGTGCTCCTTGAAGCGCGACAGCCGCGGCCACTGCGCCGTGGAGAGATTGGCGCCGTCGACCCGCAGGGTCTTGAAGCCCTTCTTCGCGGCCCATTTGGCGAGGTCCGTGTAGTAGCCCTTGCGCGCGACGACCAGAGGAGCCAGGAGCGCGACGCGCTTGCCCTTGTATTCGCGCAGCAGCCGCGCGGCGATCGAGGCGGCGCTCTGCGACTCGATCGCGACGTCGCAATCCGGGCAGTATTGGGTGCCGAGCTTCACGTAGAGCAGCCGCAGGAAATGGTGGATTTCCGTCAGGGTGGCGACGGTGCTCTTGCGGCCGCCGCGGCTGGTGCGCTGCTCGATGGCCACCGTCGGCGGGATCCCGAATATCGCGTCAACATCCGGCCGGGCGGCAGGCTGGACGAACTGGCGCGCATACGCGTTCAGCGACTCGAGATACCGGCGCTGGCCTTCGTTGAAGAGGATGTCGAAGGCGAGCGTCGATTTGCCGGAGCCCGACACGCCGGTGATGACCGTGAGCCGGTCCCTCGGGATCTGCACGTCGATGCTCTTGAGGTTGTGCTCGCGTGCATTGTGGATGACCACGGCGTTGCCGGCGCGGCCGTTGCCCTTCTTGCCCGCCGCGTACGCCGCAGCCGGCTCGTTGACGGCCGCGGGCTTAGTGGGTTCGGCTGCAGCCGGCCCGCCAGCGATCGCTCGCGCGTAGTCGGCGAGCGCACGGCCCGTGTGCGAGCCCGGGTGGGCGCGCACCTCGGCCGGCGTGCCGGCGCAGACGACCTGCCCGCCGCGCTCGCCGCCTTCGGGGCCCAGATCGATGATCCAGTCCGCGGCGCCGATCACATCGAGGTTGTGCTCGATCACGAGCAGGGAGTGTCCCGCGGCGAGCAGCTTGCGGAAGGCGGTGAGGAGCTTGGCGACGTCCTGGAAGTGCAGGCCGGTCGTCGGCTCGTCGAAGAGGAAGAGCTTTCCCTTGTGAGTGGTGCTCGAGAGCACGGAGCCCGCCTCGGCGAGGTGACCTGCGAGCTTCAGGCGCTGCGCCTCGCCACCGGAGAGCGTGGGTACCGGTTGACCGAGCGTCACGTACTCGAGGCCGACATCGGAGAGCGGCGCGAGACGCGCGGCGACTTCCCGCGAGTCGCGGAAGAACGCGAGTGCCTCGGTGACGGTCAGCTCCAGGACCTCGGCGATGCTGGCGCGGCGGCCGTCCGCGCCTTCACGCTTGATCTCCAGCACCTCGTCGCGATAGCGGCGGCCGTTGCAGTCGGGGCAGCGCAGGTACACGTCCGAGAGGAACTGCATCTCGACGTGCTCGAAGCCGTTGCCGCTGCAGGTGGGGCAGCGGCCGTTGCCGGAATTGAAGCTGAACGTGCCCGCGGTGTACTTGCGCTCCTGCGCAGCGGGGTCCGCCGCGAAGAGATTGCGGATGGCATCGAAGGCGCCGACGTAGCTCGCCGGGTTGGAGCGGGTGGTCCGGCCGATGGGACTCTGATCGACCATCACGACATCGTCGATGAGCTCCGCGCCGGCAAGGCCCGAGAATTCGCCGGGGGCTTCGGTGGGCTTCCCGTGATACTTGCGGAGAGCCGGGTAGAGCACCTCCTCGATGAGTGTGGATTTGCCGGAGCCGGAGACACCCGTGACGCAGACCAGGCGCTTGAGCGGTATCCGGACGTCGACGTCCTTGAGGTTGTGCTGGCGGGCGCCGCGCAATTCGAGCCAACGGTTGGAGCGGGCCTCGGCCACCACCTCGGCGTGGACGGCGCTGCCCGCCGCATCCGCGCCCCGGCCCGGAGAGGGAGGCGGAGCCGGGACGGCCCGTCCGGCGCTGACCTGCCGTTTGCCGCTGAGGTATTCCCCCGTGAGCGAGCGGCCGTCGCGGCGGATCTCATACGGGGTGCCGAAGAAAACGATCTCACCGCCGCGCTCCCCGGCTCCCGGCCCCATGTCGAGGATGCGATCCGCCTCCAGCATGATCTGCGGATCGTGCTCCACGACGAGCAGCGAGTTGCCGGCATCGCGCAGGCGCTTCATCACGGTGATGACGCGCTGCATGTCGCGCGGATGCAGGCCGATCGACGGCTCATCCAGCACGAAGAGTGTGTTGACGAGAGAGGTGCCGAGCGCGGTCGTCAGGTTGATCCGCTGCACCTCGCCGCCGGAGAGCGTGCGCGACTGGCGATCGAGGGTGAGATACCCGAGCCCGACGTCGGCGAGGTAACCGAAACGTCCGCGGATCTCCCCGAGCAGCAGATCCGTCGCCTCATCGAGCGGCCGGGGCAGCTGCAGCTTGTGGAAGAACGCGCAGGCACGCTCCACCGGCAGCAGCATCACATCGTGAATCGAGAGGCCCGGAAGACCGCGCAGCGTCTCGTCGCTCCCCGCGGCTCCCCGCGGCTGGAACCGCGTGGCGCTCCCCAGCGCCTCATCGGCGAGCGCGCGATCGCCAACGCGCCAGAGGAGTCCTTGCGTCTTCAGGCGTGCGCCGCCGCAGGCCTCGCATGGCGTGTACGCGCGGTAGCGCGAGAGCAGAACCCGCACGTGCATTTTGTAGGATCGGCCTTCCAGCCAGGCGAAGAAGCGCTTCGCGCCGTACCAGACGCCCTTGCTCCAGTCGCCCTCGCCCTCGATGACCCAGCGGCGGTGCTCGGCCTTGAGCTCGCGCCACGGCACATCGAGCGGTATGCCGCGCTTCTTCGCGAACTTCTCCATGTCCTCCTGGCATTCGGCATAGGACTTGGTCTGCCAGGGCTTCACGGCGCCGCCGCGCAGGGATTTGGTCTCGTCCGGAATCACCAAACCGTAGTCGATGCCGATCGTGCGCCCGAAGCCGCGGCAGGCATCGCACGCGCCCACGGGCGAGTTGAACGAAAAGAGGCTGGGGGTAGGCTCCTGATAGGAGCGGTCGCACTCGGCGCAGTGCAGCGCACTCGAATAGCGCCACGTCGCGAGCGGACGCGGCGGGTCGGTGTCGTCGACGACCTGCACGTTGACGCGGCCGCGGCCGACACGCAGCGCGCTCTCGAGAGATTCGAGGACACGGCCGCGCTCCGCCTGGCCTGCGCGGAAACGATCCTGCACGACCTCGAGCACCGCCGCGGTCCGGGCCGCGGAGCGCGCCGACCGGCCTCGCTTGCCGCGCCCGCCGGAGCTTTCCCGCTTCCCTGCGGATGGCTGCGCCGCAGCGGCTGCGCCGGCCGATCGCGGGGATTCGCCTGGGCCCGTGGAAGATGCCGCGGGGCGGTCGAAGAACCTCGTGTAGCCCTGTTTCTCGAGCAGCGCGCGGATCTCCGCCTCCTGGAAGCTGTCCGGCACGGGTACCGGGAACGTGAGCAGCAGGCGCGGATCGCCTCCCGAGCCCTGCGCCGCGGCCCAGTCCTGTGCGCGCTGCCGCAGATCGGCATAGATGCTGTCGGCGCTGTCGCGCCGAACCGTCCGGCCGCAACACTCGCAGTAGAGCGTCGCGGTACGCGCAAACAACAGCTTCAGATGATCGTTCAGCTCCGTCATCGTGCCCACGGTCGAGCGCGACGTGCGTACCGGGTTGGTTTGATCGATGGCGATGGCCGGCGGGATGCCCGCTATCGAATCCACCTGCGGCTTGTCCATGCGGTCGAGAAACTGCCGCGCGTAGGGCGAGAAAGTCTCGACGTAACGGCGCTGGCCTTCGGCGTAGAGCGTATCGAAGACGAGCGAGGACTTGCCGGAGCCTGACACGCCCGTCACCACGACGAGCTCGCTGAGCGGAACGTCGAGGTCGAGATTCTTCAGATTGTTCTGGCGCGCGCCGCGCACCAGAATGGCATCACGAGGGGCGTCTGTCATTCCGTCGAGACAATGGGGGCGAGCGGACCCGCTCGCAAGGATGCGGCGATTTTAACGGAAAATCCGGATCCGGCGCTGCTCGAGCGCGCTCTCGCCGCCATACAGTAATGGCAATCGATACCCCCTGGATAGCTGCGGGCGGCCGCGCCGGCTGGCGTACAATTGCGAGTTTCGGCACTTCGGCCCCGAGGAAAGTCCATGCCGCCGCAGTCCTACAGCCATATTCTTCAATTAATCGGCCACACGCCGCTCATCGCCGTCACGCGCCTCGACACCGGTCCGTGCCGGCTTTTTCTCAAGCTCGAGAACCAGAATCCCGGCGGCTCGATCAAGGATCGCGTCGGCCTGTACCTCATCGAGGCGGCCGAGCGCGACGGACGGCTGCCTCCCGGAGGCACGCTGATCGAGGCGACGGCGGGCAACACCGGGCTTGGCCTCGCGCTGGTGGCGGCGCAAAAAGGTTATAGACTGCGGCTCGTCATTCCCGACAAGATGAGCCAGGAGAAGATCTTCCATCTGAAAGCCATGGGCGCGGAGGTGGTGCTCACCCGTTCCGATGTCAGCAAGGGTCATCCGGAATACTACCGCGACGTGGCGGAGCGGCTGGCGCGCGAGACGCCCAACTCCTTCTTCGTCGATCAGTTCGGCAATCCCGCCAATCCGCGCGCGCACGAGGAGACCACCGCGCCCGAGATCTGGGAGCAGATGGACCATGAGCTCGATGCGGTCGTCTGCGGCGTCGGCACGGGAGGTACTCTCACCGGAATCTCGCGGTATTTCGCGCGCGTGGCGCCGAGCGTCGAAGTCGTGTTGGCCGATCCGGCGGGCTCGGTGCTCGCCGAGTATGTCAGGACCGGCAAGATGCCCCAGGAGCACGGCAGCTGGCTGGTCGAAGGCATCGGCGGTGACTACGTGCCCCAGGTGGCCGATTTCGGCCGCGTCAGATCGGCCTACACCATCCCCGACGCGGAGTCTTTCAGGACCTGCCGCGAGCTGCTCGCCAGAGAGGGTATTCTGGCGGGGACCTCGACGGGTACGCTGGTGTCCGCGGCTCTGCGCTATTGCCGGGAGCAGACGCAACCGAAGCGCGTCGTCACGCTGGTCTGCGACAGCGGCAACAAATATCTCTCCAAAGTCTACAACGACTACTGGATGTTGGATCAGGGCTTCCTGGAGCGCGAGCGCTTCGGCGACCTCAGGGACCTCATCGCCCGGCGCCACTGGGAGCGCGCCGCGGTGACGGTGGACGCCTCCGAGCCCGTGATGGCCGCCTACCGGCGCATGAAGCTCTATGACGTCTCGCAGCTGCCCGTGATGCGCGACGGCCGCATCGTCGGCATCGTCGACGAGGAGGACATCCTCCTCGAAGTGTTCGCCAATCCCAGGCATTTCAGCGAGCCGGTCACCGCGGCGATGGAAAGCCATCTGGTCACCGTGCCGGTGGATGCCCCGGTGCAGCAGCTCATGGAGATCTTCAACCGCGGCATGGTGGCGATCGTGATGAATGGCAGCGAGTTCCAGGGACTGGTCACCCGCATCGACCTGCTCAACTGGCTGCGCCGCAGAACATGAGGGCCTGATGACCGAGAAGCAACCGCGTTTCGCCACCCGCGCCATCCACGGGGGCCAGCATCCGGATCCGCTGACGGGCGCCGTGATGCCGCCGATCTACGCGACCTCGACCTACGTGCAGTCGAGCCCGGGCGTGCACAAGGGCTATGATTACTCGCGCACGCGCAATCCCACGCGCGATGCGCTGCAGGCCGCGCTCTGCAACCTGGAGGGCGGCGGCGCCGCCTTCGCGTTCGCGAGCGGCATGGCGGCCAGCTCCACGGTGCTCGAGCTGCTGGATGCCGGCTCGCACATCATCGCGATGCACGACCTTTACGGCGGCAGCTACCGGCTGCTCGAAAACGTGCGCAAGCGCTCCGCGGGACACGAGGTGTCGTTCGTCGACCTGACCCGGCCCGGAGCGCTGGAGGCCGCGATTCGGCCCAGCACCCGCCTCGTCTGGGTGGAGACCCCCACCAACCCGCTTCTGCAGCTCGTCGACCTGACGGCGGTGGCCGCTGCTGCGCGCTCGAAAGGGCTGATCAGCGTTTGCGACAACACGTTCGCTACGCCGTTCGTGCAGCGGCCTCTCGAGCACGGCTTCGATATCGTCGTGCACTCGACTACGAAGTACTTGAATGGCCATTCCGACTGTCTGGGAGGCGCGGCGATAGTTCGCAGCGGCAGTCCTCTGGCGGAGCGCCTCGGATACCTGCAGAACGCGCTGGGCGCGGTGCCGGGGCCGTTCGATTCCTTCCTGACGCTGCGGGGCATCAAGACGCTGGCGCTGCGGATGGAGCGGCACTGTGCCAACGCGCTCGCCGTTGCGCAGTTTCTCGCGAGCCATCCGCAGATCGAGCGCGTGCACTATCCGGGGCTGCAGAGCCATCCGCAGCATGCGCTCGCGCGGCGCCAGATGACGGGGGGTTACGGAGGGATCGTGACCGCCGTGTTGAAAGGAACCCTCGATGACGCGCGCCGCATGCTCGAGCGCTGCCATCTGTTCTCGCTGGCGGAGAGCCTGGGAGGCGTCGAGAGCCTGATCGAGCACCCGGGGCTCATGACGCACGCTTCGCTGCCCGCCGCCATGCGGGCCTCGCTCGGCATCGGCGACGGCCTCATCCGCCTGTCGGTCGGCATCGAGGACGTGCAGGACCTGATCGAGGAATTGCAGGCGGCTCTGGGCTAACCTGGGATCGTGAGCGGGCGCGCCCGCTCACGCTCGAGCCGGGCGGCGTGGGCGCGCACCCGCAGCAGATCGCGTCTTGCCAGCAGGCCGGCGAGCCTGCCGGTGGAGCGGTCGACGATGGGCACACGGCCCACGGCGGCTGAGGCCATGCGATCGGCAAGATGCCCTACCAGCTCGTCCGTGTAGCCGGCGAATACTTCGCCCACGTCCGGCCTCTCCTCCAGCGTCTGGCCCTTGGGCCAACCTTCCCGCGACCAGCGCAGCACGTCGGCGCGTGACACCATGCTGACGACGCGGCCCCCGTCGTCCACGACGGGGTAGCTCTTGTGGCGCTTCGTGCCGTTCTCGGTATCGAAAAATGCGAAGGCGTCTTCCGTCGACATGCGCGCGGGGAGTGTGTGCACCGGATGAGTCATGATCTCACTCACCCGCATCACCTCGAACGGGTCGACTGTGTATTCGTAGGTGAGATGCCGCCCGCGCCGCGCCAGCCGCTCCGTCAGGATGGAGCGGCGCATGATCAGTACCGTCACGGCGAATGAGGCGACGCATGCGACGAGAACCGCCGGCATCACGCTCAGGTCTCCGGTGAGCTCTATGGCGAACACGGTAGCGGTCAGCGGACAGCGCAGCGTCCCGCCCAGGACCGCCGCCATCGCGAGGAGCGCCCAGAAGCCGGAGTTGCCGAAAGGCAGGATGTGGGCCTCCAGGACACCCACGGCGCCCCCCATCATGAGAAGCGGCGCCAGGGTGCCGCCCGAGGTGCCGGAGGCGAGCGCGATGACCCAGATGATGCCTTTGACGACGAGGAGAGCCACGGCCGCGTGGATCAACACCGTGCCGTCGATGAGCGCCTGAATGTTGTCGTAGCCGACGCCGAGCGCGGCTGGGTCGATGAGGCCGCCGACACCGACGACGATGCCCGCGAGCGCCGGCCACCACATCCAGTGGACCGGCAGTTTCTCGAACATCTCCTCGACCCAGTAGAGGCCGGCGGTAGTGAGGGCGGATTGCAGCCCCGCGACCACGCCGACTCCGGCGCAGAGCGCAAGTCCCCACCACGGCATCGCGGGAATGCCCGTGTGCGGAAACAGCGGCCACACGCCGACCAGCCAGGGCCGCCAGGCCTGTGCCACGATGCCGGAGACCACCACCGGCACGAAGCTGCGCGGCTTCCACTCGAAGAGCATCACCTCGATGGCGAGCAGCACCGCAGCCACCGGTGTGCCGAAAATCGCCGTCATGCCGGCGGCGGCGCCGGCGACCAGCAGTGTCTTGCGCTCCGCGGAGCTCAAGTGGAAGAATTGGGCGAAGAGCGACCCCAGCGCCCCGCCCGTCATGATGATCGGACCTTCGGCGCCAAACGGGCCGCCGGTGCCGATCGCGATCGCCGAGGAGAGCGGCTTCAACACGGCCACCTTCGGCTCTATCCGGCTCTGACCGATGAGGATGGCCTCGAGCGCCTCCGGAATGCCGTGCCCGCGGATCTTGGGCGAGCCGTAGCGGGCCATCAGTCCGACGATCAGGCCGCCGATGATGGGGATCAGGATGGAGGCCGGCCCGAGCTTGGCGTGACTCAGGTAAGAGGTGGCCGTCGACCAGACGTGGAAGTAGGCGAGGTTGGTGACGAGGGCTATCAGCTTCAGGAGCACCCATGCGGCGCCCGCGCCGAAGCTGCCGGTGACGACCGCCAGCGCGGACAGCACGAGCAGGCGCCGGTCGGCGGTGAAGTCGCGCAGGGTGTCGTGCACCCCGAGGGTGGAAACAGAGCTCTTCATGATTCTCCGGCGGGATTGCGCAGCTCGCGCAGGGGCGCGCCGCATATGTCGCGATACGATATTATTCTCCATGAGAAACCCAATGTCCGCCACCCCCAAAAGGCAGAGCCCGCGGGATCCGTCAGCCCACGAGCTGGCGCCTCACGACTACGAAATCCTGGCGGAATTTCGCTATTTGTTGATGCGCTTCGCGGCCTTCAGCGAGCAGGCGGCGCATGCGGCGGGCCTGGCGCCACGCCAGCATCAGGCGCTGCTCGCCATCAAGGGCTACCCGGGCGGCGCGCAGGTGACGATCGGGGACCTGGCGGAGCGGCTCGGCATCCGCCACCACAGCACCGTAGGCCTCGTGGATCGGCTGGTGAGCCGGGGATATCTCGTGCGGCGGGAGGACCCGCAGGATCGCCGCCGCACCTTCCTGTCCCTCACCGCCTCCGCCGAGCAGGCGCTCGCGGGGCTTTCCGCCGCCCATCGGCGGGAGCTGCGCCGCGTCGCGCCGCTGTTGAAAGCGCTGCTCGGCCGGCTCGGGCCGGAGGAGCGTCACGAGAGACCCTGATGGGCGTCAGCGGCGGTCCTCGAGATGCCGGCCGACCTCCAGGGCGGCGCGGGCGCCGCTGCGCAGTGCGCCGGTCACCGTAGTGGCCTCGCCCGTCGTATCCGTCGCCTCGCCGGCGAAGAAGAGGGTGCCGCTCAAGGGTGTTGCCAACACCTCGCGCGCATTGCCGCCGCCCACTCCCACATAGCTGTAAGCCCCTTGCGCGTAGGGGTCTCGCGCCCAGTTGTGCACGTAGGCCGCCTGGAGCTCCGGCACACCGTCACCGGCCGGCAGGATGGCGCTGACGCAATCCATTGCGTGCCGGATGATCTGCTCGTCGGGCAGCTCCGCCAGCCGGGCGGCCGGGGGCCCGCCGACCCAGCCGTTCAGAAGAGGCGCGCGCACCGGTAGTGCAGTCCAGAAAGTCGGGAACACCTTGCCGGGCGCATGGAAGAACGAGGCATCCGCGTAGCGGCCGCTGTCCCGCTCTTCCCAGAAGGGGCGGCGGAAATGCAGGGCGACCTTCAGCACCGGACCGGAGAGGAGGTGCGCCAGCGCAGCCTGCTTCGCGGCAAGCGGCGGAGTGAAACGGATGGCGCCGGGCGTTCCCGCGGCAGCCTTGAGCACTCCCAGCGGCACGGTGACGATGGCTTTGCGTGCGTGGGCTCGAAAGGGCTGGCCGAGCCAACGGCCCTCGACCTCCACCGAATGATCGTTCCAGCGGACCGCGCTGACGACAGTGTGCAGCTGCAAGCGCACTCGACTGCCGTCGAGCCCTGCCGACAACGCGAGGAGAGCCGTGCGGTAGCCGCCGAGCGGCCGCGACTGCGAGGAATCCAACATTCCGCCGGAGCGCCATTCCTCCGCGACGGAGTGCAGGCTGACGAGCCGCGGGTCGGCGGCATCGAAGCCCGAGACGAAAGCGCGGGCCATCTCGCGCGCTTCCTCCGGCAGCCCGCGGCCGCCCTCGCCACAGAGGAAGCTCTCGAGCGAGACGTCGGGCTGCGAGAGAACAGCGGCCCTCTCGAATGCGGCGCGAACCTTGCCGAGCAGACTCTCGGTGCGCCGCTGCAACCGGCCCTCGATCAGTGACCAATGCTCCCCCGATGCATCGACCGTCGATGCGCCAGCCTGGCGCAGCAGGGCGGAGGTTTCCGGGGAGTCTCCGTGGATGAATTCCGCGCCAAGCTCCACCGGGGCGGCGAGCGGCGGCTCGAGGTGCGTCCAGATGCGCCCGCCGATCCGATCGCGGGCCTCGAGCACCAATACGGAGCGCCCGGACTTGCCCAGGGCTGCCGCTGCTGCGAGGCCCGCGGCGCCGGCGCCGATCAAGATGATGTCCTGATGATCCTCGCTCGACATGCTCCGTACCCGTCCCATGAGTGGGAATGCGCGCCTGCCGGCGGCAATCCCCGCAGCCCCGTTCAACGTTTCACGGACTCGCCTACCGAAAAGATGATGCGGGCGCCGCGCCGATAGCTCCAGTAGGCTTCGGCCCAGTCGATGAGCACGACCAGCCGGTTGCGGAAGCCGATCAGGAAATAGACGTGCGCCGTGAGCCATATCCACCAGGCGAGGATTCCGGAGACGCGCAGGCGGCCGAAGTCGGCGACGGCGGCCATGCGGCCGATGGTGGCGAGCGAGCCGAAGTGCCGGTAGCGGAATGGGCCGATTACACGGCCGGAGAGCTTGGCGAGAATGGCCGCCGCCGCATAGCGCCCCATCTGCTTCGCAGCCGGCGCAATCGCAGGCACGGGGCCGGTGGCGTCTGGTACAGCCGTCAGATCGCCGACAACGAAGACGTCCGGATGCTCGGGGACGGTGAGCTGCGCAGTCACCAATACCCGTCCAGCACGGTCGACGGGGACACCCAACGCCGCTCCGAGCGGTGAGGCAGCCACGCCGGCGGCCCATAACACCGTGCGCGCCGTGATCCGCTCCTCGTCGATGCAAACACCACGCTCGTCGAGCCTCGTGACGGGCCGCCCCGTGCGCACGATGACCCCGAGGCGCTCGAGTTGCCGCTGCGCCTTCGCCGAGAGCGAAGGGGGGAACGCCGGCAGCACCCGCGGGCCCGCCTCGACCAACAGAACTCTCGCCGTCGCCGGATCGATGTGCCGGAACTCGCGCTTGAGCGTATGGCGGGCGATTTCCGCAAGCGTGCCGGCCAGCTCCACACCCGTCGGGCCCGCCCCGACGATCAGGAACGTGAGCCATCCCATCTGCTGCGCCGGATCGTCCGCCGCCTCCGCGCGCTCGAACGCCGTGAGGATCCGTGCGCGGATGCGCAAGGCGTCGTCGAGCGTCTTCAATCCAGGCGCGTATCGCGCCCACTCATCGTGACCGAAATACGCATGCGTGTTTCCGGTTGCAACGATGAGGAAGTCGTAGCGATGCGCCACCCCGTCCACATCGACGGTCCTGCCCTCGAGGTCTATCCCGCGCGCCTCGCCGAGCAGCACGGTGACATTGCGCTGCCCACGCAGAATGTGCCGCAGCGGGGCGGCTATGGAGGGCGCGGCGAGACCGGCGGTAGCCACCTGGTAGAGCAGTGGTTGGAACGTGTGGTGATTGCCGCGATCGATCAGCAGGACGTCCACGGCGGCGGAATGGAGGGTCCGCACGGCGGAGAGCCCACCAAAGCCGCCCCCGATGACGATGACCCGAGGCCTAGTACGCATCGCGATGCCCATCCGCGCGGGATCAGAGCCTGGATCGAATATTACCAGGGGAGGATGCCAGAATAGTGCGCTTGCTGGCGGCTGATCACGCGAACGGTGGATCTGATGCTCGTGCATGCTGAGGACTTGCTCCGGCTGCTGGTCGCGGCGCTCTACGTGCTCTGCGCCGTCTATGCCGCCGTACACGCCCTGCTTACCAAGCCTGACCCGCGCAGCGCCTTGGGTTGGATCGCCACTTGCTGGCTGCTCCCGTTCGCAGGCACCATTCTCTATCTGCTCTTCGGCGTGAACCGGGTCCGCACGCGCGCCCGGCAACTGCGCGCCGGGTTGACTCCCGCCCCACTCGGGGTCCATCCACCGCAGGATCTCGCGACTCAGCTGACGCGCATCGGCGATGCCGTGACCCAGCGGCCCAGGCTGCCGGGTAATCAGGTCGTATCGCTGGAGAACGGCGAGAACGCGTTTCCACTGATGCTGGAGGCGATCCGCACGGCGCGGCAGTCGATCTGGCTGTCCACCTATATCTTCGAGACCGACGAGGTGGGGCGGCAATTCATTGCCGCTCTCGCTGATGCAGCCGGTCGGGGCGTGCAGGTCAACGTGTTGGTGGATGGCATCGGGGAATGGTACAGCTGGCCGCATGCCGTCCGCCTGCTGCGCACGGCCGGTGTCAACGCCGCGCGCTTCCTGCCGCCGCGCCTGGCCATGCCGATGTTGTCACTCAATCTGCGCAACCATCGCAAGCTCCTCATCGCCGACGGCGAGACCGGCTTCGTCGGCGGCATGAACATCGGCGGGCGCGAGGTCGGCAAGGCGCAGCACCGGCGCATGGCCGATCTTCACTTCCGCGTACGGGGACCGGCGGTGTCGCAGCTCGCGGAATGCTTCGCGGCCGACTGGCAGTTCGCGGCCGGCGAAACCCTGGCGCGGCCGCCGGTAGCTCGGCAGAAGGCGGGGGATTGCATCTGCCGGGTGATCACCGAAGGGCCGGATGAGGACAGCGACAAGCTGCTGTTCGTGATCCTGGGCGCCGTGGCGGTGGCGCACCGCCAGGTGCTGATCATGACGCCCTACTTCATCCCGCCTCCGGAGCTGACAGCGGCGCTGCAAACGGCGGCGCTGCGCGGCGTGGAGGTATGTCTCGTGCTTCCTGCGCGCAGCAATCTGCGTTACGTGGACTGGGCCACGCGGCGCTGGCTGCCGCCGCTGATCGAGCGCGGCATACAGGTCTACCTGCAGCCTCCGCCCTTCTCGCACACCAAGCTCCTCGTCATCGACGGCTCCTACGCACAGATCGGCTCGGCCAACATCGACCCGCGAAGCCTGAGGCTGAACTTCGAAATCGCCGTGGAGGTGTACGATGGCGAGGTATGCGCGCAGCTCGCGAGATACATCCTCTCCGCCCGCGATCACGCGGAGCGTGTTCCCGCGGAGCCTCTGCCCGCGCGGCACCTCGCGGG
>JAGWPE010000267.1 GCA_028870635.1 Gammaproteobacteria bacterium | reverse complement strand
TTCATCAACCGCCGTGCTGCGCGGATCCTCGGACTGCGCGACGGCCTCGTGATCGGCCCGAACGGACTCGCTACCGGATCCGTGAAGACGACGCGCTCGCTGCAGGCGGCAATCGCAGGGGCGATTGCGTGTGCTCGCTCGCCACATCCCCGCTCGCCTACGTTGCGCCTCACCGTGGAGCGGTCGTGTCCGCATCAGCCCTGGCTGGTCTCGATCGTGCCGATCGCCGCACGCGGCGGGTTGAGCGGCGGCACGGCCGGCTATGCCGCGATCTCCATTGTGGAGTCTGACGTGCACACACGGATCGACCCGTCGAGCGTGGCGGACTACTTTCTGCTCACGCCACGCGAGGCGGACGTGGCGGCGCTAATGGCCGCCGGGAGCAACTGCAGGGAGGCCGCGAGGACGCTGCACATCGGCGTCGGCACTCTCCGCACTCATCTGAAGAGCTTGTTCGAGAAGACCGGCGCCAGAAGCCAGATGGCGTTGGCGCTCAAGCTGCAGGCGTTCGCAATCAACGATTGAGCTCTACCGGCGGCGATCAACGCTTCGCGCGTGGCTTGCGTCCAGTGCGGCGCACGGCCTTTGGCTTCGCCGAGCGCCTCACCGGGCCGCGACGCGTCGCGGTCTTGGACGGTGAGCTTCTGCGCTTTGCGGCGCGTGCAACGGCCGCGGATTTGCGCTTTGCGGACGGACGCGCCTTGGCTTTGGATTTCTTGGCCGCCGGCTTCGCCACTGCGTGCTTGCGCGCGGCGTTTCGGTCGCGCGTTCCCGCGCGCGGTGCCGATTTTTTGGCAGCCGTTCTGGATCCGGCGCTGTTGACGGACGCGGCCGGCCTGTCGGGTCGAGTGGCAGCGGGCCTGGCTGCGGCGGCGGGCGCGTCCACTCCGCGCAGCTGATCGAGAATCGCGGGATTCTCCAGGGTGGAGACGTCCTGCGCGATCTCCTCCCCGCGCGCGATCGCCCGCAGCAGGCGCCGCATGATCTTGCCCGAGCGGGTCTTCGGCAGATTTTCAGCGAAGCGGATCTCATCGGGCTTGGCGATCGCGCCCAGGTGCTCTCCCACCCAGGTGCGCAGCTCCCCGACGAGCACACTGGTATCGCCGGTCGGGCGCTGCCCGCGGCATACCACGTAAGCGAAGACCGACTCGCCCTTGATCTCATGCGGCTTGCCGACGACGGCGGCTTCGGCGACTCTCGGATTCGAGACCAGCGCGGACTCGATCTCCATGGTGCCGAGCCTGTGGCCGGCGACGTTCAGCACGTCATCGATGCGGCCCATGATCCAGAAATAGCCATCCTTGTCGCGGTGGGCGCTGTCGCCCGCCACGTAGAAGCGCTTGTTGAATTTTTCCCAGTACGCGGCGAGGTAGCGCGCGTTGTTGCCCCAGATGGTGCGCAACATGGCCGGCCATGGCTTCCTGATGACGAGGTAGCCGCCGGCATCGGGCCGCGTGACTGGCTCGCCGCGCTCATCGACTATGTCGGCCTCGATGCCGGGCAGCGGCAGAGTGCACGAGCCCGGCTTGGTGGCCGTGACTCCCGGAAGCGGCGAAATGAGGATCACGCCGGTCTCCGTCTGCCACCAGGTGTCGACGATCGGACAGCGGCCGCGGCCGATCACGCGGTGATACCACATCCAGGCCTCGGGATTGATCGGCTCCCCGACGCTGCCGAGCAGGCGCAGGCGCGAGAGGTCGTAGCGCGCCGGTATCTCCTCGCCGAGCTTCATCAGTGCGCGGATCGCAGTGGGGGCGGTGTAGAACACACTGACGCCGTGATCCTGACAGATCTTCCAGAAGCGTCCGGCATCCGGCGTCGTCGGAGCCCCCTCGTACAACATGACGGTTGCGCCCGCGGCGAGCGGCCCGTAGGCGACGTAACTGTGGCCTGTCACCCAACCGACGTCGGCGGTGCACCAGAAGACATCGTCGTCGCGCAGATCGAACACCCACTGGGTGGTCATCTTCGCGCCGAGGAGATAGCCGCCGCTCGCATGTTGTATTCCCTTGGGCTTGCCGGTCGATCCCGAGGTATAGAGCAGGTAGAGCGGGTGCTCCGCCTCGACCCACTCCGGCTCGCACTCCGGTCCCTGAGCCGCAAGCGCCTCGTGCCACCAAAGGTCGCGCCCGCGCAGCATGGATACGGGGCGACCGGTACGCTTCAGCACGATGACCCGCTCGATCGTCTCGCAGCCCTCGGCGAGCGCCTTGTCGGCCGCCGCCTTGAGCTCGATCGCGTTGCCGCCGCGCCAGCCGCCGTCAGCGGTGATCAGCACCCTGGCGCCGGTGTCCTCGATGCGGTCCTTCAAGGCAGGCGCGGAGAAGCCGCCGAACACCACCGAGTGAATGGCGCCGATCCGGTTGCAGGCGTGCATCGCGACGATGCTCTCGGGCACGAGCGGCATGTAGATCGCGACCCGGTCGCCTTTGCGCACTCCCTGGGCCTTCAGCGCATTCGCGAACCGGCAGACCTCGGCGTGCAGCTCGCGGTACGAGAGCCTGCGGGTGTCCCCCGGCTCGCCTTCGAAGATGATCGCGGTCTTCTCGCCACGCTCCGCAAGGTGCACGTCCAGACAGTTGAACGAGACGTTCAGCCGTCCGTCCGTGAACCAGCGATAGTTCGGGGCGGCGGAGTCGTCGAGGGTTACCGTGAAAGGTGTATGCCAGGCGATCTCTTCCCGGGCGAGCCGTGACCAGAACCCGGTGGGATCATCGGCCGCCTCCCGGCGCATGCGCTCGAGGTCGGCGGGCTTGATGCGCGCCCGTGCGGCGAATCCGGCAGCGGGGGCGAACGTCCGCTCCTCCTGCAGGACGGACACGATGTTCTTGCTCGCCATGAGTGAATCCCCTCGCAGTCTCGGCACAGCCGGCAAAAGTCGCGCGTTTTGCCGGCGGAAACGCAGCTGATGTCCGAAAAAGCGCCGCAGGCGCCTTTTTTCCATCAAGCCAGGGAGCGAGCATAGCCGAACCGCGCGCTCCTGGGAGTCTCGGCTACCCTCTCACCTCGGCCAGCAGCCGCTCGATGCTCACGCGCGCCTGTCGAGCGTAGCCGCCGCCAAACAGGTTGGCGTGATTCAACACGTGATAGAGGTTGTAGAGCTCCGCGCG
>JAGWPE010000266.1 GCA_028870635.1 Gammaproteobacteria bacterium | reverse complement strand
CGACAAGGAAACGGTCGATTTCACCCCCAACTACGACGAGACCGAGCTCGAGCCGTCGGTGTTGCCGACGCGCGTCCCCAACCTGCTGGTGAACGGACAGACCGGGATCGCGGTCGGCATGGCGACCAACATCCCGCCGCACAATCTGACGGAGATCGCCAACGCCTGCCTGGCGCTCCTCGATGATCCGTCGCTGTCGCTCGCGGCGCTGATGCAGCACGTGCCGGGGCCGGACTTCCCGACCGGCGGCATCATCAACGGCGCGCAGGAGATCGCGACCGCCTACCGCACCGGCCGCGGGCGCCTCTCGGTGCGCGCCCGGGTCGCGATCGAGGAGGTCGGCCGGGGCGACCGGCAGGCCATCATCGTCACGGAGCTGCCCTATCAGGTCAACAAGGCGCGCCTGATCGAGCGCATCGCGCAGCTCGTGCGCGAGAAGCTGATCGAGGGCATCGCCTCCGACGGCCTGCGCGATGAGTCGGACAAGGACGGCATGCGCATCGTGATCGAGCTGAAGCGCGGGGAGGTGAGCGAGATCGTCCTCAACAACCTCTACGCGCAGACGCCGATGGAGACGGTGTTCGGCATCAACATGGTGGCCCTGCAGGACGGGCAGCCGAAGCTGATGTCCCTCAAGGACATGCTCGATGCCTTCATCCGCCACCGGCGCGAAGTAGTCACACGCCGCACCATCTTCGATCTCGCCAAGGCCCGCGAGCGCGCCCACATCCTCGAGGGCCTGGCGGTGGCGCTCGCCAACATCGACGCGGTGATCGCGCTCATCAAGGCGGCCCCGGCGCCCGCCGAGGCGCGTACGGCCCTCATGGGACGCGGCTGGCCTCCCGGCATCGTCACTGCGCTGCTCGAGCGCGCGGGCACCGTGTCGACGCGGCCCAGCGGCCTTGCCGCCGGTACCGGCCTCGCCGTCGGGGAGTACCGGCTGTCGGAGGCGCAGGCGCAGGCCATTCTCGACATGCGCC
This sequence comes from Gammaproteobacteria bacterium, assembly GCA_028870635.1. Taxonomy (GTDB): domain Bacteria; phylum Pseudomonadota; class Gammaproteobacteria; order Steroidobacterales; family Steroidobacteraceae; genus 13-2-20CM-66-19. The sequence continues at coordinate 7,638 of JAGWPE010000266.1, read as the reverse complement.
TCAACCGCCTCACCGGCCTCGAGCAGGACAAGATCATCGCCGAGTATCAGGAGCTGCTCGCGCGTATCGCGGACCTGGGCGACATCCTGGCGCGCCCGGAGCGCCTCACCGAGGTGGTTCGCGGTGAGCTCATCGAGATTCGCGAGACTTACGGTGATGCGCGCCGCACGGAGATCAACCGCGAGCACCTCGATCTCAGCACGGAGGATCTGATCGAGCCGCAGGATGTGGTGGTGACGCTCTCGCACGCGGGCTATGCGAAGTCACAGCCGCTCTCGGAGTACCAGACGCAGCGGCGCGGCGGGCGGGGCAAGGCCGCCACCGCGGTCAAGGACGAGGACTTCGTCGAGAAGCTCTTCGTCGCCCACACCCACGACACCGTGCTCTGCTTCTCCAGCCGCGGCAAGGTGTATTGGCTCAAGGTCTACGAGCTGCCGCAGGCCGGCCGCAGCTCCCTCGGCAAGCCCATGGTGAATCTGCTGCCGCTCGAGCCGGGAGAGAAGATCAACGCGCTGTTGCCCGTGAAGCAGTATGACGAGCAGCACTACGTGTTCATGGCGACCAGCCAGGGGACGGTGAAGAAGACGCCGCTCACCGCGTTCTCACGTCCCCGCCCGAGCGGCATCATCGCCGTCGACCTGCACGATGACGACAGGCTGGTCGGCGTTGCGATCACGGACGGTGAGCGCGAGATCATGTTGGTCTCGAGCGGCGGCAAGGCCATCCGCTTCGCCGAGAGCGAAGTCCGCCCGATGGGCCGCGAGGCCGCCGGCGTGCGCGGCATCAAGCTCGGGGACGGTCAGGAAGTCATTGCGCTCATCGTCGTCGGGCAGGGCGAGAGCCGCGGCTGTGTCCTCACGGCCTCCGCCTCGGGCTACGGCAAGCGCACACCCGTCGCGGATTTCCCGGTGCACGGGCGGGGAGGCCAGGGCGTCATCGCCATGCAGACCTCGGACCGCAACGGCACGACCGTGGCGGCGCTGCAGGTGCTGCCCGGCCAGGAAATCATGCTGATCAGCTCGACCGGCACCCTGGTGCGCACCGGCGTCGACGAGGTCTCGGAGCTCGGGCGCAACACCCAGGGGGTGCGGCTCATCCGCCTCTCCGAGGGTGAGCGTCTGGTCGGCATCGAGCGCATCGAGAGCCTGGAAGGCGAGCCCGCGGAAGAGAGCGGACCCGACGAAGACCGCCCGCCCGCCACCTGATGGCCTTCGCCAGAGCACCCTGACCGCTTGGCAGTGAATAGCGGGTCAGGGCCGCTCCCTGACCCGCGGCGAAATGTGTAGGGTCTCGCGGAAATCGTCTCGACGATTTCCGCCCATGAACAAGCCCCGCTTGGTAGTATTCCCCGTTCCCTAGTCCTCACTCGAACCCGGAAGGGCATCGTGCGCGTATTCAATTTCGCCGCAGGACCTGCGGCTCTGCCGCTGCAGGTTCTCGAGCAGGCCCGCGAGGAGCTGACCGACTGGCGCGGCAGCGGCATGTCGGTGATGGAAGTCAGCCACCGCAGCAAGGCCTTCATCGCGGTGGCCGAGGAGGCGGAGAGCCTGGTGCGCTCGCTGCTCGCCGTCCCGGCCGGCTACAAGGTGCTCTTCCTCCAGGGCGGGGCGACCGGCCAGTTCGCGGCCATCCCGATGAACCTCACCGCGCCCGGCGAGGCGGCCGACTACGTGAATACGGGCTCCTGGTCGAAGAAGGCGATCGGCGAGGCGAAGCGCCTGCAGGTGAAGGTGAACGTCGCGGGTGATGAGGCCGCATCGAGCTACACCACCGTGCCGGATCAGGAGAGCCTGAAGCTCACCGCCGGCGCCGCGTACGTGCACTACACGCCGAATGAGACGATCGGTGGAGTGGAGTTTCCGTACGTGCCGCAGACGGGCGGGGTAACGCTCGTCGCGGATATGTCTTCGACCATCCTTTCCAGACCGATCGATGTCTCGAAGTTCGGGCTCATCTACGCCGGCGCGCAGAAGAACATCGGCCCCTCGGGTCTTTGCCTGGTGATCGTACGCGAGGATCTTCTCGGCAAGGCTCGTGCGGGTACCCCTTCCGTGTGGGATTACCAGGCGATGGCGGCGGAGGGCTCGATGCTCAACACGCCGCCTACTTTCGGCTGGTACATCGCCGGACTCGTGCTCAAGTGGGTGCAGGCCCAGGGCGGCCTCGAGGCGATGGGCGCGCGCAACCGCGCGAAGGCCGAGCTCCTCTACCGCACCATCGACGAGTCCGGGTTCTACCGCAACCCCGTGGCGAAGGCCTGCCGCTCCTGGATGAACGTGCCCTTCACGCTGGCGCGGCCGGAGCTCGATCAGGCCTTCCTCACCGAGGCGAAGGCCGCGGGCCTCGTGAGCCTCGAGGGCCACCGCTCGGTCGGGGGCATGCGCGCCAGCATCTACAACGCCATGCCGCTCGAGGGCGTGCAGGCGCTCGTCGCCTTCATGAAGGATTTCCAGGGCCGCCGCGGCTGACGGGCCGCCATCCCATGAAGTACCGCATCCTGACTCTCAACAACATCAGCGCGCGCGGCCTCGAGCGGCTGCCGCGCGATCGCTACGAGGTCGCATCGGGGCTGGAGCGCCCGGATGCCATCCTGGTGCGCTCGGCGGACATGCACGGCGCCGCGATCCCCGACACGGTGCGCGCGGTCGGCCGCGCGGGGGCGGGCGTCAACAACATCCCGGTCGCCGACCTCAGCCGCCGCGGCATCCCGGTGTTCAACGCCCCGGGCGCCAATGCCAATGCGGTCAAGGAGCTCGTGCTGGCGAGCCTCTTTCTCGCCGCGCGCAACGTCTGTCAGGCCTGGTCCTTCGCCAGGTCCCTGAGCGGCGATGACCAGGCGATCGACGAGGCGGTCGAGAAAGGCAAGAAGAGCTTCGTCGGCTTCGAGCTTCCCGGACGCACGCTCGGGGTCGTGGGCCTCGGAGCGGTCGGCGTCGAGGTGGCCAACTCCGCGGAGGCGCTCGGCATGAGCGTCCTCGGCTACGACCCGCAGATCACCGTGCAGCGCGCCTGGCAGCTCTCCTCGAGCGTCGAGCAGGCGCTCTCGCTCGATGACCTCTTTGCCCGCTCCGATGTGATCACCGTGCACGTGCCCTTCAACGAGCAGACGCGCAGGCTGGTCAACGAATCGCGCCTGCGGCTCATGAAGAAGGGCGGGGTGCTCCTCAACTTCTCGCGCTCCGGGATCGTCGACGATCCGGCCGTGGTGGCGGCGCTCGATGCCGGGCGCCTGCACGGCTACGTCTGCGACTTTCCGACCAACCTCCTCAAGGATCATCCGAAGGTCGTCACGCTGCCGCACCTCGGCGCTTCCACCGGGGAGGCGGAGGAGAACTGCGCCATCATGGTGGCCGACCAGGTGCGCGACTTCCTGGAGAACGGCAACATCCGCAACAGCGTCAACTACCCGGAGGCGGTGCTGTCCCGCGTGTCGGGCACGACGCGGCTCGCGATCGCCAACAGCAACGTTCCCAACATGGTCGGACAGATCTCGACCTGCCTCGCCGGGGCGAAGATCAACATCGCGGATCTGCTCAACAAGTCGCGGGGCGAGTACGCCTACACCCTCATCGACGTCGACGGCGCCGCCGGGGAGGATATCCTGGCGAAGATCCGCGGCATCCCGGGCGTTCTCTCCGCCCGGCTGGTCTGAGCGCCGCTGCCATGGCCGCCAGGAAGTCCTCTCGACGGCGCGAGTCGCGTGCACACGCCGCCGCCGCCCTGCCCAACGCGGCGAAGCTCGACGCCGTACGCGCCAGGATCGACAATGTCGATGAGCAGATTCAGCGCCTGCTCAACGAGCGCGCGAAGCTGGCGCAGGCCGTCGGCATCTCCAAGAGCCGTGACGGCCACACCGTCGACTTCTACCGTCCGGAGCGCGAGGCGCAGGTGCTGCGCCGGGTGCGGGAGCGCAACCGCGGCCCGCTGCGCGACGAGGAGGTGGTGCGTCTCTTCCGCGAGATCATGTCGGCGTGCCTCGCGCAGCAGGAGCCGCTCAAGGTCGCCTATCTCGGGCCGGAGGCCACCTTCAGCCAGACCGCGGTGCTCACTCATTTCGGCCACTCGGTGCGCGCATTGCCCTTGGGGTCCATCGATGAGGTCTTCCACGAGGTCGAATCGGCCGCCGCGGACTTCGGGGTGGTGCCGATCGAGAACTCCACCGAGGGCACGGTCAACCACACGCTCGACCGGTTCATCGCCTCGCCGCTGAAGATCTGCGGCGAGGTGGAGCTGCGCATTCGCCACTACCTGATGGGCAACATGAGCGCGCTCGGACGGATCGTGCGCGTCTGCTCGCACCCGCAGTCGCTCGCTCAGTGCCGCGCTTGGCTGCAGGAGCACCTGCCGAGCGTCGAGCTGGTGCCGGCATCCAGCAACGGCGAGGCCGCGCGCCGCGCGCGCGATGAGCGGGGCACGGCCGCCATCGCGGGCGAGACCGCGGCCGAGGTCTACGGCCTGAAGGTGCTGGCGGCGGAGATCGAGGACCGCGCCGACAACACCACGCGCTTTCTCGTGCTCGGCCGCAAGCTCCTTGCGCCCAGCGGGCAGGACCGCACGACGCTGCTGGTCTCGGTCTCCGATACCGACGCGCCCGGCGCGCTGCATCGGCTGCTCGAGCCTCTCGCCCGCCACCGTGTCAGCATGACGCGCATCGAGTCGCGCCCTTCGCACCGCCGCAAATGGGACTACATCTTTTTCATCGACATCGACGGCCATGCCGAGGAGCCGCACGTAGCCCGCGCGCTCGAGGCCCTCAAGCGCCGCTCCTCTCTCTTTCGCGTGCTCGGCTCCTACCCGCGCGCAGTGCTGTAGAGTGTCGGCCTTGAGGTCTTCTCCGCCATGCAGGGACGGAGATTTCCGCCCATGAGAACAGAGGCACGACGATGAGTTCTGGTGCAGGCCCACAGTATTGCGTGGCCCCCGGTGGTGTGGTCACGGGCGAGCTCACGGTCCCCGGCGACAAGTCGATCTCGCACCGAGCGCTGATGTTGGGGGGCATTGCCGAGGGTGAGACGGAAATCACGGGATTCCTGGCCGGCGAGGATTGCCTTGCGACGCTGCGCGCCCTGCAGGCGCTCGGCGTGCGCATCGAGCGGCCGCGGCCGCAGACCGTGCGCGTCAGCGGACGGGGCCTGGAGGGCTTGACCGGGGCCGCGGCGCCGCTCGACATGGGCAATGCCGGCACCGCGATGCGGCTCTTCATGGGTCTGCTCGCGCCCCAGGCGTTCGATTCCACCCTGATCGGTGACGAGTCGCTGATGCGCCGCCCGATGGAGCGGGTGGCCGAGCCGCTGCGGCTCATGGGCGCGGACATCCGCACGCACGAGGGCCGCCCGCCGGTCGAGATCCATGGCACACCCAAGCTGCGCGCCATCGACTACGCGCTGCCGGTCGCGAGCGCGCAGGTGAAGTCCGCGGTGCTGCTTGCGGGCTTGCGGGCTTTCGGCCGCACGCGGGTGACCGAGCCGGCGCCTGCGCGGGATCACACCGAGCGCATGCTCAGCGCCTTCGGCGTCGAGGTCCTGCGTGAGGGCAGCTCGGTCGCGATCGAGGGCGGGCAGCGGCTCACCGCCACCTCGGTCGCCGTGCCGGCGGACTTCTCCTCCGCCGCCTTCTTCCTCGTGGCCGGCTGCCTCGCCGCCGAGCACGGCCTGTTGCTGCGCAACGTGGGCGTCAATCCGACCCGCACCGGCCTGCTGGAGATGCTGCGGCTCATGGGCGCGGACATCCGGGTGCATACGCCCCGGCAGGCTTCGCAGCCGGGCGGGGAGCCGACCGCCGACATCGAGGTGCGCAAGAGCCGCCTCAAGGGCATCCGGGTGCCGGAGTCCCTCGTGCCTCTGTCCATCGACGAGTTTCCGGCGTTCTTCATCGCGGCCGCCGTGGCGGAAGGAGAGACGCTGGTGCGCGGGGCCCTGGAGCTGCGCGTCAAGGAGAGCGACCGCCTGGCGGCCATGGCGCAGGGCCTCAGTGTGCTCGGGGTCGAGAACCAGCTGCTCGAGGATGGCCTGTGGATCCGGGGCGGCGCTGCGCTCGGGGGCGGCACCATCGAGAGTCACGGCGACCACCGCATCGCCATGGCCTTTGCCGTGGCGGGCCTCGCGGCGAGCGGCACCATCGAGATCCGCGATGTCGCGAATGTCGCGACCTCCTTTCCGGGGTTCCTCGAGATCGCGCGCTCGGCGGGCCTGCAGATTGAGTCTGCATGACCGACGCGGCGCCTGTCGTCACCATCGACGGGCCGAGCGGCTCGGGCAAAGGCACGATCAGCCGGGCCGTGGCACAGCGTGCGGGCTGGCACCTCCTGGACAGCGGTGCCCTTTACCGGCTGGTGGCCCATGCGGGTATCCGCCAGGGGCTCGATCCAGGCGATATCGAGGGCCACGCGCGGCTCGCCAGCCGGATGCACGTGGTCTTCGGGGTCGGCCCGGACGGCAGCGAGCAGGTGATGCTGGACGGCCAGGGCGTCACCCAGGCCATCCGCACGGAGACGGCCGGCCAGGGGGCCTCTCGGGTCGCGGCCTGGCCCGCGGTCCGCACGGCTCTTCTGCAGCGCCAAAGGGCCTTTGCCCGCCCCCCGGGGCTGGTGGCCGACGGCCGCGACATGGGCACCGTTGTCTTCCCGGGGGCCCGGCTCAAGATCTACCTCACGGCCAGCCCCGGGGAGCGGGCGCTGCGGCGCTATAAGCAGTTGAACGACAAGGGTTCCGGTGTTAGCCTTTCCGCCCTTTCGCGCGAGATCACCGAGCGGGACGCGAGGGATTCGACGCGGGCGGTGGCCCCTCTGATTCCCGCCCCCGACGCGGAGGTGATCGACTCGACGGGTCTTTCCATCGAGGAGGTCGTTGGCCGCGTGCTGGAGCTCGGAGCCCGGCGGTCGCTGTGGCCGCCACGAGCCTGACACGATCTCGCTGAGAGTTTTTTCGGGTCGGTGCGCGCAAGAGGCGCGTGCCGTGTCTGCATCTGCCTGGGCCGCAAGGGAGCAGTGGCGCCAGTATTTTCGACAGAGAATATGACAGAAAGTTTTGCGCAGCTTTTCGAGCAGAGTCTCGCCAATCAACGCATCCGTCCGGGGATGATCCTCACCGGACTGGTGGTCGACGTCACCCCCGATGTCGTGGTGGTGAACGTGGGCCTGAAGTCCGAGGCCGTAATCCCCCTCGAGCAGTTCAAGAACGAGCGCGGGGAGGTCGAGGTCAGATCCGGCGATCAGGTGGAGGTCGCCCTCGACTCGGTCGAGGACGGCACCGGCGAGACGCGCCTCTCGCGGGAGAAGGCGAAGCGCGCCCGCACCTGGACCCGGCTCGAGGAGGCATTCAACAAGTCGGAGATCGTCACCGGCGTCATCACCGGCCGCGTCAAGGGCGGCTTCACGGTGGAGATCGACAACGTGCGGGCGTTCCTCCCGGGATCGCTCGTCGATGTGCGGCCGGTGCGCGACACCTCCTATCTCGAGGGCAAGCCGCTCGAGTTCAAAGTCATCAAGCTCGACCAGAAGCGCAACAACGTGGTGGTATCGCGCCGCGCGGTGGTGGAGCAGGAGTTCTCCGCGGAGCGCAGCGCGCTGCTCGAGAACCTGCAGGAAGGCTCGGTCGTGCACGGCTCGGTCAAGAACCTGACCGACTACGGCGCGTTCGT
>JAGWPE010000265.1 GCA_028870635.1 Gammaproteobacteria bacterium | reverse complement strand
GGCGTCGATCGCAAACGGATGCATCGGGTGATCGCCGGTGAGCGGCAGCCCGGAGACGACGGTCTGCGCGCGCCCGGTGGGGACGATCGAGCCCTGCGACATGCGGTAGCGGACGATCCGGTCATTCAGCTCGGCGTAGAGATAGCCGTCGTACAGTCCGATGCCGGTACCGCCGTGTCCGCCGGTGGCGGGTGTTGCACCGAATCGCCGGATGACATTGGCCCTGCCTCGGCCTGTCGTATCCTGCAGAGCGATCAGGAAGCCGCCGGGCGGCGGCGGAGAGTTTGCGTAGTACCGGCCGCTCCAGGTGTTCGCGTAGAGCACGCCGTCCGGCGCCACCACCATGTGGCGGACGTGACCAAGGTTGTCCGCGAAAATACTGGCACAGAAGCCGGCCGGAAGCTTGAGACCCGCGTCGTTGGCACACGCAGAAACGGGGCTTCCCGTGCGGCTGGCAGGAGCGCTTTGCGCTTGGGCGGCAGGCGGGTTTGGCAACAACAGAAAGGCGGCCGCGGCTGCCGCAGGCCGCAGCAACCCGTGAAGCGTGTCTGCACTTCGCATGGCTTTCGACCCTGTTATGGAGGGCACGCCGCGCTCGATACGCGGGCGCAGCAGAATGTAGCAAGCATCGCCCCCGCCAGGAATCGCGGTACGCCGACCGCTCAGCTCGGTTGGGCGCCTTCGAGACGTTCCAGCCATGAGCAAACGGCATCCAGGGCGTCCTCTCGCACCTGGGAGTCCTTGCGTCCGCCTCGAGCGGGAACATGAAAGGAATGATCGGCATCCTCCAGCACGTGCAAGGTGCCGCGGGAACCCAGGCGCTCGATGACCGGCCTCAGCAGGCTGAGGTCCGCGAGCTCGTCGCGGCTTCCCTGAATGAAAAGCATGGGGATGCCGATTTCCTGCAGGTGCGCGGCGCGGTCCGTGCCGGACCGGCCGGCGGGGTGCAGCGGGAATGCCAGGAACACGAGTCCGCGGACACCTGCCAGCGGCGACAATGCCTGCGCCTGCGAAGTCATGCGCCCGCCGAAAGAGCGCCCGCCGGCCACGAGCGGCAGATCCGGCGCCAGCCGCGCTGCTGCGGCGACAGCGGCGCGAACCGTCTCGTGGCAGAGCGCGGGCGGATCCGGCCGCCGGCTTTTTCGCTCCATATAGGGGAATTGATAGCGCAAAGTGGCGATGCCGCGCTCCGCGAGCCCCATTGCCGCGGCTTGCATGGAGGGATGCTGCATCCCCGCACCGGCTCCATGCGCCAGGACGAGCACGGCTCGCGCCGCGGCCGGCCGGTCGAAGAGCCCGCAGACGCTGTGGCTCGCACCGACACCGATTGTCAGGCGCTCGTTTCCCGCGGCCTTCATGCGCGGCATGGTACACCTGCCGGGCCGCAGCCCTCATTTTGGATATACTGTCCGCCAACTAAGAACCAAGGGCGACGATCGGCCGAATATCCCGGCCGCTACCGCCCGACGCGAGGCAGCCGTGAAGTACGTCGTTCTCATCGCGCGCTCACTCATCAGTCTCTTCGGCATTGCTCTGCTGGTGCTGGGGATTCTCTTCTGGACCGGTCACGCCCTGTCCCTGCTGCAGCTTCACATGACGCTCGGCGGGCTCTTCGTCATATCTCTTTGGGCTCTCGCCGCCGTCGGGCTTCTGCGGAGCGACACTCGCGGATTCGCCGTCGTCGTTCTTCTGTGGGGCCTCATCGTCCCGGCGCTCGGCGTGATGCAGGTGAGCCTGCTGTCCGGCTCCGATCACTGGGTGATCCAGGCGGCGCATCTGCTCGTCGGGCTCATTGCCATGGGACTCGGACACGGCCTCGCCCGCCGCATCAGCCGGCGGCCGGCAGAGGCGGTCGTGGTTCGCGAGAGTGTTTGAATTCGGACCGGGGAGAGCTCATGTTGCGTTCCATTGCCGTGCTCCTCGCCGCCTCGATCGGCATTGCCTGCGCGCAGGTTCCGAAGCCCCAGTATCCGCCGACGCACTGGCCCATCCGCAACGGCGTCTACCACATCCACAACTTCCGCTTCGGTACGGGCGAGACGCTGGCGGATCTGCGGCTTCATTACGTGACGCTCGGAAAGCCTCGGCGCGACGCGGCCGGACACACCGTCAATGCCGTCCTGTTGATCCATGGCACCGGCGGGGATGCGCACTCGCTGCTCAACCCGGTATTTTCCGACGTGCTGTTCGGGCCCGGGCAACCCCTGGACATCAGACGGTACTTCATCATCCTGCCGGATGAGATCGGGCATGGGGAGTCCAGCAAGCCTTCCGACGGACTGCGGATGAAGTTTCCCCGCTACACGTACGATGACATGGTCCGCGCGACGCACACGGTCCTGCTCGAGGGACTGCACGTCGATCATTTGCGCCTCGTGCTCGGAACGTCGATGGGATGCATGCAGTCCTTCGTCTGGGGGGAGATGTATCCCGAGTTCGTCGACGCGCTCATGCCCCTGGCATGCATGCCCATGGAGATCGCCGGCCGCAACCGCATCTGGCGGTACATGGCCATTCAGTCGATCCGTGACGACCCCAGGTGGGATCACGGTAACTACACGCATGAGCCGATCGAGGGCCTGAAGGGCGCAGCGGACATGCTCGTCATCGCAGGGTCCGCGCCGCAGCAGATGCAGAAGGACCTGCCCACCCGCAGGCAGGCAGAGACTTACCTCGACCAGACGGTGGACAGGATCGTCGCGCACATCGATGCCGACGATTTCATCTATCAGTTCGATTCTTCGCGCGATTACAACCCGGAGCCGCGCCTGGGCTCGATCACCGCGCAGGTCATGTGGATCGACTCGGGAGATGATTTCATCAACCCGCCGGAGCTGAGCGACATCGCCCAACAGCTCGTCCGTCGGATACCGCACGGCCGGTACGTTCTGGTGCCCGCATCGATGAGCACCTATGGCCACGGCACGCACACCCATGCCGCGGTGTGGCAGCAGTATCTCCTCGAGCTGCTGGCCGAGTCCGCAAAACACCAGGTGCGCCAGCGGCCGGATCAGGAGAAGAGCGAGCCGGCGTTGACCGCGATCGGCTGCGCGGTCCGGGACGGATGGGGGCGGCGCTCAGGGATTCGTCGCGCTGACGATCCAGATCTCGCCAGGGAGCGCAACGACGCTGCCTGCCTGGTAGCGCCTCAACGCCGCGCGAATGGAATCAACCGCGGCGGCCCGCACGTCCGGCGGCTGTCCCTCCAGCGCACGACTCGCGGGCCCGATTGCGGCGGCCGCGTCCACGGCCGATTCCAGCCCACGGCCGAGGCCGATGTCGAGCGACAGCTCGACAGCCTCCAGCCTGATTTCGCGGAAGCCCGCTCCGCCCAGGATGTCGCGCACGCGGCGCTCATCCGCGAAGGCGAACGGTCCTGGCTCTTCCGGTGCGGTTGCGGGCGGCCGCGGCACGTGTCGACATACCTCCTCGAACGGCACCAGCAACCACGGGTTCTTCTTCGGCTCGCGCCAGCACGCGAAGGCCAGCCGCGCTCCACTGCGCAGTCCGCGCCGCATGTTGGTAAATGATCTCTGCGGCTCGGCGAAGAACATCACACCGAAGCGCGAGAAGAGGAGGTCGGCAGCGCCTGGCTCGAAACCGTAGGCGGTCGCATCCGCCATGATGAAATCGACGGGCAGCCCCGCGGGCGTACGCTCCCGCGCGCGCTGCAGCATCGGCGCGGAGATGTCGACGCCGAGCACGCGCCCGCCGGGCATGACGCGCCGGGCCAGCTCGATGCTCGTGAAGCCGCACCCGCAGCCGACATCGAGCACCGCTTCGCCGGCCGATGGTGCTGCTCGTTGCAGCAGCAAATCCGCGACCGGTGCCAGCAGGATGTCCTGGTCCTGCTGCCGGGCCCGCCAGCGCTCCCCACTGGGGCCATTCCAGTATGCGACCTGATCCGCGTTGCGATCGTCGGCGGCGATGAGCGTCATGACGTTGCCTCGAGGTGCTTGGGCTGGATGCCCGGCTCTACGGGTCCAGAAACACGGTCTCAGCCTGAGCTTTCTCGAAGCACAGGTTTACGGTACGGCCCACGCCGATCGTGCGGTGGACGATGCCCGCGGGGACGGTTGCGGCCTGAAGGGGGCCGATGCGAATGGAAGAGCCATCCTTGAGCTCGATGATGATGGCTCCCTCGAGAACCACGAAGAGCTCATCGGAGGCGGGGTGGACGTGCCAGCGGTACTTCCCCTGGAAGACGGAGAGACGCAGGCAGCTGTCGTTGACCCTATTGAGCACTTGATTGCGGTAATCCTCCGTCACCGCCGCCGCTTCCCGCGGCAGATCGATGACCTCGAGGCTCGGATATTTCACCGGCTCGTTGCTGTATTCAGCGGCTGTCGTGCCTGCAGTCACAAAGGGCTCCAAGGAATGCGGAAAGGTATGCCTGCCATCAGTCGGCCGTCAACTCGGAGGCTTGCACCCGACTATCGCCAAGGACGAGACCGCTTGCCGTCCTGATTCGCCGGTTGAGCGGCTCCGAATAGCTCCAGGCAATGAGACAGCCGAGCAGAAGGCTGCCGCCGAGCATGGCTGCGTACCACAGCGGGAGCGCGCCGCGCGCCGGATGTATCCGCCGCAGGACCGCGATCAGGCTGAGGACGATCAGCATGTGGAACAGGTAGATCTCGTAGCTGCAGCGGCCGATCACGCGCAGCCAGCGTGTACCCTTTGCCATTGCCGCGTTTCCCACACCGCTGCCGAACGCGACGACCATCAGCGCGATTCCAAGCTCCAGGGCGGTGACGTCGAGCCCCAGGCGTGCGAGACCCGTGTGTGCGTCCTCGTTGCACAGCACTATCGTGAGCACGCTGATCAACGACCCGGTCGCCAAGGCGACGCGCAAACTACCCGGGCCCAGTAGGCGGCGATGAGCCGCCAGGGCCGCGATACACCCGAACGCAATCGCGTCCGTGCACGAGAGGTACGCGTATTCCCGCCACGGGTCCGCATCGCCGATGAGAGTACGGCTGACGGGCCCGATGATCACCAACGCTGCGAGCACCAGCAGCAAAGATCGCTCGCTGCCCAATAGCACTGCGGCCAGCGGAAACACCACGTAAAAGGTCTCCTCGACGGACAACGACCACAGCACGTCCCACCCGGGCGGAAGATAGCCGTGATGTCCCTCCAGCCAATTCAGATGAAATGTGAGGGCGGCCACCAGGGCGCGGCCGAGGGAGGAGCGCTCGGGACGAATCGCGAAATCCTGCAACCCGGCGAGGTGCAGCGAGCTCAGAATGAGCAGCAGGAGCAGCAGACAAGGCGCAATCCGCGCCAATCGCATGCGATAGAAGCTGCCGATGCGCACGCCGCCCAGGCTGCCCCACCGGCGCAGAGAGAGGCCGGTGATCAGAAACCCCGAGATCACAAAGAACGCCACGACGGCGTAATAGCCCGACCAGAAGAGCACTTGCGCGAGTGGCGCGGGCAGGGCGTCCCGCACCGGCAGATGATTCAGCAGGAAGCGCAAATTGATGTGGTGCAGCACGACCAGCAGCACGCTGATCCCGCGAAGCACATCGACCCCGGCCAGGCGCGAAGGCCCGACGGTACGCGCCACGCTGCTTTCCCCGGTCATGCGCATTCCTCTCGAGGGACGCCTCCAGGTTAGCAATTTCTCCCAAGAGCCGCGCGGCCATCCGGCTCTACCCTGATGGCGGATGGCGGATGGCGGATGGCGGAGGAAATCAAAAATGGGTTCGATGACCAAAGAAGTGTTGACGGATGCGGCCCCGGATGCGGTGTGGGACGCGATCCGCGACATCGGCGCACTGCATACGCGTCTGGTGCCTGGCTTCGTGGTGGATACGATGCTCGTGCCCGGCGGTCGCCGCGTGACCTTCTCGAACGGACGCACGGTCGAGGAGCCGATCGTGAGCTGTTCCGACCCGCTCCGCAGGCTGGTCTGGACCGCGAAGGCGGCGGAGCTTCCCTTCACTCACTACAACGGATGCGTACAAGTCCACGCCCGCGCGGCCGGGGGCTCGCGCATCGAGTGGACGGCCGACTTCCTACCAGACGGCGCGGCGCCCATTCTCGAGGGCTTGATGAATGCCGGCGCAACGGCCATGACGGGCGCGCTGCAAGCCCTCGCCGCTATTTGCCCCCGCTCCAACTCCGTGCCATGAAGCGGCCAGGTGCTCCCGACAGCACGAGCATCGCACGTGCCAGGTTCCGCCGTCTGGCTTCGTCTGACTTCAGACCCGAGAAATACCTGAGGATCTCCTTCCTGCGGCTGGGGCTCAGCCGGCTCCAACTCAGCTTCGCCCGCGAATCTGTTCTCAGCGCTGCACCGAACCAGCGGGGCATCGGGTGCAGCGGACCGTTTCGGTAGGCACGGTCAAATTGGAGTTCCACCGCGACCCGATCCCCGACGCACGCCCCGGATGCTTCTCGCACCGAACCATGGAGGTACAGGTAGAAGCTGCCGTCGCCCGCGGGCATCATGTTGATGCGCCAAGGCTTCGCTGCCGGATGGCCGTTGATGCGGAGCAGTACGGGCATGGGCTTGCGCCAATTCCCGCGGAGCTGGCCGGCGCGTAGCGCACTGACGTGAACATAAGGGTTGATCCCCCTCATCTTGATGACTGCCGGGAAGCAGAGCGAAGAGCCCTTCATGCGATCGTCGGGCGCGGATTGGGCGTCTTCAGCATATGGAGATCTCCCGCTGTCTGTGACAGCATACCGTCATCGGCGCGCAAGACCACTGCCGGCGCCGATTGGCAGCCGAAGCCTCGACTCCGGGAGCCCCCATGCAACTCATCGGAATGCTGGATTCGCCCTACGTCCGCCGCGTGGCGATCTCGCTGCAACTGCTCGGGTTACCTTTCGAGCACCGCTCGCTCTCCGTATTCCGGACCTTCGATCAGTTCCGCGCCATCAATCCGGTCGTGAAGGCACCGACACTCATCTGCGACGACGGCACGGTACTGATGGATTCCACCCTCATCCTGGATTACGCCGAGGCCCTGGCGGCTCCCAAGTCACTGATGCCGCGCCCGCTCGCTGAGCGGCGGGCCGCTTTGCGTACGGTCGGCCTGGCGCTCGCCGCCTGCGAGAAGAGTGTGCAGCTCGTCTATGAGAATCTCCGTCCGCCGGAGAAACGGCACGAGCCTTGGGCAGCTCGGGTTCTCGGCCAGATGCACGCGGCGTTCGCTGAGCTCGAGGCGGACCTCGGCAAGCATCCGCCGGGGAGTCGACAGATCGGGGCCCCGGAAGTCACGACGGCCGTCGCCTGGCGCTTCACCGAGCGCACCTTGCCGGGGATCCTCGAAAATGCGGTCTACCCGCAATTGCGGTCCTTCTCCCGTTGGGCAGAGGAGCTGCCGGAGTTCATCGCCGCTGCGCACGGCGATGGAACTGTCCGGGTCCGCACCTGAGGAAGCCCGAGATCCGGCGCGGCGGCGCGGCTTCCCTGGAGCTCCGGCATCAGCCCCCGTGCAGCTGGGCGACGATATCGCTGAATGAGCGAGCGGCGGCCACGTCCGCAGCCGTGAATCGGTCCCGGTCGCGCAGGTCCGTGGCGGCGCCCGCGGCCAGCAGTTGGCGCACGAGCGCCAACTGGCCATTGCGGCTGGCGATGATCAGCGCGGTATCTCCCAACGCGTTGCGCGCGTCCTTGTCTGCATGCAGCGCTAGCAACTTTTCGACGACATCCGTGTGGACCATGCTGGCGGCAAGCAGCAGCGGCGTATCGCCCGAACGCGTGCGCGAGTCGATCCGAGCGCCATGGGCAGCGAGCCAGGTAACCGTTTCGATCTTCCCGGAGAGGCATGCGGCTGCCAGAGGAGTCAGCCCCGTCACGTCGGCGGCGTCGGCTCGTGCGCCGTGTTGGACCAGCAGGCGCAGCGCCGCCAGCTCCCCGGCCTGTGCGGCGTACCAGAGTGCAGTGCGGCCGGTCCGATCCGTGAGCTCCGTCCGGGCTCCGGCCGCAAGCAGCGTGCTCAGCGG
>JAGWPE010000024.1 GCA_028870635.1 Gammaproteobacteria bacterium | reverse complement strand
GAGCTCGCGCAGCTTCTCGACGGAAGTCTCTGGCAGGAACGCCGGGCGCAGCCCGGGAAGCGTGAGTGAGAGGCGGGTGAGGAGCCTCTCGTGCCAATCGCCATCGCGCTCGAAATGGTTCTCGAAAGCCTCGCAAATGCCTTCGAGCATCCGTTCGAGGACTGTGTAGAACCGGGCAAGCTCGTAAGCGCACGCCTCGAGATGTCCGTCGTGTGTATCGCCGATCCGCTGCGCCGCCTTGCCCGCGGCATCGGCCAAAACGCGCCGATCGGCAGCCAGCTCCCGCTCCAGAATGCCGAGTCCTACAGCGTCCATCGCTCGCCAGTGCTCTGGATCTTGGACCGTAGCGTGGTCTCATTCAGATTGAGGACATCCACGCCGCGCCGAAGGCGCAACTCCAGCTCGCTCTGCAGCCACGCCTCGGAGCGGCCCTGCGGCAGCGATTCGAGGGCGATGTCCACATCCGAGTGCTCGCGAAATCGGCCGGGCTCGAGCACCGACCCGAATACCCAGACCGCAGTACCCGGCGGCAGCAAACTGCGGAGAGCCTCGCGAAGCTCGCGGTAAGCCGCCCCCCGGGCAGCCTCGCGGACGCGGGCGCGCTGTTCGTGCATTTCCTGTAGCAGAGTTGGCATCAGCGGCTCCGCGACAAGAATACCCCGGCGGCGAACCGTGCTGCAAAATCGCAGAAAGGACAGGACACGCGGCTCCGCTCCAAAGCGGCAGCGCTCCCGCTAGAATCACGATTTTGGGTGTACGAATGCGCTTTATTGCCGGTTTGACCGAGTCGCGGGCTCGCGTCCGCGGTGACTCATGAGTCGCAAGGCGGCGTTCATCGACCGCGATGGGGTGCTCAACGAGGAGCGCGCCTTCGTCCACCGCGTCGAAGACCTGGTGCTGCTGCCGGGTGCCATCGAGGCGCTTCGGGCCTTGCAGACAGCCGGATATCTGCTGGTGGTCATCACCAACCAGTCGGGCATCGCGCGCGGTCTCTACTCGGAGGCGGACTATCTGCATCTGACCGCGCACTTGCGCGAGCGCCTGCGGGCCGCCGGCATCAACCTCGACGCGGTGGAATATTGCCCGCACCTGCCCGATGCGCCCGTGGAGCGCTATCGTCTCGATTGCGATTGCCGCAAGCCCAAGCCCGGGATGCTGCAGCGCGCCATCGCCGCACTCGATATCGATCCTGCGGCGTCCTTCCTGGTGGGCGACAGGCTCTCGGACGTCGAGGCAGGCCGCACGGCGGGGGTCGGAAGGTGCTTCCTGGTGCGGACGGGGTATGCGCTCCCCGATGAGGCTGTGGCGCGAGCCGACGCCGTGTACGACGATTTGCTGGCCTGCGTGAGCTCCCTGCTGTCCGTGCGGCAAGTCGCGGAGTGACCAGTCACCACTTGCCGATGCGTTCTGGCGCGACAGCTATAGCCGCTCGGCATCCGCATTGATCGCTCAGCGCGGCTCGAGCCTCTCGGCTAGCCAGATTTTGATGAGAGACTGGCGAGTGATTCCCAGCCGGCGAGCGTGCCGGTCGATCGAGTGGACCATCCATTCCGGGAAGTCCACGTTTACGCGCTTGATTTCGACATTCGCCCGACGGGCCTTCGTCAGGTCGAGATGCTCCATGACGCTTTCGCCAGCGTCGAATTTCTGATCAAATTTCGTCGCTTTCATATGCGTTCACCTCCTCATCGCGGGAGCGCCGGACCGAGATGAGCCTGATGTTATCGTCGCGCCGCGCGATCTATCATGCCACTCAGCCTCGAGCTCTACATCACAGCCCAGCGCCATCTCCGTGTCGAATCGATCGAGGCGGGAAGCGTTGCGTCGCTCGCGCCAGCCACGGCGAATAGGGTCGAGCGCGCCTTCTGCGACGGCCAGGGAGCAGGCCTGCTGCACCTCGCGACCGAAGAGGTCAGGTCCTCCTTACCACCAGGCCTCGCGTTCGCACGCGGTTTTGCGCAATGCTACGTGGCCGAGCTCTGCCATCTCGGAGAGGTGCAGTCCCTGCCGCAATCGCAGTGCGTGGCGCCGCCCGCCGACGATGAGCTCGCCGCTCTGGCGCTCGAGGCGCCTCCGCTCAAGGGGCTCGAATACCTCGATTCCGAGACACTGCGTGCCGCCTGGCTCGATCTGGACGCCTGCGTTCGCAGCGAGGCGGGCGCATCGAAGAAGAGTCTGCGGGCCTGGCTGCACGAGAAGAATCCGATCTGGCGCCTCATCGGGCGGGTGACCCTCCACCTCGCCGAGAACAAGCGCGACGAGGAGTACCCGTTTGCGTTTCTCGCCACCTACGCAGGCAGCGTCTCGGAACGCGGCGAGCCGCGGCACCTTCCTCTCGCACGCGCCCTGCAGGAATACGCCGGTGCCGCACATCGCAAACGATTGGCCGCCTTGCTGACTCCGGTCCGCGATGCATCGCAGCGCCTGCCGTGGCTGCAGGAGCTCAGCGAGAGCGGGGACATCTATCAGCCGCTCGCATGGACACCCGCGGAAGCGCATCGCTTCCTGCGCGATATTCCCGCGCTCGAGGAGAGCGGCCTGGTGGTGCGGATCCCGGACTGGTGGAAGCCCGAGCGCCCCAAGCGGCCGCAGGTCAGCGTGCATGTCGGCACCACAGCGGTATCGCTCGGTGCAGACGCGCTGCTCGACTTTTCCGTCGGCATGACGCTGGACGGTGAGCCTCTGACAGACGCTGAGCGGCAGGAGCTGCTGTCGGCAACAGGTGGCCTCGTCCGCCTGCGAGGCCAATGGGTCGAGGCGGACGGCGAGAAGCTGGCCGCGGCGCTCGCGCACTGGAATCGCATCGAGCGGGACGCCCGCGCCGGAGGTCTCTCGTTCTACGAGGGCATGCGCCTCCTCGCCGGCGCGGCAGACAGCGGCCGGACGGTCGAGGAGCTGCCGGAGCCGTTGCGGGTGTGGAGCGGCATCGAGGCCGGCGACGGGCTGCTGGGGCTGCTCTCCCGCCTGCGAAATCCGGAGGGGGAGCGCGACCTATCCGTCCCGGGCCTGCAGGCCACCTTGCGGCCCTATCAGGTGACTGGCGCCAAGTGGCTGGCCCTGCTCACGGGGCTGGGCCTCGGCGCCTGTCTCGCCGATGACATGGGACTCGGCAAGACGCTGCAGGTGATTGCTCTGCTGCTGCACCTGCGCACCGGGTCGACTGGCAGCAGCGCGAGCTCTGCCGGTGCGCATCGCGCCCCACGGCAGTCGAGCAAGCCGCCGCCCCCGAGTCTCATCGTCGCCCCGGCCTCGCTGCTCGCCAATTGGAAGGCTGAGATCGAGCGATTCGCGCCGGGTCTCAAAGCGTTCGTGGCGCACCCCTCCGAGACGGCGGCGGATCTGAGTGAGCCGGGCGAGCTCGAGGTTGCCTTGCGCGGTATGGACCTGGTCCTGACGACCTACGGCTTGGTGGCGCGCTCGGCGGCGCTGCGGGGGAGGACCTGGCGGCTGGTGGTGCTCGATGAGGCGCAGGCCATCAAGAACGCAGGGGCGCAGCAGTCGCGGGCGGTGAAGCAGCTCAGTGCCGCGGGCCGGATCGTTCTCACCGGGACGCCGATCGAGAACCGGCTGTCGGACCTCTGGTCGCTGTTCGATTTCCTCAACCCGGGGCTTCTCGGGGACGCGCGCGCCTTCGCCGGCGCTGCCAAGCGGCTCACCCAAGACCCAGGGCAGCAGGCGTACGCGCCGCTGCGCAGGCTGGTGCAGCCCTATATCCTCAGGCGCCTGAAGACCGACAGTCGCGTGATCGCGGACCTG
>JAGWPE010000264.1 GCA_028870635.1 Gammaproteobacteria bacterium | reverse complement strand
TGCGCAGCTTTCTCATGGAGGATTGAGGTGTCTACGGAGTCCGTGCGACAGCAAGTCAACGAGCGGCCCAGGGCCGTCCCTGGGCCGCGAGGTCGAACCCTGTAATTGGGCTGGCCGCGCAAAGCGCCGCAGGCGACTTTGCGCCAATTGACCTATATCCCCCCTCTGACGAGGGTATCGATGACTTCGCGGATCACCTCGGCCAGCCCGGGGTGATCCGCCTCGAAGCGCACCGCCAGCGACTCGAGCCTGGGCGCGTGCGAGCCCGCCGCGCCGGCGGCGCCGGGAGCGCCCTCTTTGCCGAGCGCGTGGTCGATGTCGTGCACCACACTGGCAAGAACCTTCCGGGAGTCCGGGTCCACGGATTTTGCCCGGCTGAGCCGCTCACGCACACGCGCAAGCAACTCGCGCAGAGTCTCTTCGCTGGCGCGCCCTTTACTCATTGCCGATCGTCCGCAGCCATGTTGCAGGGATTGTAGTCGCCGTGGCTCTTCGATAGTGGACTATTCCAGCCGCAGCGGGTAGAACACTGGCCTGGGCAAGGGCTCCGTTCCAGAACGAGCGCGCATGCAACAGCCGCTGGACAAAATCGATCGCGACATCGTCCGCCTGCTCGAGGACGACGCGCGTATCTCGTTCGCGGAGCTCGGACAGCAGGTGGGTCTCTCCAAGACCCCCTGTTGGCAGCGGGTGAGGGAGCTCGAGCGGCGCGGATTGATCCGCGGCTACCGTGCGGAGCTCGACGCCGAGAGCCTCGGCCTGCGGGTCCACGCGTTCGTGCACGTGACTATCAACGCCGCCCGGCATGCCGAGTTCGAATCCGCCGCCGCGGGCCACCCGGCCGTGCTGCAGTGCTTCACGACGGCCGGCCAGGCGGATTACCTGATGCACGTGCTGGTCGGTGAGGTCGCACAGCTCGATCAGCTGCTGCGGATGGAGATCCGGCGCATGCCTGGCGTGCAGAAGCTCGAGACGACGGTCTGCATGAAAACCATCAAGGCGCGAGCGCCCCTGACCGGCTGTCTACGATAGCGCGCTACTCTTCCGCCGACGCCTCGCTCTCCATTCCGGCAGCCAGCGCCGTCGGCGCGGCGGCCTGGCCGTTGAGCAAGCCTTTCCAGCTGAGCTCCTGCCCCTTGCGCCTGCCCTTCTCGGTGAGCTTCAGACCCTCGGGGGAGATGGCCAGCATGTAGGCCTTGCCGTCCACGTCGATCTCGCGCTTCAGGGTCTTCTCGAGCTTGGTAGCCATGTCATTCCTCAGCTGATTTTTCGTTACCGACGGGCTCGCATGCCCGGTCGCTTGGCCAAGCCGCTGATTTTGCGCCATTGGCCGAAGCGATGGCCAGTTTTTCAGGCCCAGTCACAGCCTCCGTCCCGGATCCGCGGCGGTTACCCCTGCCTCAGGGGCTGCCCCGCGGCGGCACACTGCAACAGCGCTTCGAGCCGGCCAGGGTCGATGGGCTTGGTCAGATGCCGGTCGAATCCGGCCGCCAGCGCCCGCCGCTTGTCCTGCTCCTGGCCCCAGCCGGTGATGGCGATCAGCACGGCCCGGCGTCCCCAGCCGGTGCCGCGGATGCGCTGCGCCAGCTGATAGCCGTTGAGCTCGGGCATCCCGATGTCGAGCAGAAGCGCATCGGGCTCGAGCCTGCAGGCCAGATCGAAAGCCTCGCGTCCGGTATGCGCGACGGTGACCTCATGGCCGGAGGCCTGCAGGAGAGCGGCGCAGGTCGCCGCGCTATCGCGATTGTCGTCCGCGACGAGCAGCCGAAGTGGCCTCGCCTCCGCACAGGCCGGCGCGGGTCGCTCCCCGCGGGCGTCAGCGTCCGCCGGATCGCCGATGGGCAGCCGCGCCTCGAACTCGCTACCCTGCCCCATACCGCCGCTGCGCGCGCTCACGCTGCCGCCATGCAGCTCCAATAACCCGCGCACCAGCGCAAGGCCAATGCCGAGGCCGCCTTCGGAGCGCTCCAGCGCCGGCGACGCCTGTGCGAAAAGCGTGAACACCCTCGGGATCATCTCCGCCGAGATCCCGATGCCGTTGTCGCGCACGGTCACCACCAGCTCGCCGCCGTCCCGCCTGGCTTCGAGCTCGATGCGGCCGCCGGTGTCGGTGTACTTCGCCGCATTGACGAGGAGGTTTGCGAGCACCTGCGCGATCCGCACGGGGTCGGCCACCAGCCGGATCCGCTCCGCGGGGAGTCTCATCACCAGCTCATGTCCGCGGGCCTCGATGAGCGGCCGCGCGGACTCCTGCGCGGCGGCCAAGACCGAGTCGAGATCGACAGAGGAGCGCCGCAGGATCAGCGTCCCGCGGGTGATGCGCGAGACGTCGAGGAGGTCATCCAACAGCCGTCCCATGTGCTCGACCTGGCGCTCGATGATGCCCTGCGCCTGGAGCCGCTCGGCCTCGCCCCGGCCCTGCTTTCTCGCCATCGCCACGGCGTAACGGATCGGCGCCAGCGGATTGCGCAGCTCGTGCGCCAACACGGCGAGGAACTCGTCCTTGCGCCGGTCCGCCTCGCGCAGTGCTTCCTCGGCGCGCTTGAGCTCGCCGATGGTGCGCTGCTGCGCCTCGTCGCACGCCTTTCTGTCGCTGATGTCCCTGGCGATCTTCGAGGCGCCGACGATGGCCCCGCTGGCATTGCGAATGGGAGAGATGGTGAGCGCGACGTCGATCCGGCGGCCGCTCCTGGCGACCCGCACCGTCTCGAAATGCTCGATGCGCTCCCCGCTACGCAGCCTCGCCAGGATTTCCTGCTCCTCCTGCACGCGCTCCGGCGGGATGATCAGCGTGATGGGCTGTCCGACGGCCTCGTCGGCCGCGTAGCCGAACAGCCGCTCCGCGGCCCGGTTCCAGGAGCGGATGACGCCCTCGAGCGTCTTGCTCACGATGGCATCCTCGGAAGACTCGACTATGGCGGCCAGATGCGCGCGGGCGCTCTCCGCAAGCCGCTCGTGGGTGACATCGCGGACGAACCAGCGGCTGTGGATCAGCTTGCCGGCATCCCATTGCGCATTCGCGGCGATGCGCACGTGGCGGCTCGATCCGTCGCTGCGGCACAGCACCGTCGCGTGATCGCGCAACGTCTGGCCCGCGAGCAACCGCCCGAGCGATTCCCTGGCATCCCGCGGGTCGGCATGAAAGTCCTCGATCGAGCGGCCGATGCACTCCTCACCGGCGCAACCCAGCAGCTCGAGCCCGGCGCCGTTGATCCAGAACACCGTACCGTCGGGGCCGACCTTGAGCAGGCCCTCGAGGGCGTTCTCGAGGAAGTCCCTGAGCTCGCGGTCGCGCTCGGCGAGGGCTCGCTCCACCATGCTGCGCCGCTGAGCTTCCCACTCGAGCGCACGCGCCTTCTGCTGCAGCTGCGCGATCAGCTTGAGCCGCGCCTGCGGAGCGACCTTGGCGTAGCGGTCCGCAGGGATGATGCGGTCGTGCTGCGAGCAGACGCGCTCGAAGGCCGGGTGATCCGCCGCCTCGCCCTGTCGCGACAGCGGATAGGCGCAGTAGAGCGAGAAGCGCTCCCGCTGCGCCAGCTCGTTCCACAGCTGCTCGAGCTGCACGGCGGACTCCCGGCGCCCCTCGCTCCACAAGAGGGAGACCATCTCCCCGAACGCGATCACCTGCGGGTGTCGCCGCCGCAACCCCGCGATGACCGCGCCCAGCACCTCGAGGAACCGGCCCCACTGCGGCGCACCGTGAAGCATGACCCTCGCGAGGGTCGCGGACGCCTCGAGCAGTACGAGCTGCTGCCGCGCCGTTGCGGCGGCGACATCCCTGCCCCGCGCGCGCAGCAGCCGCTCGAGCTCCTCCAGATGCGGCGCCGTGGCGATGACGAGGGCTCCCGCGCCCGTATCGAGTCCGTGTTGGATGTATTCGCCGACCGATTGGAACAGCTCCGACTCCTGCTCATAGAACTGCACGAAGTGCTCGTGATCGCCCGCGTCCCGCCAGCTCGTGACCGGCGCGCATCTATGCGCGATATCGAGGACGTTCATTCCAGACGCCTTTCAGTCGTGATCTGTCGGCTTTTCCAGCCGGGGTCCGCGCCGACACTCGGCCAGTGCAGCCGCCGCGCGGCATGCTTCTGCACCACGAAACACAGATGCTCGGACGGGGCCGCGCCGCCGCTGCCCGAAGGCTCGGCGGTGCGGCTGAAATCGCGCTTTACGCGGTAAGTGGCGGGTTTCCGGCTGGCCATGACATGCCTGTTCATGAGCGCGACCGGAGGGAGGCAAGCTCCCGCGCCGGATCACGCGTCCTGCAAGCCCAGCGCCCGGCGCCGACCTGCGCCCCGGGTGAAGCGATAAACGTGCCTGCGCCGGCGCCGAATGGCCTCTCGGCCCGGTCCTCGTGAGGGCGATCCTTCGCCCGCGAGTCGGGTTTGGGTTTGGGCCCGGTAGGATTCGAACCTACGACCAAGGGATTCACTTCGCCCCGACGTTTCCGCCGGGAGTGGACTATCTCTTCACCCGCGAAGGGGGTGCGCCGCCGATCTCAGCGACTCACTCCTTCCGTTTGGGTGCGGGATGCTCCTGCCTGTCATTAAGGGCGCTCGAGCCCTCAGGTAGTCTCTGCACCTTCCGGCGGTGTACCGCCGGCTCGGCTCAGGATTGCCATGAGCTGTTCAATATCCGCAGCTCGAAGGTTCCCCTGAATTCATCCCGTCCACTGTGCGCGTTTCCGCGCACAGGCACCTTCTCCGATGAGTCCCCTGCACTAACCGCTGTGCTACAGGCCCAATGCGCAATTATTGTACCAATTGCGCAGGCATTTGCGCTCGCCTGCAGCTTGACCGTATGCCAATCTACGAGAACCTGGGTAGGTTGATTGGACCGCGGTCGCATCCGCGGCTGCACAGCGCTTAGGAAATGGCGACGTACGTCGCCTTGCTGCGCGCAGGCACGGCGCGCAACCTCAACACGATCGCCAAGCTGGCGGCAATGGCTGCCGAAATCCGGCGCGAAGTCAGAACACCATGTTGATGGCCGCGACAGGCGTGACGGTGGCGGTGACGTTGCGTCCCATTGCGGCGATTCGAGCGCCGGCGATCACGCCCATCGTCGCGCTCCAGTTGTATTCGACCGCGGGCGCCAGATAGAGCACGTCATCCGAGCCGGAGTCCTGCACCAGGTACGAAGGCTGCGCCGAAGCAATGGCCGGCGTGTAGCCTCCCTCCACGCGGGTGTTGCCGTCGTGCTGCCACCAGAAATCCGTGGCGAGGACCCAGCTTTGCGTGGCGCTGTACTCGAACGCCAGATCCCCGACGAAGCTCGGGCCGGGGTGGGCCCGTCCGGCGAAGCCGCCGGAGGTGCCATACACGCTTTCGCCGTGCACCGCGGCCCACTGTGACAGGGAATAGGACAAATCGAGTCTCGTGCGCAGGATGCGGCCGTTGGGCATCCAGAAATAGGTCTGCGAGTAGAGCGACACGGTGGTCGAGTACGCGCCGCTGCCGAGCGCGCCGTCGGTCGGGCCGCCGAGGCGATCGTACTTTCCAGTCGGAAAAGTCTCGCCGATCACGAGCGAAGTGGCGGGAACGCGGCTGCCCTGATGAAATTGCGTCAGGCCAAACGCCCCCTGCAATGTGGTGTCGCCCACCGTGAAGCCGGAGGAGTCCTGTCCCGCGCTCGATTCGTGCAAGCCGAGGCGCGGTATGAGGCCGAGCGTGAGCCTGTCGACCACACCGTATTCGATGTAAGTCTGTGACCCGATGCCGTGCGCAGCCCCGGTGCTGCGCAGCGATCCGTTTTGATCGAAGTGGCCGTAGGCCATCAGATCGTAGACATAGGGCTCGACCAGCCAGTGGCCTTGCGGCAGCGTCGCCGCCGACGGCGCCAGCAGCGGACCGGTCCACCAGGCCTCATCCAGGGTCTGCTGCGGCGCTACGGCCGTATCCGACGTCGCTCCTGCCACCGCGCTCGCGCAGATGCCGATTGCGCACAAGATCGCCGCTCCCGGCGTGAGGTTGCGGAGTCGTCTTGCCTGAGTGCGTATGAGGTGCGGTTCCATAGCTCAGCTTACGTTAGCATCAGGCGCGATAGGACGCTTCGTTGCATACCGAGCCGTTCGCCGCTTGCGGCGTGTCATGCGCCGCAGGCAACAGACGCGCGGGACGGTGCCTGAAAGGCTGGCGAGCCTACTCCGGCAGCGTGACTCCGGACCCTCCCATTTCCTTGGGGAAGTCCTTCATCTTGGGCAGACCGTCCTTGATGCTGACGACCTTCTCCCCGTAAGAGACGTGTATGCCGGGCTTGAACGCGAGAGTGGGCAGCACGGCCGCGTAGACATCGACGAGCTTCATCGATGGATGATCGGTGAAGATGTGCCCGCCGCACTTCGTGCACCACTTGCGCATGCTGTTGGCGGTCTTGTGGAACGTGCCGATGTGCTCGGCGCCCTTGAGGATCTTCAGCGAGTCAGGGCTCCACAAGGTGAAGGCGTTGACCGGACCGGCGGACCAGTGCCGGCATGATTCACAGTGGCAGTAGCCCATGGCCACCGGCTCTCCCGAGACCGCGAACTCGACTGCGCCGCAGAAGCATTTGCCACGATGCTCGCTCATAGAAGGGCTCCCCTGATGCTCCACTGCGCATGATGAGCCAAGGCGGTGCATCCGGCAAATACGCCTCGCATGGCGGTAGAATTCCCGTGATCACAACGACCTGCACATGGTGAGCTGCATGGATACCGTGTTGATTACCGGCGCATCGCGCGGGATCGGGCGCGCCACTGCCCTTCTCGCGGCGGACCGCGGCTGGCCCGTCGCGATCAACTACCGCAATGACGCCCGCGCTGCGGCGGAGGCTGCCGCGGAGGTCCAAAGGCGAGGCGCACGCGCAACCACCATTCGGGGCGACGTCTCCGTGGAGGCGGACGTCGTGACGATGTTCGCGAAAGCGCAAGCCGACCTCGGGCCGCTCCAGGGCGTCGTCATCAATGCCGGCATCACGGCACCCGCCATGCGCCTCGCGGATATGAGTGGGGAGCGGCTGCAGAATATGTTTCAGGTCAATGTCCTCGGCGCCTATCTGTGCGCGCGCGAGGCGGCCCGCGCACTGTCGCGAAGCCGCGGCGGCAAGGGCGGCTCCGTCGTGCTCGTCTCGTCCGGCGCGGCGCGGTTCGGCTCACCCGGCACATACGTCGATTACGCCGGATCCAAGGCCGCGCTCGACACGCTGGCCATTGGCCTCGGCAAGGAGCTCGGGCCCGAGGGTGTTCGCGTCAATTCGATCAGGCCGGGCCTCGTCGCAACCGGGATTCACGCCACTACCGGCGATCCCGACAGGGCGCACAAGCTGGGCAGCGCGACTCCGCTCGGTAGGCCGGGCCAGCCGGAGGAGATCGCCGAGGCCATCGTGTGGCTGCTGAGCGACGCCGCCTCCTACGTGACGGCCTCCGTGCTCGATGTCGCGGGCGGGCTGTAGACCGCCAGCCTTGATATCCGTAAGCACTTACGGATAAACTGCCCGCCCTTTCTGCGCTGCATATCGCGATCGTTTCGGGTGGGTCCATGTTGACGGAACGGCAACTGCGCGCTTCGGCGGAAATCGCGGAGCGAACCGGCATCGACGCCGGGATCTTCTGGTGCGTAGCTTCTCGGCGCCCCGACGCCGAGGTGCTCCCGCCTGCCCGGTCCGAGGCGCGGCAGGCTGCCTGATCGGAGAGCGGATCGGCGGGAGGGCTCCATGACATCACTGCACGACTACGGCTCGCTCCTTCTCGGCTCGCGGCTGCGCAAGGTGAGCGAGGCTCTCTACGCCGGCGTCGATGAGGTGTACCGCGGCGCCGGCGTCGACCTGCCGTCGCGCTGCTTCCCCATCCTCTTCCTGCTGCGCGACCACGGCCGGCTCGGAATCTCGGAGCTTGCGGCGAGGCTCGGCCAGACCCATCCGGCGGTGAGTCAGATGAGCCGCAAGCTCCTGCGTCACCGCATGGTGAGGGAATCGCCGGACCCGAAGGACGACAGGCGCAGGCTCCTTTCGCTGTCCCCTCATGGACGCAGCATCATGGAGCGGCTCGAGCCCGTCTGGAAAGCCATCGTTGCCGCGGCGGCCGACCTCGAGTCCGATCATCCGCTCTCCCAACATCTGACGGCCGTCGACCGGGCGCTCGAGGCGCGCGGTTTCGCGGCCCGGATCCGTGCCCGGCTCGAGGACGCGGGCACCGTGGAGATCATCCCGTTCGAGCGCCGGTACGCCGCCGACTTCAAGCGGCTCAACATCGAATGGCTCGAGAGGTATTTCCGCGTGGAGCCCATCGACGAGGAGGTGTTGTCGCATCCGCAGCGCATCCTGCGCAAAGGCGGCGCCATTTTCCTCGCCCGCTACCGTGGGGCGATCGTCGGCACTTCCGCGCTCCTCGCTGCGGGTGACGGGCGCTTCGAGCTCTCGAAGATGGCCGTCACCGCGGGCCACCAGGGGCTCGGCATCGGGCGCAGGCTCCTGGAGGCGGCCGTCGCGGAGTACCTCTCCCGCGGCGCGCGCGAGCTCTTTCTCGAGAGCAACAGCAGGCTCACTCCCGCGATCACCCTCTACGAATCCGCCGGCTTCGCGCATGCGCCGCGCCCGGCTCCCTCCCATTACGAGCGCAGCGATGTCTACATGGTGTATGTTGGCCGAGAGCGCTGAGCTTTTTCGCAACGCCCGCACGCGGACCAGATCGAGTGGATGCACCGCCGCCTCCATGGCCGTGAATACGTCACGCTTTCCGTGCAACTCCTCGAGCGCGACCACGGCGTGGTCATGCCGCGGCGGATGCAGGTCGAGTTCAGCGCGGTGGTGCAGGCGCACGCCGATGCCGCGGAGAGCGAGATAGCCTCGTCCGAGCTCTGGTCGCTGTTTCAGCCCACATACCTGTGCCTGGCTTCCGATGTCGCTTACGCCGACCATCATCTGTACGAAGTCGCAGGCGCCACACAGGGCATCGAGCTCGAGCTCCAGGCCGGCGGCCGGCGGGTCCGCCTGCGCGGCAAGGGCAACGGGCCCATCGCGGCGACCGTGGACGCGCTTGGATTGCCGCTGCGGATCGATGCCTATGAGGAGCGCTCCCTGGGCAGAGGGGCGGACGCCTCGGCGCTCGCCATAGTGGAGGCCGCCCGCACCGGTGTCGCCGGGACGCGCTGCGGCGTGGGTGTACATGCGAATATCGTCACGGCTTCCGTCCTGGCAGTGCTGAGCGCCGCTGCCCGGCTGGGGGTGACGGCCGCCGACCTCGTGGACGGCGCCCGCAGAGCGGGCCCGGAGCGCCTGACCCCACCCAGAGCCTCCCGCGCAGGCCGGCTTGAACCACGCAAGGCACCGGTGGGCTCCCTGAGGTAGCCTTACCAGCCGTCCCGCGGCTCATACCGCGGCGGCGCCCCCGCTGGCTGTAACTTTTCGGCGCCCGCCGTGTTCTTGCCCCAAACGATGACACACCCGTGCACCTGGCAAGCCCCCGGCCCATCGACCCGAATGAGTTCTCAGCGTTCATGCGCGCCTATCAGGATATGGTCTTCTCGACCGCCGTCCGCCTGACGGCCAACCCCGCCCAGGCCGAGGACATCAGCCAGGAG
>JAGWPE010000023.1 GCA_028870635.1 Gammaproteobacteria bacterium | reverse complement strand
TGCCATCGCCGGCGTCCTGCCGCTCGTGGAGCAGTCGAGCGTCCTCTTCGGGCGCTTTCTGGTCTCCCTGCCATTTGTCACCTACGGGGGAATTCTCGCCGACGACTCCGGTGTCGCCACGGCGCTGGCCGCACGAGCCTGTGATCTCGCGCGGGAGCGGCGCGCCGACCATCTGGAGCTGCGTCACACCGAGCCGTTGCCGGCGCCATCCCTCGCCGAGCGGTTGGACAAGGTCTCCATGGTGCTGTCACTGCCACGAACCGAGCAGGCTCTGGCGGCGCAACTTGGCGCGAAGCTGCGCTCGCAGATCCGGCGCGGGGAGCGGGAGCGGCTCGAGCTCCTGTGGGGTGGCGAGGAGCGAATCGCCGACTTCTACCGTGTGTTTGCGCCGGCCATGCACGCGCTCGGAACGCCGGTGTACTCGCGGCGCTTCTTCGAGATCGCCTACGACGCCTTGCGGGATTTCAGCTCCATCCTCGTCATCCGCATGCGGGGCATCGCCCACGCGGGCGCGATCCTCGTGCGCCACGGAGATTCCGTGGAGGTTCCCTGGGCCGTCGCCAGCCCCGAGGCCAAGCGGGCCTCAGTCAACATGCGCATGTACTGGGAGCTGCTGCGGCGCGCGTGTGCGGCGGGCGCAGAGGAGTTCGATTTCGGCCGCTCGAGCGTCGGCAGCGGAACCTATCGCTTCAAGGCGCAGTGGGGCGCGAGCCCGCGCCAGCTGTACTGGCACTACTGGCTGCCGGCGGGAGCGCCGATCCCGAAGCTCAACCCATCGAACCCCAAATATGCGGGCGCCGCCGCTCTCTGGCGCCACATGCCGCTCTGGTGCGCCAACGCGCTCGGGCCGCGCATCGTGCGGCACCTGCCCTGACTACGCGGGCCACTTTCGGCGGATTTTGCATTATGCTCCGGGCTGCAGCGGCGGGCCCGCGGGCCTGCCGGCTGGAGCGTAGCCGTTGTGTGTGGCCAGCCGGGACGTCCGCCGATCCGTGGCCGAAGCAATAAACGAAGAGCGTCTCGTCGCGCGCATCTGGAGCGAGGATGATTTCCGGTGCGCGCGCGGTGTCTGGAACCGGTTGCTGGAGAGCTCCGCCGCCGATCCGTTGTTCCTGTCATGGGAGTGGCAGTGGCAATGGTGGGTGCACCACCGCGATTTTCTCCAGGCCGACCTCAGGGTCGTCGCGGTCTATACGCGCGGCGACATCCTCGTCGGAATCGCCCCTTTCTACTCGCGGGCGGCCGCGGGGCGAGGCATTCGCCCAACATCCCGCCTGGAGCTGATCGGCACCGCGTGGCGGCTCGGTGCGGCAGCATTCTCGGATTATCTCGACATGATCGTCACCAGGGGAAGCTCATCCGCCGTCGCCCGCTGCGTCGCGGAATGGCTGTTGGGTCAGGCGTTCTGGCGGGAAACGGCTCTCTGCTGCGTGCGCCGCGACGGCCCGGCTGCGGGCCTTGCGCGGGAGCTGGCGCGCAATGGGCTGTTCGTCCGCGAGGTGGATCCTCTCAGCGCGTGGTGCGTGCGCCTTCCGGCCGCATTCGATGAGTACGTCGGCAGCCTCGACAGTCACACGCGCAGGAGGCTCTGGCGCCACAGGCGCCGGCTATCGGCACCGCTGCTCGAGTACGCGGACGGCTCGCAGGTCGAGGAATACCTCGGCCTGCTCTGGCGCATGATGGCGCAGCGATGGGGTGAGGCGAAGGAGGCGCCTGCCGCGCGGCGGTTTCAGGTCGATGCCGCAATCTCGTTGGCAAAGGGCGGCCGGCTCAGGCTGAGCCGATTGTCCACCTCCGCGGGTCCTCTCTCCATCATGTACGGCGCCCGCATCGGCCGCACGGTCTACTACCTGCAATCGGCATTCGACGGCGGCTCGCGGGGGATCTCGCCGGGAATCCTTCACCTGGGATACGCCATGGAGGATGCGTGCCGGGAGGGCGTCGAGTATTTCGACCTTCTCGCCGGCAAGGGGCGCAAGAGAGACTACAAACGGGAGCTCGGCGCGAGTCTGGTTCCCGTGGTCAACTTCCATGTGGTGCGAGGTGCCTTCGCCGCAGCGCTGTACGGCACCTACGAGGCGGTGAAGGCCCGCCTCATGCCCGGGCGGCCCGTGCAGCGGGACTCTTTCGCAGCTCGATGAGCGCAAAGGACAGGAAATACTCCCCGACCACGGGAATGCTCATGAGCATCCGGCCGAGGCTGCGCCGCAGAGGGGCTCCGCCAAAGGAATGCTTCTCCATGCGCTCGATCCGCAGCCCGGCCTCGTGCACGAGCGAGCGAAACCCGCGCAGATCGAGCTCGTTGATGTAACCCTGCTCCTTGAACGAGGACCAGGCGCGCCACTTGTTCGGCTTCCTGGCGCCCGTCGCATCGAGATCCCAGTGCCGCGGCACGAATTGCGGCAGGTCGTAGATCCTCTCGGCGGCGCGAAACAGCGCCTCCTGGCCGAATATGACATGCGCCCAGGGAATGGGGATCAGCGATTCCATGTGCGGACCCCAGGGGCCCTTGTAGGGGAACCACTCGATGAGGCACTTGCCGCCCGGCCTGAGGATGCGGTGCCATTCACGAAATATCCGCAGCGGCGACATGACGTGCTCGAGGCAGTCGAGCGCCACGATGGTATCGATCGAGCCGTCGGGCAGGGGGATTCCGTCCACCGATCCGAGCATGAACTCAACGCGGGTCTGCGCCGGCAAGGACTTGGCGCATAACGCCTCGGTGGCGCGCCGCACCGCCTCGGGATAGAGGTCCAGCCCGAGAACCGACCGCGGGTGCCGCGACTGCGCGAGATGAAAGCTCAGGGCGCCGTCACCGCACCCGAAGTCGAGCACATCCTTGCCGGCGACGTCGGCATCGGAAAAGGCATGCCAGCTTCCGGACAGGGAGCGGACCCTCCAGGCCTGGTACTCGCCGTAGACGACGGTCTCGGGCTCAGGCGGCGCCAATCGCCGCCGGCTGAGCTCGTAGCACAATGCCGCCCGCATGCCCACGCATCTACTGCGCCGCGAAGGTGATATCCCGGAAGTAGTTCGAGTTCTGGTAGGAGCTCGTCGGGAATTGACCCGGTGTGCCTGCGTAGACGCCATTGGCGCCGTCCGCCACGGAGCTCAGCGGGCTGTTCACCACCGCAGTCTGCAGTCCCCCGTTCGTCGCCACGTAGTACGAGTTCACGTTGACCGACACCACGTAAGTGATATTCGCCTGAATCGTCAGCGGACTCGTCAGTTGCTGCGCCTGCCAGCCGGACGCGCTCTCTCCCGTAAACGTGACCGATGCCAGCAGGGTTCCGCTGGCCGACCAGATGTTGCCGACATGCGTTCCCGTCTCCTTCGTATCCTTCCAGAAGTGGATGGCCGTGATCTGCCCGGCCGCGCTCGCCTGGAATTTCATGCCGAGCTCGTAGCCATGGCCGTCGGTGAGGTTGACTGCCGCCGGTGTCTGGCTGGTGAACAACACCCCCTGTACCGCCGTTTCGGTGAAGGTCGCCGCGCCATAGCCGGTCGCGCTCGCCTGAACCGTATTCGCGCCGGGGGCCGGCCCGAGGGTGACCGTGGCACTGGCCTTCCCGCTGGAATCGGTGAGCGTGCTGGCGGGAGTGACCGAGCCGCCGCCCGCCGTCACGCTGAAGTTGACCGTGACGCCGGAGGCCAGATTGTTCTGGCTGTCCCGCAGCTGCACCACGAGCGGCGTGGGAAGCGCCGCGCCCGCCGCGCCGACCTGGCCGTCGCCGCTCAGCTTCGCGATCATCGCGGTGTTGGCGAATGAGACGTCGACGAAGTAGTCGGTGCTGTTGTACGACGAGGCCGGAAAGTGTCCCGACGAGCCGTAGAG
>JAGWPE010000263.1 GCA_028870635.1 Gammaproteobacteria bacterium | reverse complement strand
CTCCGGGTATTTCCCGAAGAAGTGCTCGCGGGTGTAGGCGCCGCCCTTGGCCTTGAAGTTCTGGTACTCGCCGTCGACGCATTCCTCCATCACGCGCCGCAGCAGCCCGTGCGTGTCGCTCGCGAGGAGCGGATCCCAACGTGAGCCCCACAACACCTTGATGACGTTCCAGCCGGCGCCGAGGAAGGCGGCCTCCAGCTCCTGGATGATCTTGCCGTTGCCGCGCACCGGCCCGTCGAGGCGCTGCAGATTGCAGTTGATGACGAAGATGAGATTGTCGAGCCCCTCGCGCACCGGCATGGTGAGCGCGCCCATGGACTCCGGCTCGTCCATCTCCCCGTCGCCGAGGAAGGCCCAGACCTTGCGGTCGGAGGGCTTGGCGAGACCGCGGTGCTCGAGATAACGGAGGAAGCGCGCCTGGAAGATCGCCATCATGGGCCCGAGGCCCATCGACACCGTCGGGAACTGCCAGAAGTCCGGCATCAGCCACGGATGCGGATACGAGGAGAGGCCCTGGCCGGGGCCGCCCGCTTCCTGGCGGAAGTGGTGAAGTTGACTCTCGCTCAAGCGCCCTTCGAGGTAGGCGCGCGCGTAGATTCCGGGGGAGGAATGCCCCTGGATGAAGACGAGATCGCCCGGATGCTCCGCCGACGGCGCCCGCCAGAAGTGGTTGAAGCCCACTTCGTAGAGAGTCGCCGAGGAGGCGTAGCTCGAGAGGTGGCCGCCATACTCCGAGGAGATGCGGTTCGCCTGCACGACCATCGCCATGGCATTCCAGCGAATGTATGCCTCGATCCGCCGCTCCAGCGCGCGGTTGCCGGGATACTGCGGCTCGCGCCCGGTCGGAATGCTGTTGACATAGGCGGTATTCGCCTTGAACGGCAGATAGGCGCCGCTGCGGCGCGTGTAATCGATCAGACGCTCGAGGAGGAAATGCGCACGCTGCGGACCATGGGTCTTCAGCACCGAGTCGATCGACTCGAGCCATTCCTGGGTTTCAACGGGGTCGAGATCTTCCAGCTTCGGAGGTTCGGTCATTCGAGCTAATGGAGTAGGATGCGCCGGCAGCTTCCTATGCCTGAGCGAAAGTAGAAAGTAGCCTGTAAATGAGCCGCGCAATGATCCGGGTTTCACCCCCGATGGTCAAGCAAGCGCCGCAGCGGAGCACGGGCCGCGGCCGCCGCAGCCTCACATTGCTGCCGCCAGCCGGCGGCCCGCAGATCGTGCGCGCGCGCGGCGGCGAGGTCGATGCGCTGCTCATCGCCATGCCCGAAACCGCCACGCCTGCAAGCCTCCGGGAGCTGCCGGAAAGCCTGCGCTGGCGGGATCTGCTGGCGCGCGAGCGGCCGCGCGCGGGCTCGGTGCGCACCACATCGCTCGCCAACCGCCGCCAGACGCTCGCCGTGCTCGGGTTCCTCAAGACCGATGCGAGCTCCTTCGAGCGGCTCGCGCTCGCCGGCCGGATGATGAAAGAGGCCGCGGCGCGCGGACCGCGGACGATAGGCCTCGCGACGGCCGGCTTTCCGGCGGACTCCCGCGGCCGGGCAGCGGCCCAGGCATCGCTCGAGGCGCTGCTCGCCGGCGCGCTCACGCAGGCGTTCGCGCTGCCAAGCTGCCGCGAGCCTTCCGCGGAGGAGCGGCACATCACGCGCGTGCAGATTCCGGCCGATGCGCCGCTCGACCTCCAGTACGCCGCGATCAGCGCGGAGGGCACCAACCTCGCCCGCTGGCTCACCGCGCTGCCGCCCAACATTCTCGACTCGCGCGGCTACCGCACCGCGGTGAGCCAACTCGCGCGGCGGCATGGCCTTCAGATGACCTGGCTCGGCGAGCAGGCGCTCAGGCGCGCGGGCGCCAACGCCTTCCTGGCGGTCGCCGCCGGCAACGAGAGCCCGGTCGCCGGCATCGCGCACCTCAGGTATCGTCCGGGCCGCCGCAGGGTCGCCTCACCCGACCTCGCGCTCATCGGCAAGGGCATTCTTTTCGACACCGGCGGCGTCAACCTGAAGCCGCATCGGTCCATGCTCGACATGCACACCGACATGGGAGGCAGCGCGGTGGCGCTCGCCACGCTCATCGCCCTCGCGCAGTTGCGCGCGCCCGTCGCGGCGGACGCGTGGCTCGCAATCACCGAGAACCGCATCGGCCCGCAGGCCTACCGCCCGCAGGAAGTCGTGCGCGCCGCCAACGGCGTCACCATCCAGGTGATCCACACCGATGCGGAGGGCCGCATGGTGCTGGCCGATACCCTGGCGCTCGCCGCCCGCACCCGACCGCGGCTCATGCTCGATTTCGCCACGCTCACCGGAGCCTGCGTGTACTCCCTGACGGAGAGGATGAGCGGCGTCTTCACCAACCGGCCGAAGCTCGCTCCGTTCCTCCTCGAAGCCGGCCGGCAGAGCGGCGAGAGAGTCTGGACGTTTCCGTTCGATGCGGATTTCGACTCCGATCTCGAGAGCAAGGTCGCCGATGTCCTGCAGTGCACCACGGAGGGCAAGGGAGATCACATCCTCGCCGCGCGATTCCTCAGCCGCTTCGTCCCGGAGGACATCCCGTGGGCGCACGTCGACCTGTCATCGGCGACACGCTCCGGCGGCCTGGGTCACGTCAACACCGACGTCACCGGGTTCGGCGTGCGCTATGCGCTGCAGCTGATCATGAAGGAGGACATCCTGAGAGCGGTGGAGCATCTGAAGTGACCTCCGTCACCATCCGCCGGCCTGACGATCTGCATCTGCATCTGCGTGACGGCGAGCCGATGCGCTCCATCTTGCCGTTCACGGCCGCGCGTTTCGCCCGCGCGCTCGTCATGCCCAACCTCCGCCCTCCTGTGACCACTACGGAGCAGGCGTTGGCATACCGGCGGCGGATCCTCGACGCCTTGCCCTCGGGCATGGA
This sequence comes from Gammaproteobacteria bacterium, assembly GCA_028870635.1. Classification (GTDB taxonomy): domain Bacteria; phylum Pseudomonadota; class Gammaproteobacteria; order Steroidobacterales; family Steroidobacteraceae; genus 13-2-20CM-66-19. The sequence continues at coordinate 6,885 of JAGWPE010000263.1, read as the reverse complement.
TTTCGAGCCGCTGATGGCGATCTACCTCACGGACCGTACCGAGCCCGCCGAGGTCGAGCGCGCCAAGGCGAGCCGGCACATCGTCGGCTTCAAGCTCTACCCGGCGGGGGCGACGACCCACTCCGATGCAGGGGTAACCGACATCCGTCGGGTGGATGCGGTGCTCTCCCGTATGGAGGAGCAGGACCTCGTCCTGGAGGTGCATGGCGAAGTGACCGATCCCGAGGTCGACGTATTCGACCGCGAGGCGCGCTTCATCGACGGGGTGCTCGCACCGCTCGCGCGGCGTTTTCCGCGCCTGCGCATTGTGTTCGAGCACATCACCACGCGCGCGGCCGTCGAGTTCGTGCTGGGCTCCCGGGCGGGCATCGCCGCGACGGTCACCCCGCAACACCTGCTCATGAATCGCAACGCGCTCTTCGCCGGCGGCATCCGCCCCCATCACTACTGCCTGCCGGTGCTGAAGTCCCAAGCCGACAGGGAGGCGTTGCTCAACGCCGTCGCGAGCGGCGATTCGCGCTTCTTCCTCGGAACGGACAGCGCACCGCACGCTCGTGCAGCCAAGGAAACCGCCTGCGGCTGCGCAGGCATATTCTCCGCGCATGGCGCGATCGAGCTCTACGCGGAAGCCTTCGAGTCCGCCGGGGCGCTCGCGCGCCTGGAGGCATTCGCCTCCGGGCACGGCGCGGATTTTTACCGCCTGCCCCGCAACCAGGGCCGCCTCACACTCGTGAAGGCCGCATGGGAAGTGCCGCGCGCCTACCCGTTCGGCGCCGAGCAGATCGTGCCGCTGCGCGCCGGCGAGCATATCGCCTGGCGGCTGGCGGAGGAGCAATGAGCTCGGCCACGGGATCTTCGGGTACGGGCGCGCAGCTCGAGGCCGCAGCGCCCGCCGGGCCGGCCCCGGGAGCGGTGCTCATGGCGCGGCGTTTCCGCGCCTTTCTGCCGGTGGTGGTGGATATCGAAACCGGCGGCTTCAACGCTGAAACGGACGCTCTGCTCGAGATCGCCGCGGTTCTCATCGACATGGACAGCGACGGCGTGTTGAGTCGCGGCGCCACGCACAGCTTTCACGTCAGACCTTTCGAAGGCGCCAGGCTCGACCCCGCGTCGCTGTCGGTCACCGGGATCGATCCGTTTCATCCGCTGCGCCCGGCGCTGCCGGAGCGTGACGCTCTGCAGCGGATCTTCCGCGAGATCCGCCACAGCGTTCGCGCCTACGACTGCCGGCGCGCCATTCTGGTCGGGCACAACGCGGCGTTCGATCTCGGCTTCCTGAACGCCGCGGTGAAGCGGGCGGACGTGAAACGCAATCCGTTCCATCCGTTTTCCTGCTTCGATACCGCCACTCTCGCCGGCGCGGCGCTCGGACAGACGGTGCTGGCGAAGGCGGTGACGGTAGCCGGGCTCGCGTGGGATCCGAGCTCCGCGCACTCCGCCGTCTACGACGCGCAGCGCACCGCGGAGCTCTTCTGCCTCATCTGCAACCGCTTCCGCGACAGCTTTCTCGAGGCTCAGGGCCGGGCTCGGGCCCTCGGCTGGCTCACCGAGCCGCCCGCGGAGGTGGAGAGCGACTCTGCGCCCGTTACTTGACTGCGCCGATCCCGGACAGCAGCTTCTGCAGCTCCCCGCTCTGATACATCTCCAGCGCGATGTCGCAGCCGCCGATGAGCTCGCCGTTCACGTACAGCTGGGGATAGGTCGGCCAGTTGGAATAGCGCTTCAGCGCCTCCCGCAGCTCCGGCTCCTCGAAGATGTTGACGTGCTTGAAATCCGCTCCCAGAGCGCGCAGCGCCGCCACCGTCTGCGCGGAGAAACCGCACTGCGGGAAATCCGGCGTGCCTTTCATGAACAGCACCACGGGGCTCGAGCCGAGCTCGGCTTTGATTCTCTCCACGACGTCCATCAACAACCTCGTTACGGCCTTCGGCCGGACTGCTACGGAGTCGAAGCGACCCCGACCATGTAGCGGCGCCAACGGCGCCGATTACGGAACTCCACCGCCGCGCGCGAGCTCGCGCCTTCGCTTGAGCTCGGCGATCACCTGCCACTGCTCGGCGGCGCTCATGGATGTCCAGCGGCCGATCTCATCGGCGGTGCGCAGGCACCCGATACAGTACCCCTGCTCATCGAGCGAGCAGATCCTGGTACAAGGGGAGCGGGGACGGTCCCACTCCGCGGGCGCTTGTGCTTCGGACATCCTGAGCGATTATGAGGCCGCCGCGGCAATGTTCAAACCCCGCCCATGCTAGCCTTGAGCGGATGACCGCTACTGCGCCAGCCCCCGACCTCGCCCCGCCGGGCGACCTGCCTGAGCAGGTGAGTGCCGCGCTGCGGGAGGATATCGGCGGCGGGGATGTCACGGCGCAGCTCGTCCCCGAGGGCCAGCGGGTCAGGGGCCGGGTCATCACCCGTGAGGACGCCGTCCTCTGCGGCCGGCCCTGGGCGGAGGAGACATTTCGCCGCCTGGATGCCGGCATCCGCCTCAGCTGGCGGGCGGCGGACGGAGAGCGATTGGAGGCCGGAACCGTGATCTTCGGAATAGAAGGCCCGGCGCGGCCGATCCTCACCGGCGAGCGGACGGCGCTCAACTTCCTGCAGCTGCTCTCCGCGACCGCCACGCAGACGAGCCGTTTCGTCGCCGCGGTCGCGGGCACGGGCTGCACCATCCTCGACACCCGCAAAACCCTCCCCGGCCTGCGCACTGCGCAGAAGTACGCCGTGCGGTGCGGCGGCGGACGCAACCACCGCATGGGCCTTTACGACATGGTGCTCATCAAGGAGAACCACATCGCCGCTGCCGGCTCGATCACCGCGGCGATTGCCGCCGCCCGCCGCGTGGCCGGAGGCAAAAAGGTGGAAGTGGAAGTCGAATCGCTGCACGACCTGGAGGAGGCGCTGCGCGCCGGACCCGACATCGTGCTGCTCGATGACTTCAGCCTCGAGGATCTGACGGCCGCGGTGTCTCTCAACCGCTCACGCGGACGGCCGGTGGCGCTCGAAGCCTCGGGCAGCGTGAGCCTCGAGACGGCGGGCGCGATAGCCGCGACGGGCGTCGATTTCGTGTCATGCGGCGGCCTGACGAAGAACGTGCGCGCCGTAGACCTCTCGATGCGCCTGGATTTCGCCTGATCAGGCGGCTGCCCCGAGCTTGCTCTCCAGGTACCGGGCGAGCTCGGCGATGGTCGGGAAGTCGAACAGCTCCGTCAGGTCCACCTGGCCCGGATACTCGCGGTCGATCCGCTCGTGGATCTCGATGAGCTTCAGGGAGCTCGCTCCCAGCTCGAACAGGTTATCGCTGACGTCCACGCGCTTGCCGCCGAGCGCCGCGTCGCAGATCGTCCGCAGCTTCTCCTCGATCTCGCTGCGCGAAGCGGTCTCCGGGCCCCGTTGCGCCTCCCGCAGCGCCGCCAGCTCCTTCAGCTCCGCTTCGAACTCGCCGTCGACATAACCCTGCTCGAGCAGATGCCGCTGGATCTTGCCGCTCGTGGTCTTCGGAATGCGCTTGACCGGGACCACCTCCGCGACCTCGAGGCCCGTCTGCTCGTTGATGAGCCGCGCGGCCCGTGTGGCGAGCGGCAGGAAATCCTGCATCGAGCCGCGGTGCAGGATGAAGAGCATGAGCTGCTCGACCTCGGCGCCGGGCGGCCGCACCCCCGCGGCCACCACCTTGCCGAGCTCCAGACCCTCGAGACGCTGCGCGATGGCCTCCAGATCATGCGGGTAGTAGTTCTGCCCGTTGACGAAGATGATCTCCTTCGCCCGCCCGGAGACATAGAGGTCCCCCTGGTGGATGAGCGCGAGATCGCCGGTGCGCAGCCACCCATCGGCGGTGAAGGCGGCCGCGTTGGCCTCGGGATTCTCGAAGTAGCCGCGGGTGACGTTGTCGCCGCGCATGTGCAGATGTCCGATCCGCCCCTCCGGCAGCGGCCGGTCCTCATCATCCGCGATACGCACGCTGCTGTACGGAATCGCGCGGCCTTCGCAGATGAGCTGAACCGCATCGCGCGAGCCCTTGTCGATGAGCTCCACGGCGCTTCCCACGCCGAGGCGATGGCGATTGAGCGCGATGGTGCGCATGGGCGCGCCGGGAGGCGGGAAACTCACGGCGAGTGAAGCCTCCGCGAGACCATACACCGGGTACATGGAATTGCGGGCCAGGCCCGCGGGCGCGAGCCGCGTGAGGAATTCGTCGCAGAGCTCCACCGAGATCGGCTCCGCGCCGTTGAAGATCAGCTTGACGCTCGAGAGGTCGACACCCTCGATCGGCCGATCGCCGAGAACCTTGAGATAGTGCTTGTAGCCGAAGTTCGGCGAGCAGAGGATGGTTGCGCGGATGCGGCTCGCCAGCGTCAGCCACAGGAGCGGCCGGCGGATGAAGAGCTCGGTCGGCATGAGGTGCGCGTGCACCCGCCTGTGGAACATGATGAGGTGGAAGCCGATCAATCCCATGTCGTGGGTGAGCGGCATCCAGGAGAGGCTGACATCATCCTGAGAGAATCGGGCGGCCTCGATCGTGCCGCGCGCGTTGGCAATCACGTTGCCGTGCGTCAGCACCACACCTTTCGGCTCGCTGGTCGAGCCGGAGGAGAACTGGATGAAGGCGACATCGTCCGGCCGGGCCCGATGGACCTGACCCGCGCGCGATATGTCGCTCAGGTCATCGACCAGGAAGGCGCGCGAGCGCAGAGCCTCGGCGGTCTCCGATTCTCCGGCCTCGGCGGCGAAGGCGGCGATCCGCTCGAGCGAGCGGCGCTCGGTGTAGATGAAAGGTTTGCCGAGCTTGCGGGCGATGCGCAGGAGCTTGTGCCGGTGCTCCTCGCTGATGCCGAGCGCCACCGGCACCGGAACGATGCCGCCGAGCAGCGCGGCCCAGAACGCATCGATGAACTGCTCGTTGCTCCCCAGAAAGAGGATCAGCTTGTCGCCGCGGCGCACCCCGAGGCGCTGCAGGTGATGGAGAATGCCGAGGGCGCGCTCGTACAGCTCCTGATAGCTGACGTCGCGGGCGTCGTGCTCTCCCTCGAGGTAAGTGATGTTTCCGGGGTGCTTGCGGTTGGCCTCGATGAGCTCGGTCAGGGTCGTGGCGCTCGTCGTGGCGTTCGTCGTGGGGTTCGGCATCAGCGGCGTTCCAGCCTCATGTGCAGGGGGTAACGGGTGCGAAGATTGATCTGCGCCTCGAGCTCGATCGGCTTGTCGGGCACGTGCACCAGGCGGAAATGCCGTGCGATGCGGTGCAGGTGCATCAGCATCTCGTAGAGCGCGAAGGTCTCGCCGATGCAGTGGCGCGGGCCGGCGGCAAACGGCATGTAGGCGAAGCGCGGGCGCTGCGCCTCGTGCTCGGGCGCGAAGCGCTCCGGAAAGAACGTATCGGGATCCTGCCAGTACCGCGGATGGCGATGCAGCAGATAGAGGGGCAGCAGCACGTTGGCGCCTGCCGGTATCTCGTATCCGGAAAGCACATCGGGCTGCACCGTGCGGCGCGAGAGGAGCCAGCCCGGCGGATAGAGGCGCAGCGCCTCGTTGATCACCTGTTGGGTGTAGGCCAGCCGCTCCATCTCCGGCAGGCTGGGCGCGGTCTCATCCGGGACGGCATCGAGCTCGGCGTGCAGCCGGGCCTCGGCCTCGGGATGTTGCGACAGCAGGTACCACGTCCAGTTGAGTCCGCTCGCCGTGGTCTCGTGGCCGGCCACCACGAGCGTCAGGATCTCATCTATGAGCTGGCGCTCGCTCATCGGCGCGCCGCTGTCCTTGTCGCGGGCGGTCATGAGCATCGCGACGTAATCGAAGTGCTCTTGTTTCTCCCGGCGGCGGCGCTCGATGAGCCCCGCGACGAGCTTGGTGAGCGAGCGGAACTTGAAGGCGAACTGCAGGTTCCGCCCCTGCTCCTTCGTGACCACCTCGAACGGATTGCCTCCCAGCTCCTGCGACATGCGCTCGAGGTCGTGCCCGAAGATGGCGCGCAGCACGATCTCCAGGGTGAGGCTGCTCATCTCGTCGGTGAGGTTCACCGGCTCTCCCCGGCGGGCGAGGTCGTCCCAGCGCGTGAGGAGCTGCGAGTTCGCCGTGCCGATCACCTCGGCGAACTGGGTGATGACGCGCCGGTGGAAGAAGGGCTGCATCATGTAGCGCTGCCGGGTCCAGAGCTCCGCTTCGCTCGTCATGAGGCCTTTGCCGAGCAGGATTTTCACCCGATCGAGGCCGAGCCCCTTCGTATAGTTGCGGTGGTTCGAGACGAGCACGCGCTTGACGTCGTCCGGATGATGGATGACGTAGGTATGGGACTGCCGCGCCGGCACGTAGACGCGGTAAATGTCGCCATGCTCGGCGAAGAGCTCGATCATCCGCTCCAGCGAGTCGTCCGTGGAGCCGATATCGAATTGAAGCGTCGCCTCGGGGGGCTGCGCCTGCATCGTTGCGGGTCTGCTCATGGGAATCCCGGATTATAGTAAATTGGCCGATTCCATATGGGAGCGGTTCAGTGACATCGGAGCCGGACGACGGCGGCCTGCGAAATACCTTTTATCGCAAGGTCACGCGCTCGGGCCGCAGCATGACGCCCGCGCGGCGGCTGCTCTACCGGGTGGCGGTGCCGCTCGCCACCGGACTCATCCGCGGATGGTGGCTGGCGTGCCGCGTGGTCGCGGTGCGCGGTGCGCAGCATCTCGATGAGGCGCTCGCGAAGGCCCCGTCACTCGTCCCCTGTTACTGGCACCAGCACCAGCTCTTCTGCGCGAAGTACCTGCTCGAGCAGCGCTCGCGCATGAAGGTCGGCTGGCTCATCAGCCCCTCGGTAGATGGAGAGCTCGGCGCCATGATGGTCCGCCGCGCCGGTGCTTACGTCATCCGCGGCTCGTCCAGCCACACCGGCGCCCGGGCGCTGCG
>JAGWPE010000262.1 GCA_028870635.1 Gammaproteobacteria bacterium | reverse complement strand
CGGTGGAGAGCTTGGTGAGCGACTCGCGCAGCGCCTCGACGCTGCCTTGCACGTCGCCCTTGATGAGCACGGAGACGATCCCCGCCTTCTCCTCGCCGAGCTGCGAGAACACGTCCTCGGCGCGTGTCGCCTGACGGGCGAGCTTCACGTCGCGGAACTTGCCCTGGCGGTAGAGCGCCACTTCACGTGCCTTGCGCTCGCTCTCGACCGCGAGCATCTCATCGCCCGCATTCGGTGCGCCGGAGAGTCCGAGCACCACCACCGGCATGGAGGGAGGAGCCTCCTCGACCGGCCGGCCGTTCTCATCGAAGAGCGCCCGCACGCGGCCGAACTCGGAGCCGGCGATGATGGGATCGCCCAGGCGGAGCGTGCCCTTCTTGACGAGCATGGTCGCGACCGCGCCGCGGCCCTTCTCGATGCTCGACTCGATCACCACGCCGGCGGCGAGGCCGTCGCGCGGCGCGCGCAGCTCCAGCACTTCCGCCTGCAGCAGCACGGCCTCGAGCAGCTCGTCTATCCCGGCACCCGTATGGGCCGAGACGTTGACGAACATGTTCTGCCCGCCCCAGTCCTCGGGAATGACTTCCTGCTTGGCGAGCTCGGCGCGCACCCGGTCCGGGTCCGCACCACTCTTGTCGATCTTGTTGACCGCGACGACGATGGGCACACCCGCCGCGCGCGCGTGTTGGATCGCCTCCACCGTCTGGGGCATCACGCCGTCGTCCGCCGCCACGACGAGGATGACGACGTCCGTCGCTTTCGCGCCGCGCGCACGCATCGCCGTGAAGGCGGCATGGCCCGGAGTGTCGAGGAAAGTGATGACGCCCTTGGGCGTCTCCACGTGGTAGGCGCCGATGTGCTGGGTAATGCCGCCGGCCTCGCCGGCCGCCACCTTGGCGCGCCGGATGTAGTCGAGCAAGGACGTCTTGCCGTGGTCGACGTGACCCATGACGGTGACCACCGGAGGCCGCGGCTCGAGCTCCGCCACCTGCGGCTCCGCGCCCTGCAGGTCCTCCTCGATCTGGTTCTCCTTGAGGACCTTCGGGGTATGGCCCAACTCCTCGACCACGAGCACCGCCGTATCCTGATCGATCGGCTGGTTGATGGTCGCCATGACACCCATGTTCATGAGGACCTTGATGACCTCGGTGGCCTTGACCGCCATCCTCTGTGCGAGCTCCGCAACGGTCACCGTCTCGCCGATGCCGACTTCGCGCACGACGGGCGCGGTAGGCATCTCGAACCCGTGCCGGCCTTCGGCGGAGCTCGGCATTGCGCGTGATTTGACGCGCCGCTTCTTCTTGTAGCGGGAGCTGACGTCGGTTGCGACGTGCAGTTCCTGCCTGCCGTAACGTGTATGCCGGTCGTCCGCGGCGGGACGGTCCCTGGGCGGCGCAGATGCCGCAGGCGTACGCTCTCGCGCAGCAGGCGGAGTCTGAGTGGTCGCGGCGGGACGCACGGCGGGCTCTGCCGCTGGCGGCGTGGGCGCCTCCGCGACATGGCGATCCTGGACCTGACGATCCTGCCCCTGCCGCTGCTGCACCTGCCGCTGCTGCTCCTCGCGCTCGCGCTCGCGGCGCTCCTCGTCCTCCCGCGCCCGCTGCTCGGCGAGGTGGCGGGCTTCGTCCTGCGCCCGGCGGCGGGCGGCTTCCTCTTCCTCGATACGGCGGCGGTTTTCCGCCTCCAGCCGCTCGCGCTCGCGCCGCTCGGCCTCGATGCGCTCGCTCTCCTGGCGCGCGACTTCCTCGGCCTCGCGCCGCTTCTGATCGATCTCGTCCTGCTGCTGGCGCGCCTGCTCCTCGAGCACGTCGCGCTTGATGTAGGTGCGCTTCTGGCGGACCTCGACGCTGACCGTGCGCGCGCGGCCCTGGACACTCGCGAGCTTCAGCTCGCTTTGCGTCTTGCGCTTGAGCGTGATGCGGCGGGGAGCGGCATCGCGCTCGCTCTCCGCGCCGCCGTGGCTGCGGCGAAGGTGCGTCAGCAGCTCGAGCTTGGCATCGTCGCTGATGCGGTCATCGGGACCCTTGACCTTGATGCCGGCCTGATCGAGCTGCACGAGCAGCCGATCCACCGGTACCTTGAGGACCTCGGCAAATTGGGAAACCGTCACTTCCGCCATACTTTTCGTACCCTCAGGCCTGACCCGCCTCGAACCAGGGGGCCCGGGCAGTCATGATGAGCTTGCCAGCTTCCTCGGCCGGCAGTCCCTCGATGTCCTTCAAATCCTCCACCGACTGCTCCGCGAGATCCTCACGCGTGCGTACGCCGCGCCGCGCGAGCGCGAGCGCCAGATCCGGGCTCATTCCCTCGAGCAGCAGCAGATCATCCGCCGGCATCGACTGATCCAGCGTCTCTTCGCTGGCGATCGCCTGTGTCAGCAGAACGTCGCGCGCGCGGTTGCGCAGCTCCTTGACGATCTCCTCGTCGAACTCCTCGATGGAGGCGAGCTCCCCCTGCGGCACGTAGGCGATCTCCTCGACGGTCGAGAAGCCTTCCTGCGCGAGAATGGTGGCGACGTCCTCATCGACATCGAGCTGCTTCATGAACAACTGCACCAGCGCCTTGGCCTCCGACTCGCTCTTCGCCTCCGCGTCGGACTCGGTCATGACGTTGAGCTCCCAGCCTGTCAGCTGGCTCGCGAGGCGGATGTTCTGGCCGCCGCGGCCGATCGCCTGGGAGAGCTTCTCTTCCGCGACTGCGATGTCCATGCTGTGGGAATCCTCATCCACCACGATGGACATCACCTCCGCCGGGGACATGGCGTTGATGACGAACTGCGCCGGATTCTCGTTGTGGGGAATGATGTCGACCCGCTCGCCGGCGATCTCGTTGGAGACCGCCTGCACGCGCGAGCCGCGCATGCCGACGCAGGCGCCCACCGGATCGATGCGCGCATCGTTGCTGCGCACCGCGATCTTCGCACGGACCCCGGGGTCGCGGGCGGCTCCCAGGATCTGAATGAGTCCCTGGCCGACCTCCGGCACCTCGAGCTTGAAGAGCTCGATCAGAAACTCCGGCGCGGTGCGCGTCAGGAAGAGCTGCGGCCCGCGCAGCTCCGAGCGAACCTCCTTGAGGAAGGCCTTGATGCGGTCCTGCGCCTTCACCTGCTCGCGCGGAATCATGTCGGTCCGCGGCACGAAGCCTTCCGCGTTGGAGCCGAGGTCGACGAAAATCCCATTGCGGTCCACGCGCTTGACGACGCCGCTCACGAGCGTGCCGACTCGGTCGCGGTAGGCGTCCACCACCTGCTGGCGCTCCGCCTCGCGCACCTTCTGCACGATCACCTGTTTCGCCTGCTGCGCGGCAATGCGGCCGAACGACACCGACTCCATCGGCTGCTCGACGAAGCCGCCGACCTCCGCCTTGGCGTCGACCTCGCGCGCATCATCCAGGCGCAGCTCGCGCTCCGGCGCCTCGAGCTCCGTGGAATCGTCGGCAAACACCTTCCAGCGGCGGAAGGTGTCGTAATCCCCGCTCTTGCGGTCGATGGCGACGCGAGCATCCCATTCCTCGCCGTATTTCTTGCGGGTAGCCGAGGCCAGAGCCGCCTCGAGCGCCTCGAAGATCACCTCCTTGTCGACGCCTTTCTCGTTGGAGACCGCATCGACGACCATCAGGATTTCCTTGTTCACTACTGTTACCTCTCGCGAAGCTTTTCAGTGGCCACCGCCAACCTGCGAGCCTCGTCTATCAACGTGGCCCGTCCGCCTGGCCTGTCAGCCTGGCTTTACCAATCTCTGCAAAGGACACGAGGACGCGCTGCCCGTCGACCTCGAGCGCGATGCCGGCCTCGTCCGCCGACAGAAGCTTGCCGGTATAACGGCGCCGCCCCTCGCGCGGCGCGGCGAGCTCCACGAACACCCGCGAGCCCACGAAGCGCGCGAAATGCGCCGGTGTGCGCAGCACCCGGTCGAGTCCCGGAGAGGACACCTCGAGCCTGTACGCAATGGGTATCGGGTCCTCGACGTCGAGCAGTGCCGAGACTTCCCGGCTCACCCGCTCGCAGTCCGTGAGCCCCACTCCCGCGGGACTGTCGATGAAGATTCGCACGACGGCGCTGCCGCGGCCTGAGGATTGCTCGAGCTCCACGAGCTCATAGCCCAGCCGCCCGACGAGGGGCTCAATGAGGGCGATGAGCCGCTCTCGCAAGGTCGCCGACATAGTCGCCATAAAACAAAAAGGGCCCTGAGGCCCGATATTTTCCCTATAAAAACAAAAAGCCCCTCGGGGGGCTTTTGGGCTCTCTCACTGTCGGTGGAGCGACACTTCCGAGTGCCCGCCGCCCGAACGTCTCCCCACAGCCGAGGCCCGCGGGGGCGCGCATTGTACCCAAATGACGTCAGTAGTGAAACCGTTTTGAGAGGTACCATTCCGGCCATGGCCGAGACCCTGCACCTCTGGCGAAACGCGCGCATTGCCGCCTGTGACGCGGCAATGGCCCGCTTTGCACCGGGTGCCCTGCTGACGCGCGGGCCGCGCATCGAGTGGGTAGGCGCGGAGCGGGACCTGCCCGCCGGCTGCCGGCCGGATGAATCGCACGATCTGGGGGGCGCGTGGGTGACTCCCGGGCTCATCGACTGCCACACCCACCTGGTGTTCGCCGGCACCCGGGCGGGCGAGTACGCCGAGCGGCTGCTGGGGCGCTCCTATCAGGAAATCGCCCGGGCCGGAGGCGGGATTCTCTCCAGCATGCGCGCGGTCCGAGCGGCCTCGGAGCAGCAGCTCTTCGACGAGAGCCTGCCGCGGCTCGAGTCCCTGCTCGCGGAGGGTGTGACCACGGTCGAGATCAAGTCAGGCTACGGTCTGACCCTCAAGGACGAGGCCAAGATGCTGCGGGTCGCGAGGTCGCTTGCGCGCGCCCTCCCCGTGACCGTGACCACTACTCTTCTGGCGGCGCACGCGGTGCCGCCAGAGTATGCCGGACGGCCCGACGCGTACATAGACGAGGTTGCAGCGGAGTGGCTGCCGACGCTACATAGCGAAGGTCTCGTCGATGCTGTTGACATTTTTTGTGAAAACGTCGGCTTCAGCGTCAAACAGGCAGAGAAGCTCTTCGCTTCCGCGGCCCGCTTGGGCGTCCCCGTGAAGATGCACGCCGAGCAGCTCTCCAATCTGGGGGGCAGCCTGCTCGCGGCACGTCACGGCGCCCTCTCCTGTGATCATCTGGAATACGCGACCGCCGCCGAAGCGCAGGCGCTGGCTGGCGCGGGGACGGTGGCGGTGCTCCTGCCCGTGGCGTTCTTCTGCCTCGCGCAGGAGCATGAGCCGCCGGTCGCCGCTCTGCGCAGCGCCGGCACGGGCATCGCCATCGCCACCGACTGCAATCCGGGGTCGGCGCCCGGCAGTTCCCTGCTCCTCGCGATGAGCATGGCCACCCGGCTCTTCGGCCTCACCTGCGAGGAGGCACTGGCCGGGGCCACCCGGCATGCCGCCCGCGCGCTCGGGATGCAGGAAGAGCGCGGCACGCTCGCCGCGGGCAAGGCCGCCGACTTCATCGTCTGGCGCATCGGCGAGCTGGAAGAGCTCGGCTACTGGAGCGGCTTCAACCCCTGCCGCTCGGTGGTCAAGGCCGGCCGGCTGGTCTCCTGAGCCCATGAGCGCCTCCCGCATCGACCGCTGGCTCTTCGGCGTGCGTCTGTTCAAGTCGCGGTCACTGGCGGCGGAGGCCGTGAGCGGCGGAAAGGTGCACGTCAATGACGCGCGGGTGCGCCCCTCGCACACGGTCAAGCCCGGCGACCTCGTG
>JAGWPE010000261.1 GCA_028870635.1 Gammaproteobacteria bacterium | reverse complement strand
GGAGCGCAAGCAGGCGGCGTTCATGCTGGAGAAGGAGGTTCGGATCGCAAAGGCCATGGGCGCTCTCGCGATCAACCCGCACCCGAGCGCGGCTACGAGCGGTCCGCCGCTCATGGTGGATCAACACAGCCACGGCGGAGTCATCATGGGCATCTCGCCGGAAAGCAGCGTGGTGAACACGTACCTGCAGCACTGGGAAATGCCGAACCTCTGGGTCGTGGGCGGCTCGGCGCTGCCGCAGGGAAACGAGCATCTGACCCTGACCGTCGTGGCGCTCGCCTATCGGGCGGCGGATGCCTTCATCGAGCGTTATGTGAAGCAGCCGGGGCCGCTGGCATGAAGCGTAGAGAATTCATCGAGCTGTCGGCCAACACGCTGGGCGGGCTCCTGGTCTACAGCCTCGCCGGTACGCCGGCCGTGCTGAGCGCACACGAGGGCAGGATCAAGGTGCCGCTGCGGTTCTTCAGCGGAGAGGAGGCGAAGGTGATCGTCGCCGCGTGCGAGCGCATCTTCCCGGCCGATGAGAGCGGGCCGGGCGCGACGCAGGCCGGCGCCATGGTGTATATCGATCGGCAGCTCGCCGGTCCCTACGGAACCGACAGCCACCGCTATACGAAACCGCCGTTCGCGGAATCGGCAGGGCCCGGATACCAGGGCAGGGAGAGCCCACAGGAGACTTATCGGGCGGGAATCCCGAAGCTGGGAGCGGATTTCGCCGCGCTGGATGCAGCGAGCCAGGACGAACGGCTCGAGGCCGTCGAGAAAACCCACTTCTTCCAGCTGCTGCGGCAGCACACGATCGAAGGGGTGTTCTGCGACCCCATGCACGGCGGCAATGCCGGCCTCATCGGCTGGCAATTGCTGGGCTACCCCGGCCCGCAGATGAGCTACCGCGCCGAGATGGGCAAGTACAACGGAGTGGCTTTCCGGCCGAAGCCGCAAAGCCTGCAGCAGATCCTGGGGTACCCGGTCAAGCCTTGGGAAGACGAAGGCATGGGCTGACCCATAGTCGCCGAAGCGGACGGCGCGGCAGACTCAGGCGTTGCCTGCGCCGCTCACCGCCGCGGACGTGCCGAGCATGGTGATCGCCGAAGCGGTGAGCGCAGGGTTGATAGGCCGGCTCTCAGGGCGCAGCGCCGCACCCGCCGCCCATTCCTGCGCCGTGCGCGATCGCTGACGAATGACCTCCAGCAGGCTTGCCTGAGTGCTCGTCGGCCGCCAGTCACGGCGCGAGATCAGCCCCATCGGCCGCACGACCGGACCGGCGGGATGGGCGATGAGGGTCAGCGTTCCGGCCCGCAGCTCGTCGCGGAAATGATGAGGCGAGACCAGCATCACCCGGTTGGTTGCCAGTAGGAAGGCGCGTGCCGAGCTCAGAGAGTTGCATTCGAGCGGACGGTCCGGCTCGGGGATTCCGGCCAGCTGGAAGAGCGTCTCGAAATCGGACCGCAACGGAGCGCCTTTGCGCGGCGCAATCCACGGATAGCGCAAGAGGTCCGTCGCGGCCACGCGCTTGCGACGCGCGAGCGGGTGCTCCGCCCGCACGATGATTCCCAGCGGGTCATCGAACAGATGCTCCTGTACGACATCATGCGGGAGATCGGCGCTGCGCAGGGGACCGATCAGGAAATCGGTCTCCCCGATACGCAGCGACGCCACCAGATGCTCATAGGTGCCGTTGAGGATGGAAATGCCGTGCTCCGGGCATCTGAGGCTGAACTCGATGAACGCTTCCGGAATGAGAAACGGATGCTGCGCCATCGAGCAGGCGCCCGCGACGGTCCGCCCCTGCTCGTTGCCGTTCAGCGCGGCGATCTCCGCTCGCGCCTGCTCGAGCTCCGCGAACGCTACGCCGGCGCGGCGCGCCAGGTACTCGGCGCCGCTCGTCGGTACGATGCCGTAGCTGGTCTTTTCGAACAGCGGCACCTCGAGCAGGCGCTCGAGCTCGCGTGCGGCGCGGTGAATCGTCGGCTGCGCCATGTTGCTGGAGCGCGCAGCCAGAGTGAAGTTGCGATGCTG
>JAGWPE010000260.1 GCA_028870635.1 Gammaproteobacteria bacterium | reverse complement strand
TTGCCATCGTCCGCCACCTGGTGGAGCTGCATTCGGGAACGGTCGAGGCCCAAAGCGAGGGCGAGGGCTGCGGGGCGTGTTTCATCGTGCGCCTGCCGTGTTCGGCGAAAGCAAGTGAGTGAGCGGCCCAGGGCCGCTCCCTGGGCCGCGAGGTCAAGAGCAGTGAGAAGGCTGGCCGCGCAAAGCGCCGCAGGCGACTTTGCGCCAATCAATCAACCCGCCAGCCTCTCGGCGGCATCCAGCCAGGCGCGCTGCGCGCGCCGGTAGTGCCCGGGCGCAATGCGCGCCTGCTCCAGCAGCTCGCGCGCGACCCTGCGGGCCTCATCCCTCTGTCCCTGGGTGTCGAGGAGCTGCGCGTACCTGACCGCGGCCTCCGCGCCGGGATAGGAGTTGGCGAGCATCCGGTACTGCTCCAGCGCCTTCTGCATGCTGCCCTCGGCCTCGAGTGCGCGGGCGTAGAGAAGCTGCGCCTCCGGCGAGCGGAAGTCCGGATTGTGCCGCAAGAGCTCTTCGAGCGTGCCGCGCGCCGCGGCCGCGGCGCCGCTGCCGAACCGGGCGCGGGCGAGGCCCAGCATCAGGTTGGGATCGTGGACATACAATCCCGTGAGCGCCTGCCGGTACTGCTCGATTGCCTCCTCGTAGCGTCCGTGGCGCACCAGCTCATCCGCGTACCGCTGCCGGGCGGCGACATTGCCGGCGAGCCGGGCTTCGTTCTCGTACCGTCGCAGGTCCGCGAACGGGTCGACGGCGCGCTTGAATCCGCGGGCGGTGCGCTGCGCGGTGCGGCTGCGAAAGAGGTCCGGGAGAATCTCGACCGCCACGTAGGCGAGCGCGCCCGCGCCCGGCAGGAGCAGCAGCACCCAGACCCAGAGCCAGTTGCGGCCGGTCTTGATGCAGTGGACGAGCAGCGCCGCTTGGATCGCGTATGAGAGGAGAAGGAAAAGCATCCGCGTATCGTAGCGCATCTCGCAGCGGCAGCCGTTGCCGGGCCTCGCCGGCCGCTCGATGCGATATGCTCGCCGCCATGGGGTGGTCACGAACGGTCGGGCGCCGCCGCGGAGTGCGCCGCCATCTGTCATTCGCTCTTCTCTGGCTCGCCTGCTCCATGGCGGCGGCGGCCGCGCAGCCTGCCGCCGTGGCGCCGCACCGGCTGCGGGTCGGGCTCGTGCTCTCGGGCGGCGGCGCGCGCGGCATCGCGCACGTGGGCATCCTCGAGGTCCTCGAGAAGCTGCACGTCCCGATCGATGCCATCGCCGGCACCAGCATGGGAGCCGTGGTCGGCGGCCTCTACGCCAGCGGCCTGTCGCCGCAGCAGATCGAGGCGACTCTCCGCTCCATCAACTGGCAGGAGGCGTTTCGCGATCGCCCGCCGCGCGAGGACCTGACGCTGCGGCGCAAGCAGGAAGATGAGAACTTCCTGGTCAAGTTCCCGATCGGCATCAAGGGCGGCCGGCCGGCGCTGCCGATGGGCCTCATCGAGGGGCAGAGCCTCACGGAGGTGCTGCGCCGCCTGACATTGCCCGTCGCGCGCATCACGAGCTTCGATGACCTGCCGACGCCGTTTCGGGCCGTGGCGACCGATCTCGAGACCGGACAGGAGGTCGTCATGGGCTCGGGCGATCTCACCAGCGCCATGCGCGCCAGCCTGTCGGCCCCCGGTGTGTTCGCTCCCGTGGAGCGCGGCGGCCGGCTGTTGGTCGATGGCGGAATATCCGACAATGTGCCGGTGGACGTGGCGCGTGCGATGGGTGTCGACGTCGTGATTGTCGTCGATGTCGGCTTCCCGCTGCTGCCGCGCAAGAAGCTGAGCAGCGTCACCGCGATCTCCAACCAGATGCTCGCAATCCTGATGCGGCGCAAGTCGCAACAGGAGCTCGCACGGCTCGGCCCGCATGACATCCTGATCAGTCCGGCGCTGGGTGACACCTCATCGTTCGACTTCGGTGACGTCCACCGCATGCTGGGAGCCGGCGCCGATGCGGCCTGGCGCATGCGCGGCCGGCTCGCCGCGCTCGCGGTGAGCCCCGCGCGATATCGCCGCTACGAGCAGCGGCGCGCGGCGCTGCTGCGCCCGCCGCCGCGCATCGATTTCGTCAAAGTGCAGACGGGCTCGAAGGCTTACTCGCAGCCGATCGAGGATCTGTTCCATGACATCGTCGGCAAGCGGCTCGATCCCGACCTCGTCGGACGGCGGATCACGACGCTCTACGGCGAAGGCGGTCTCGACACGCTGGATTATCGCGTCGTGCACCAGGACGACCGGTACGGACTGCTGGTCGATGCACGCGGCAACTCGATAGGTCCCAACTACGTGCGTTTCGGGCTGAGTCTGCAGGACGATTTCTCCGGCGATTCCTATTACGATCTGGCGATGCGCTACGTGATGTCCGACATCACGCGTGCCGGCGGGGAGTGGGTCACCGATGGGCAGATCGGCCAGACCTCGCTCCTGTCGACGGAGGTGTTCCTGCCCCTGTCGCACTTCTCCGGCTGGTTCATCATGCCGCACACCGCGGTGGAGAATCGCAACCTGCCGTTCTTCATCGGACAGGCGGAGCGGGCCCAGTACCGCGTGGACACCTTCGATTACGGGCTCGATTTCGGCAAGCAGTTCGGCAACTGGGGCGAGATCCGGACCGGCATCTACCACGAGGAGGACCGCTCCCGCCTCACGATCGGCGATCCTTTCGACTCGCAGATTCCATTCCCGCCGCATCAGACCTTCGGCTCGCGTAATTACTTCGCGCGCCTCACCTACGACACCCTGGACGACATCAACTTTCCGCATTTCGGCGAGCAGGCGACGCTGCAGTGGACTGGGGAGCGCAATGTCGCCGGCGGCCGGCCGGATCTCAACCAGGTGACCTTCGACTTTCTCGCCGCGCACACGTGGCGGGATCGGAATACCCTTTCGCTCTCGCTGTCGGGCGGCAGCGACCTCGAGCGCCCGACCGACCTGCTGATGGAGTTCCCGCTCGGCGGCTTCCTCAATCTATCCGGGCTGAAGCAGTACTCACTGTGGGGGCCGCATTACGGCATCGGCCGCCTGCTCTTCTACCGCAAAGTCGATCGTGGCGGACCGGGCTACCTCGACGTGCCGATATACCTCGGCATGTCGGTGGAGGCGGGCAACGTGTGGCAGAACATGAGCGACGCCAAGTTCACCAACCTGCACAAGAATGCGAGTGTCTTCCTCGGGCTCGACACGCTCCTCGGCCCGGTCTATCTGGGCAGCGGCTTCGATGATCACGGCAATCAGTCGTTCTACCTGTTCCTTGGAAGAACGTTCTAGCGCCTCAGGTCGAGAGCAAGTAAGCGAGCGGCCCAAGGCCGCCCTTGGGCCGCGGGATCGAATGAGTCAAAAGGCTGGCCGCTCGACAAAATCGCCCGGAGCGATTTTGGACGGCGGAGCCGGCCCGAAGGGCTAGGCGCAGGAGGCGCCTGGCAACCGCCGCAGGCGACTTCGAGCCAATCAAACGATTCCGCGGCTCTCGGCCAGATTCTCGATCTTGTCGAACACCAGCGAGGGCTTGTCGCCGGCGCGGGAGTACTGGTGGCGGCGGCTCATTTCCGCCAGCGCGTCGTCGCGCTCATCGGGGCTGGGATACCAATGGATGCGGTGCCACTCCGGGCCCAGGATCTTGCGGAACGGGTCTCCCGGCGGAAGGCTGACGCGGATGCCGTACGGGCGCTGCTTCTCGACCGCCGGCGCCCTGAGGTTCTGTGGCTGGCTGATACCCATAGGGGCGGCAAGCTTAAGGGCGCGGCGCGCGGGCCGCAAGGACGGGGTCCGCAGCGCTTGAGTTGCCCCGCGCAGGTCCCCACACTTGGGGCATTGCCCGCCGGAGATCCTCGCCATGGCCCTGCTTCGCAAGAAGACCACGATGCCCACCGCCGCCGATGCCCTGCCCGGCCGCAGCACGCCGCTCGAGGTGCCGCAGACGCATTACGTCAACGGCCATCGCATCGTGGCTCCCTTCCCTGCTGGCCTGCGCGAGGCCGTTTTCGGCCTCGGCTGCTTCTGGGGCGCGGAGCGCCTCTTCTGGCAGCTCCCCGGGGTCTACTCGACCGCGGTCGGCTACGCGGGCGGCTTCACGCCGAATCCAACATACGAGGAAGTCTGCACGGGCCTCACCGGGCATGCCGAGGTGGTCCGGGTCGTCTACGATCCGCAGAAGATCGACTACGAGGATCTGCTCAAGGTGTTCTGGGAGTCTCACGATCCCACCCAGGGCATGCGGCAGCAGAACGATGTCGGCACGCAGTACCGCTCGGTCATCTACGTCGCCGACGCCGGGGAGCGACAGGCCGCCGAAGAATCGAAGAGCGCCTACCAGGCCCGGCTCACCGCCGCGGGCGTGGGCACGATCACGACGGAAGTCAGCGACGCGCCGCGGTTCTTCTATGCCGAGGACTATCACCAACAATATCTCGCGAAGAACCCCGACGGTTATTGCGGGCTGAAGGGCACGGGAGTCTCGTGTCCGATCGCATCGACCGTGGAGATTGCGGCGCACTGAGCGGCGGGCGCGCCGCCAAGCCTGCGCTTCGGTTGCCTCGGCTGGCCTCTAGCCCCAGCTCGGCACGCTTCGTGCTGAGCAGACGTCAAAGCCTTCCCTGAAAGGCGATCGAGACGTCCCATGTCCGCCGGTTCGGCGCCGGCGGAGCGTGGGGGATGACAATCAAACAGTTGTGAGGCCTCTCGTCATGAAAATCCTTGGCTGCGGACTGGGTGCGGCCGCGCGCGCCGCGGAAGGCTCTTCGGAGGGAATCGATCGGTGCCGTGTAAGAGTTGCCGGGAGGCGGTCGCGTATTCATCCGGGAGTTGGTGTCGGCGCGATCGGCGTCCTCGCTCTGTCGCTCGCGGCCTGCGGCGGCGGATCGAGCCCGTCGTCCACGCAATCGAGCAATCCGCCGCCCACCCAGTTTACGGTCGGCGGCTCCGTCACCGGCCTCTCGGGAACGGGGCTCGTTCTCCAGGACAATGGTGGCGACAATCTCCCGGTCTCGGCGAGTGGGCCGTTCACCTTTGCCACCAAGCTCAACTCGGGAGCCGCATACAGCGTCACCGTCATGACACAACCGTCCGGACAGAACTGCGCGGTGGCGAGTGGGTCGGGCACTGTCAGCGCCAATGTGACCAATGTTGCGGTGTCGTGCACGAACACGAGCTCGAGCGTGACGATTGGCGGGACGGTAACGGGTCTCACCGGAACGGGACTCGTGCTACAGGATAACGGCGGCGACAATCTCACCGTCACGCAGAACGGTGCCTTCACGTTTGCGACCGCGCTGGCGAGTGGTGCCGCCTATGCGGTTACCGTGTCGACACAACCGTCTTCGCCGGCTCAGACGTGCACCGTCACGAACGGCTCCGGTACGGCGAGTACCGCCAACGTGACCAGTGTGGCGGTTACCTGCGCCGGCGGCACGGCCTCGGTGGGCAAGTTTGCGTATACGGCGAACTATGGTGACGGGACGATCAGCGCCTACACCATCGATCCGGGCACCGGCGCCCTGACGGCGGTCGCCGGTGGGCCGGTTGCGGACGGTACGCATCCGGCGGCGGTGTCCCTGGCGCCGAACGGCAAGTTTGCTTTTTCGGCCAGTGACAACGGGACGAAGATTCAAGCGTACACGATCGATCAGACAACGGGTGCGCTTACCCCGGTGGGCACCGTCAGCACGGGGTTCTCCGTGGGCTCGGCCTATCCCGACATCGCGGTCGATCCGCAGAGCGCGCATCTGTATATCGCGAGCGCCGGTGACAACGAAGTCGCGGGTTTCGCGATCGACCCGACCATGGGCACGCTGACGCCCGTGCCCAACAGCCCCATCGGCGCGGGGGCCGGTGCGGGCGGAATTCCGGCATTCAGTCCCGACGGAAAATATCTCTACGTGATGAATCAGACCGCCAATACCGTGTCGGGATACTCGATCGACTCGACTTCCGGCGCGCTGACTCCGCTTGCGAGCGGCGCGGTTGCCACGGGCGCAACTCCGGACTGGATCGTCTTCACGCCGGATGGCAAGTTTGCCTACGTGGCCAACTCGGGTGAGGACTCGATTTCCGCGTACTCGGTGAGCGCCGGCGTGCTGACTCCATTCGCGGCACCCAATACATCGTTCCCGACGGATGAGCATCCCCAGCAGTTGACGATCGATGCGGGCGGCACGCATCTCTACGCGCCCGTTGCCAATGGGTCGACCGCGGGGGCGGTCGATTGGTTCACCATCAATGCCGACGGGACGCTTGCGAACAGAGGCACCATCCCCGCGGGCGTCACTCCCGTCTACCTGGATATCGATCCGGCGGCCCCGTTCGCCTATGTCGCGAGCAAAGGTGGCGCGGAGGTGTACGGGTACTCGATCGATGCGACCACGGGCGCGCTCACGGCCGTGTCGGGCAGCCCCTTCAGCACCGGCGCCGGCAGTCTGCCGCAGTTCATCACGATCGACCCGAGCGGCAAATTCGGCTACACCGCCAATGAGGGTACGGCGAACATATCCGAATTTGCGGTCGACCTGACCCATGGCACGCTGACCCCGATTTCGGGCAACGCGACGATCCCAGCAGGCCTGCAGCCCATCTTCGTCTCGATCTCACCGGAGGCCCCGGGCATCCGCGACTGACGTTGCGACGGGAGCCAGTGACCTCGCGGCCCAGGGCCATTCCCTGGGCCGCGAGGTCGAATGCGGTTGCATGACCCCGGCGCTCATGTGCGGCTAGCTTGATTTCCCGCCCCGCGACCCCGGAAAATCCGGACAGCTCATCCGGTGCCGGATCTCTCGCAGCATGGTGAGCGGGCCTACATCGAATAGCCTCGCCCGCCTGAAGCCCTATACTGGCGGCGGCCTCGCGGCGCAGACATTGCAGGCGCACGGCCGCTTCCGTATCGGCCGATCCATGGGTGCGCAATGAAGGCACGATTCCCCGTCCTTGCCCTGCTGATTCTCATCGCCGTCGCGCCGGCCCGGCAGGCTCTGGGCGCGCCTCGGATTCCCACCGGGGGCGAGCTCGCGCCGGCGCACGCACGCCACGGCATGGTGGCGAGCAGCAACGGGCTGGCCTCCGAGGCAGGCGTCGAGGTCATGAAGGAAGGCGGCAACGCGATCGATGCGGCCGTGGCGAGCGGCTTCGCGCTCGCCGTGGTACACCCGCAGGCGGGCAACCTCGGCGGCGGCGGCTTCATGCTGATCCGCCTGCATGATGGCGCGACTCACTTCATCGACTTTCGCGAGACCGCGCCCGGCAAGGCTACCGCCGCGATGTACCAGGACGCCTCGGGAAACGTGATTCCGGGGCTCAGCACCGTGGGCTACGAGGCGATCGGCGTGCCGGGCTCGGTGAAGGGCCTGGTGTATGCCGAGCGGCATTTCGGCAAGCTCGGACTCGCGCGGGTGATGGCTCCGGCCATCCGTCTCGCGCGCGCAGGCTATGCGCTGAGCTTCAGCGACGCGCGCCTGCTGGATCGCGACACTCGTCTCACCCGGTTTCCGGATTCGCAGCGCATCTTCCGCAACGGCGGCAACGGCTGGCACGAGGGAGATGTATTCAGGCAGCCCGAGCTCGCGCGCACGCTCGGGCGCATCGAGCGTAATCCCGACACCTTCTACACCGGGCGGATGGCGCTGCAGCTCGCCGATTTCATCCGCAAGGGCGGCGGCATCATCACGGCCAGGGACCTCGCCGATTATCGGGTCATCGACCGCAAGCCCGTCACGGGAACATACCGCGGCCTCACCGTCATCAGCGCGCCGCCGCCTTCCTCGGGAGGCATCGTCCTCATCGAGCTGCTCAACATCCTCGAGGGGTACGACCTCAAGAGCGCCGGGCCGGACTCGGCGGCCTCCGTCCATCTGATCACCGAGGCATACCGCCGCGCCTTTTTCGATCGCGCGGAGTTCCTGGGCGATCCGGCGTACACCGATTCCCCGATGATGCTGCTCCTCGACAAGCGCTACGCCGCCGCGTGGCGCAGCTCGATCCTGCCGGCGGATGCGAGCCCGTCGCTGCCGCTGCAGCGCCCCGCCATCTTCCCGCAGCTCACGCGTTATGCGGCGGCTCATCCGGTCCTGAAGCCGGTGCCGGAGTCGCGTGAGACCACCCATTACTCGGTGGTGGATGCGGCGGGAAATGCGGTCTCCGTGACCACTACGCTCAACGCCTGGTACGGCTCCGGAGTGACCGCGGGAGATCTCGGATTCCTCCTCAACGATGAGATGGACGACTTCGCGGCCAAGGTGGGCGTGCCCAACATGTTCGGCGTGCTCCAGGGATCGGCGAACGCCGTGGGTCCCGGCAAGCGGCCGCTCTCCTCCATGACTCCGACCATGGTGCTGAAGGACGGCAAGCTCTGGCTGGTCCTCGGAAGCCCGGGCGGCCCGACGATCATCACGACCGTGGCCAATGTCCTGATCGGCGTTGCGGATTATGGACTCAACATCGAACAGGCTGTCGCGGCGCCCCGGTTCCACCAGCAGTGGCTGCCGGATGAGCTCCTCATGGAGCCGGACCGCTTCTCACCCGACACGCTGCGGCTTCTCGCGGCCCATGGCTACCGCATCGTCTACGGCGACCGCGGCGATGCCGAATGCATCGAGGTCGACCCGGCCACGGGCGAGCGCCTCGGGGCGAGCGATCCGCGCACCGAAACCGCGCGGGCTGCAGGCTATTGATCCGGCGTATAATATGGCCGTTCGCGACCCGCAGGAGTCCGGCCGCAGGCCGTGAAAGCACTACCCATGCACCTACTGTTCATGGCCCTGATCTCACTGCACGCGCTTTCGGGGGTTTTCTGGGCGGGGTCGACCCTCGCGCTGACGCATACCTCACCCGCGCACCGGATCACGCCGGAGCTGTTTCGCGCGCAGATGTCCGCGGCCGTCCTGACCATCGGGGCCGGCGCCGGCCTCTGGGGCATCTCGATCCGCGGCGCCCACGGGCCGATGGCGAATGCTCTGGCGATCGGGGCGCTTTGCGCCATCGTTGCGGCCGGCGTGCAGGGCGGCATGCGCAAGTCACCCGTGATGGCGCAACGGATCGCGGCGGTGTTGCTTTCGGCTACGGTCGTCTGCATGGTCATCTCGCCGTACGTAACCTGACACGATAGGTGCCTGCATGACCGGAGTGCGGGGTCGACGCTGGCTGGTCATCCTCGCGATTCTCGCGGGGCTGGTGGGCCTGTATGCCGCGGTAGGGTTTCTGCTCATCCCGCGGTTGATACGCTCGGAGCTCGTGGGAATCACCGGGCGGGACTACGGCAGGACGCTCACGCTCGGTGATGTCAGCTTCAACCCCTTCACCTGGAAGCTCGATATCACGAGCTTCTCCTTTCCGGATGCCGACGGCCGGCCGATGATCTCCTTCGCGCATCTGCAGGTTGCGGTGGGGATCTCCAGCGTGTCGCGGCTCGCGCCGAGCCTGAGCGAAATCGTCCTCGACAGCCCCCGCGTGAGCGCGGTGGTGCGCCGTGACGGTAGACTCAATCTTGCGGATCTGGAGAAGCCTTTCGCCCGGCCGGCGCAAGCCGAGGCTCAGGCTCCGGCCTCCAAGCCCTTCAAGCTCTTCCTCGACCGGCTCGCGGTCAGCAACGGCAGCGCGACCTATGAGGATGACTCGCGATCCGCCCCCTTTCGCCTCGACCTCGATCCGATCGCCTTCGAGCTTCTCGACTTCAGCACCACCGGCAGTAAGGCCGGCAGCTATCACCTCACCGCCACCATCGGCCAGGGAGGCCGCCTCGACTGGACGGGGACGATCCGCGCAGAGCCGATTTCCCTGCACGGTACGCTGAATCTCGATGGACTGAGTGCGCGCACGGTGGCGACCTATCTCGGCCCCGTCCTGCCGGCCGAGGTCTCCAGCGGCAGCGTAGCGCTTCACGGCAGCTTCGCCATCGATAGCGCGCCCAAGGGCGCAACGGGGCAGGCGGTCAGCATGACCATCGAGGTGCCGCAGGCGCGGGTGACTGGGTTGGGTGTGAGGCCGCGGCGGGCCGCCTCGGACTACGTCCGGCTCGATCGTTTCACCCTCGGCAATGCCCACATCGATCTCGAGCGGCGCTCCATCCGGGTGGGCGCGATCACGCTCGCTGGCGCTGACGTTCGCGGCTGGCTCGACGAGGGAGGCCAGCTCAACCTGCTGCAGCTCCTCGGTCCTTCGAAGGGTGCGACAGCGGCCGCGCCTGCGTCTGCGGCGGCGTCTGCGTCTGTGGCGGCGGCTCCCACGCGGCGCCCGTCGCACGCTCCTGTCTGGCGCGTAGCGGCTCCGGATATACGGATCGAGGACACGCGGGTGTCGCTGGAGGACCGGGCGGTCAAGCCGGCCGCCGACCTGACCCTTGGCCCGCTTTCGGCCCGGATCACCGGATATGACAGCTCTCCCGATGCGCGGGTCAAGGTTTCCCTGCAGTCGGCGGTCAACGGCAATGGGCGGCTGGACCTGACGGGCGAGGGCACGCTGCAGCCGCAGGTGCTGAGCGCGAAGGTGGGCCTCAGCCGCATCGATCTACGCGCGCTGCAGCCCTACTTCGCCAAGTACACCGCGCTCACGCTGGCCAGCGGACTCCTGAGCGCGACGCTGGATATCGACAGGCGTGCCGACGGGCGGACGAGCGCATCAGGCCGCATCGACGTCGCGGACCTGCGAACCGTGGATGACGACCTCAGGCAGGACTTCGTCAAATGGCAGGGCCTGCACGTCATCGGGTTCCGGTATGTCTCGGGCCCCGCGAGCCTGCAAATCAAGCGCGTCATCGTGGTGGCCCCGTACGCTCGGGTGATCATCGGGGCGGACCATACCCTCAACGTGTCGGAGGCGCTGCATCCGCGGGGCTACCACCCCAAGGCGGCCGCGGCGAAGACCGCCCCGAAGAAAGCCGAACGAGCGAGCGCGCCTGCGGCCGGCGGCAACCCGCCCGCCCGCGCTTCCGCTTCGATGCCCATGAGCATCGGCCTGGTGCGCATCGCCAACGGCACCGCCGATTACGCCGACTTCTCGATGCAACCCAACTTCGCGACCGGCATCCAGGATCTGCACGGCACGATCCAAGGCCTCTCGGCCGATCCGAGCTCGCGCGCCAGCGTGGATCTGCAGGGAAGGGTGGATCGCTACGCCCCGGTCGACATCAACGGCGTGGTGAACCTGCTGTCCGCCTCGACCTACACCGACATCAGGATGAAGTTTCGCGGGCTCGAGCTGACGCGGATGACGCCCTATTCCGTCCGCTTCGCCGGGTACAAGATCGCGAGCGGTACGCTCAACGCCGATCTTCACTACAAGGTGGACCACGGCAGACTGAACGCGGATCACACGCTGATCATCGATCAACTGCAGCTCGGCGAGCAGGTCGCGAGCCCGCATGCGACCAAGCTGCCCCTGAGGCTCGCCATCGCCCTGCTCAAGGACCGCAACGGCGTCATACGGCTCGGGCTGCCGGTGACCGGCAGTCTCAACGACCCGAAGTTCAGTCTGGGACCGCTCATCGGCAAGGCTCTTCTCGCCGTGCTGAGGAAGGCGGTGACGGCGCCTTTCGCCATGCTGGGACGGCTCGTCGGCGGTGGGGCTGACATCAATCACGTCGATTTCGCCCCGGGGAGCGCCACCCTCCCGCCCGCGGCGCGGACGCAGGTCTCAGGGCTCGCGAAGGCGCTCGCGCAGCGCCCGCAACTGCAGTTACAGGTGCCGGCCGTATACGCTCCCGACGCCGACAGGCCGGCGCTTGCGCAGCAGCAGTTGCAGCACGAGCTGATTACTCTCGCGCGCAGCGGGGCGTTGAGCAGCGGGAGGCGTGGAGGAGCGGCCCGCGGACAGCAGCAGGGCGCTTCGCCGGCGGCAGGCCGCGAAGTGCTGGAGCTTCCCGCGGCGCACTACCGGCTGCTGCGCGCGGCGTACCAGAACACCTTCGGCCCCAAGGCACCGCTGCCCACCGCGGCGCAGAAGGTACCGCCGTTCGAGCCTGCCATCCTCGAGCTGCAATCAGCCTTGCTGAAGCGGATGCAGGTCTCCGACGCCGACCTCCAGGCGCTCGGGGAGCGGCGCGCGCAGTCGATCCGCTCTGCCATCCTCGCAGCCGGGGGCGTTGATGCGGCACGGGTCGGCATCACCGCAGCCGTGCCCCAACCGGCCACTGCCGGCACGGTGGCGGTCAAGCTCGGCTTAAAATAGATGCAAAGGTCAGGCGCCGAACGTGCTAGCGCAGGCGCTGGCCGGCCCTGAGAGCCGCCCGACGAAGTCGGAGGCGGTACCGGGAAACGGCTACGAAAGAGGAAGAGTGATGCATCGACGTGGGTTCTTGCGGGCGGGCGGCTCCAGCATGGCGGCATTCGCCCCCTGGCCGTGGGTGTTCAATCGCCACAGAGCGCCCGCGCCGCCCCCCAAGGGCGTGACGCTGATGGGCAAGCCGGAGGCTTTCAGCTATGCCGATCTCAAGGGCGTCGCGCACTCCATGGGCACGGCGCCCTACCGCGAATCCTATAAGCCGTTGCCGCCCGCGCTCCAGCACCTGAGCTGGGATCAATGGGAGTCGATCGTCTGCAGGCCGGAGCGGGCGCTCTGGTATGGAGAGGATCTGCTCTTCCGCATCCGCTTCGATCACCTCGGCTTCAGTTTCTCCAAGCCGGTACGCCTGTACGTCGTGGAGAACGGCCAGGCGCGGGAGATCCTGTTCGATCCGACCCTGTTCGACTACGGCAGGTCAGGCCTGAAGCCCGCGGACCTGCCCAAGGATCTCGGCTTCGCCGGCTTCAACGTGCTCTTTCACACCGACTGGGCGAGCGACCGGGCCGTGTTCCAGGGCGCGTCCTACTTCCGTGCGGTGGACGGGGACGGACAGTACGGCATGTCGCAGCGCGGCCTCGCGATCGACACCGGCATGGCGCAACCGGAGGAGTTTCCCGACTTTATCGCCTTCTACCTGGAGAAGCCGGCCAAGGGCTCATCGCTCCTCACCGTTTACGCGCTGCTCGACTCACCGAGCGTTGCGGGCGCGTACCGCTTCATCATCGACGTCGCGAGCACTCTGGTGATGGATGTCGATGCGGCCCTCTATCCGCGCCGGGAGATCCTGCGCCTCGGCATCGCGCCCTGCACCAGCATGTTCCTGGTCGGAGAGAACGATCATCGGGTCGCCGACGACTGGCGGCCGCAGATCCACGACTCCGACGGGCTGCAGATGAACACCGGCGCCGGCGAGTGGATCTGGCGCCCGCTCGTCAATCCGGGCGCGCTGCGCGTCAACACCTATGTCGACGAGAATCCGCGCGGCTTCGGCCTGATGCAGCGCGAGCGGCGCTTCTCGCAGTATCAGGACGACGGGGTCTTCTACAACAGGCGTCCGGACTGCTGGGTGCAGCCGAAAGCGCCCTGGGGGAAGGGCGGAGTGATGCTCGTGGAGATCCCGACCAGTGACGAGACCATGGACAACATCGTCGCGTTCTGGAGCCCGGCGGACAAGACCGAGCCGGGGCGCGAATACCTCTACGGCTACCGTTTGTACTGGTGCCGGGAGAATCCGTTCAAACCGCATCTCGCCCAAGTAAAGGCGACGCGGGACGGCATCGGCGGGGTGGTCGGCCAGAAGCGCACTCATTTCTCGTGGCGCTTCGTCGTGGATTTCGCGGGCGGCGATCTCGGCATGCTCGGTCCCGATACCAAGGTGGCGCCCGTCATCACGACCTCCCGCGGACAGGTCGAGATCACCTCGGCCCGGCCGCTGCTGCCGATCAAGGGCTGGCGCGCGATGTTCGATCTGGTGCCGGACGAGAGCGAGCAGCCGATCGACCTGAGGCTCTATCTGTCCCTCGATGGGCAGGCATTGACGGAGACCTGGATGTACCAGTACGCACCGCCGCCGGTCGCCCAGCGTCAGCAGTATCTGTAGCAGGTCAACGCGGAACCCCGCAGACGCGTTGCCGTCTACTGCAACAGGCATGTAACACACACATAGAGGTTGCCATGAGCGCCATGTGCCTTACCCGATGGGTCCCGCGATTGGCTTCCGTGGTGGCGGCGGCGACTCTCCTGGCCGCCCTGCCCGCCTCGGCCATGGCTCAGGACGGCGTTTCGGCCGTGTGGGTGCCCAAGCATCTGCAGTTCATATACCAGGGCTTCACGACACATTATTCCTGCGACGGACTGCAGGACGAGGTGAGGGCGATGCTGAGCAAGCTCGGCGCCAAGGATCTCAAGGTACGGGAGGTGCCTTGCAGCAGCGGGCCCGGCGTGCCCTCACCCTTCCCGGGCGTAACGGTGGACATGCGCGTGCTCGTCCCCGCGTCCTCCGCGGAGGCGTCAAAGGTCAAGAACCCGGGTCCTCCCGTACGGGCGCTGTGGAAGGAAGTGGTACTGATGCCGGAGAACGCGTCCTACAACGAGCAGGGCAAGTGCGAGCTGATCGAGCAATTCAAGGAGACCTTCCTGCCGCTCTTCACCACCCGAAACGTCAAGTACGGCTCCACCTGCATCCCGCACCAGATCACGCTGGGAACCCACCTGAGCGCCGAGGTGCTGATGCCCACGGCAACTCCTAAGCCCTGACGCGCCCCGCACTGTCCACGTCGGGCAGAAGTCCCGCCAGGAGCCCGATGACCGGCAGGAAGGCGCAGATCTCGTACACCAGGTTGATCCCGAACGAGTCGGCGACCTTGCCGAGAACTGCGGCACCGATGCCGCCCATACCGAAGGCCAGCCCGAAGAAGAGGCCCGCCACCGTACCGGTGCGGCCGGGCAGCAGCTCCTGCGCGTAGACGATGATCGCCGGAAACGCGCTGGCGAGGATGACCCCTATGGGGACCGTCAACACCACCGTCCAGAGCAGGTTCGCATGCGGCAGGATCAGCGTGAACGGCAGCACGCCCACGATGGAGCCCCAGATGACGTACTTGCGCCCGATCCGATCGCCCACCGGTCCGCCGAGAATCGTCCCGAGCGCCACCGAGCCCAGGAACACGAAGAGAAGGACCTGCGAGGCTTGCACCGTCACGTGGAAGCGGCTGATGAGATAGAAGGTGTAGTAGCTGGTGAGGCTCGCCAGGTAGAAATACTTGGAGAAGATGAGCGCCAGCAGCACGCTGATGGCAAGGATCACCTGTTTCCGTGTCGGCGCGGCGTGCGCGCCCGCGCTCGCCGCGCGCGGCTTGAGGCGCGCCATCCCGTGGAGCTTGTACCAATGCCCCACGTTGAGCAGCACGAAGATGCCGAGCAGCGCCGCGCAGGAGAACCAGAGAACGCTCGTCTGGCCGTGCGGCAGCACGATGAACGCCGCCAGGAGCGGTCCGATCGCCGAGCCGAGATTGCCGCCGACCTGAAACACCGATTGCGCGAGGCCGTGGCGGCCGCCCGAGGCCATGCGCGCCACCCGCGAGGACTCCGGATGGAAGACCGAGGAGCCGGTGCCGATCATCGCGGCCGCGAGCAGCAGCAGCGGGTAGGTGCGCGCCGAGGCGAGGAGCGCGAGACCGGCCAGGGTGAAGCTCATCCCCGTGGCGAGCGAGTACGGACGCGGCTTGCTGTCGGTGTACCGGCCGATCAGCGGCTGCAGCAGCGAGGCGGTGATCTGGTAGGTGAAGGTCAGGATGCCGATCTCGCCGAAGGTCAGCGCGTACGAGGTCTTGAGCATCGGATACAGCGCCGGCAGCAGCGACTGCATCATGTCGTTGAGCAGATGGCAGAAGCTGATCGCAGCCAGCACCGAGAAGGCGGTGCGGCCGGCGGCGCTCGCCCGGGTCATGCCTGCTGCGGCTTCGTTCACGGGATGTCCTGCCAGGGTCCTGGAGCCAAGGGGTCTGCTCCGACACTCTGCCGCATCGCGGCCAAGAATCCCATCTCTCGTTTGGCGCAGGAGCGCGCCCGCAGCTCGAGCAGGGCGCGCCGTCGGGGGAGGAGGTAGGACGACGCCGGGGAGGGGGCCAGCGGGTACCGCCCTCCCCAGCGGAGTCAACTAGTTCGGATTCGGATTGCTGCCCGGGTTGTTGTCCTGCAGCGGGAAGGCCCGGGCCGGCGGTCCGTTGGGCCGGGCAGGGACGGTGGAGCGGGCGTTGGTGGGAGCCGGAGCGGAGCTCGCCATCGAGGAGGCCGGCTGCAGGCCCGCGCCCTCCGATACGGCGGTCAGGAAGCGGCGCGCCGCATCGTCATCGGTGCGCACCGAGCCCGAGATGATGTCGGAAGCCAGCAGGCCAGGGTGGCGATAGAGCTCCGCGTTCGACGAATCGTCGATCGTCAGGGCGGCGCCCGAGAGAGCCAACCCGGCGAAGATGCCACGGGTGTGCGAGTACGAGTACACCCCGGCGTTGAAGGCCTGATCGGTTGCCGCGGAAGCCTGGCGGCCAACGGGGCCGGCCGCCACCGAGACGTCACCGCCGAGGGTCAGCTTGCCGCCGGTGATGCCCTCGATGCCTTTCCTGGAGGTGAAGACCAGCACGAGATCGGTCTTCTGCACGCCCCACTGGAAGCCGAAGCTGCCGCCGGTGAGCGTGACGAAGATGGGACTGCTGAAATGTCCGCTGCTGTCCCTGACCACGAGCACGCCGTGACCGCGTGCGCCGCCGAGGAAAAAGGCGACCTTGGTGAAATCGGGAATGACCGCGATGCCGTAGGCGCGCTCGAGCATCCGATCGGGAATGCCCTGATCGCGCGCATCGCGGGCGTCGTTGAGCACCTGTGTGGCGAGGAGGAGGCGCCCTTCCTCCAGGGCCTGCGCGTGCGCGGCGACGGCCGTGAACGCAAGCACGACGCCGGCTAGAGCAGTCAGTAGACGAGAACGGATAGGCATGCCTGAGGTCCTCTGTTGTCGCCGGGGACCGACAAGCCGGAGCCGGCGGCAACGCATGCGCGAAGCTTACCGCAGATCGACGCGGTGGAGGAATCGGTACTGACGAACGGACGTTCAGCCGCCGTTCAGAACCACAGCGAAAAGTACGCCTGATAGATGCTCGCGTCGAGGGAGTAGAGCGGCTCCTGGCCTGCTTTGATCGCGCCTGGATCGAACTTCGAGTACAGCGCGTCGTGGTAATCGAGATAGCTGATCATCATGCGATCGAAGCGCAGGGTCGCGGTGCTCTTCTGGATCCACGTGAGGCGCGGGATCGAGAAGGCGTACGACGCCTCGAAGCCGAACGTGATGCTGTGGAAAGCCGCGAGCTCCCGGTCGCGCGCCATGTAGTTGGAGTAGTTGGCGTAGGGGAAGAGGTCGCTGAAGAAGCTGGCCGCGCCCTGGCGGTAGTAGCGGATATTGCCGTCGAGCGTCCAGTGGTGCCTGACCGGCTGCACGTAATCGACCTGCAGCGTATGCGCGACGATACCCCAGGAGTCGGAGAAGAAGCGGTATTTCCCGGTGAGCGCGGCGCGGTAGGGAAGGTAATACTTCAGGGAGCCCGAGAATGCGTCCATGGTCCGCGTACCCGGATAGATCTGCGGCGCGAGCGAGTAGCCGACGGGGTTGTTCGGATCCACGTAACGGATTTCCCGGTACGGGCTGGCGAGATAACCCTGGTCGCTGGAGAACTGGTAGTCGAGCGTGCCGATGAGACTGCGGGTGAGGATCTGGCTGATACTCAGCCCGTAGACGCGGTGATCGGCCCGCTGGTGGAACATCGGGTCGTTGACGATCGCCCCGTTGACCTTGATGTCGCGCGAAATCTGGTCCCAACCACGGCTGTAGCTGAGCGTGACGGTCGTCAGATCGCCGAACATGTCCTGGCTGACCGAGTAGTATGAGGTGTTCGCCTTGTAGTCCGGCTCGACGCTGTCGATGAATCCGGCGCTGTAGGTGGTCTTGCCGTGCAGATACTGCGCGCCGACGCTCTTCTGCGTGCGCGTCTCCTTGTAGGGGCTCGCGGACAGCAGGACATCGATCGATGCGCTCGAGATCATGTCCTGGTAGTAGTTGGCATTGACCGCGAAGTGATCGCCGATCCTCTTCTGGACGAGGATCGACGGTCCCTGGACGGTGATGCCCCCGCCCTGGTAGCGATGATAGAGCAGGTCGGCCCGGTCTTCGGGCAGCACGCCGGCCAGGGCCGGCAGCGCGGCGAGGCACAGAGCGGCCAGGCCGCGCGTGGCCCAGCCGCGCGACTGCCGTCCGCGAAGTGCCCGGCTCAGTTGCATCCGCAGCCGCCCCCGACGCCGCCCGTAGCGCCCCGCGCGCCCTCGCGGGTCTCGAACACGTGGTCGAGGTAGGTGCTCGAGACCGGATTCCGATCGAGCGCCATGATCGCATCGGCGAGATGCTCGCGCTCGTACGGCTTGACCCACGGCTCGATGGGCGAGCACGCCGAGATTGAACCTAGCGCTGCTATCGCCACGAGCGAGGTGCGAAAGCAGGCGAGCAAGCGGCCCGGGGCAGCTCCGCCCTGAGGTCCGCCAGCGCGAAGGGATGTGCCCCGTTTGAGCCAGTGGGCAAGCATTATGTGCATGAGATGGCCTACTGGACGATCAGCGTCCTGATGCTGTTCATGTACTGGTTCTCATCACCCGGCAGGTAGCCGTTGTGCACGAACCGCACGATGCCCTGGCGGTCGACGATGACCGTCGTCGGCATGGCCTGCACCTGATAGAGCTGACTCACCTGGCTCTTCGGATCGTACAGAATGGGATAGCTGACCGGCGTCTTCTTCAGCCAGGCGTTGGCGCTGTGCGAGTCAGGCTCGACATTCACCCCGAGCAGGACGAAACCCATGTCCTTGTACTGTTTGTAGATGCTGTCGAGCAGCGGCATCTCCTGCCGGCAGGGGCCGCACCAGCTCGCCCAGAAGTTGATCATGACCACATCGCCCTTGAACTGCGCGAGACTCACCGTCCTGCCGTCGACGGACTGCAGCGTGAACGCCGGGGCCTGCACGCCGGCGGCTGCGGCCCAAGCCGGCACGGCGAGCGTCAGGATGGCGGCCAGGGCCGCGATTCGATTCCTCATGTCGTATCCTCCGAGCCTCAATAGAAGACCGTGACGCCGACGCCCGCTTCCAGGTTGTTGGTCAGCTTGTTGGCGCCGAGCAGAGCCGACTGGAACATGTGATCCTCGAATCCCACGTGGACGGCCAGCCAGTCCGCCGGCAGCACCTGATAGCCGCCGCCGACGGTCACCGTGAACTTCTTGTCCCCGGCGAACTGGGTGGCTCCCGCGCCGCCGATGACGTAGAAGGAGCTGGTCATCGCACGGCTGCGGCCGAAGAAGGCCTCGCCCGGAAGGAAGTTGTAGCCCAGCCCGAGATCGTAGTACGTGAACTTCCTCTCACCTTCGGTCAGCAGCCGGATGTTGCCGCCCAGCGTCTCGAAGCTGGTGAGTCCGCCGGTCGAGCGGCCGACTTCCGCCCGGACAAAGAGGTCCTCGGTCAGGTGGTACGCCAGATCGAGCCCGTACGCCGGATGCGAGCCGAAGTCCTCGATCGACATGACGCCGTAATGCGCACCGAGCTCGAGGTTCGAGCTGCGAATCCTCGGCACCTTGACCCTGCGCCGCTCGATGCGCGGCTGGATGGCGCCCTGCGGCACGCTGTCGCTGCCTTCGGACGGGTTCGTCTGCGCGGCCTCCGCGCGCGCCTCTTCCTTCGCCGCGCGCACTTCGGCACGGTGCTCGCGCCACCGATGCACAGTGGCGCATCCCGGCAACGTGAGCAGCGCCGCCAGCGCCGCCGTCAGAAAAAGACCGCGAACCCGAGTTTCCATTCGTCCTCCACCTGATTTCGATTCTGCGTCGTGATCACGACATGAGTCTTGTATTCGGCGCGCAGGAAGAAGCTGCGGCCGATGTAATAGCGAAAGCCGCCCCCCACATACGCCGTCTGCTCGGTGCGGTTCGCCGGTTGAACCAGAGTAGCCTTCGGCTCCACGTGCAATACCCCGAGGCCGAGCATCAGGAAGGGGCTCAGCCGCCACTGCGGCATCGGCACGTGAGTGAGGCCGATGTCGGCGGTGACGCCGTTGGAATACCTGCCGAGGATCTGGCCGACCGACGCCTCGACGGCCAGCTGCGGGTTGAACGACAGGGACGTGTATGCGGAGACGAGGTTCGCGCCGCCATAGACGCCCGCGAATGCTCCCGCCTCGAAGCGGTGTGAGGTGAATCCGGCGCGGTTGCCGATGTGCAGCGGCAGGGCCCGGCCGTCGGCGAGCACTGTCTGCAGCATGTCGTCTTCCGACGCCCATCCCTCGGCGCCCCGGCGAGTACGGACCTTCAGCCATTGCGTACGCCGGAAGAGTACGGTGACACTCTCGCCCCGCGGGACGACGTCGAATACCGGATAGCCACGGCCAGGTCCCGTGTGCAGCTCGAGATATGGGGTCTTGACGTATACCTGCACGTAGCGGCGCGCGTGGTGCTTGAACAGGTGGGCGCTGCACACGGCCGGAGCCATGAGCATTGCAAGTAGCAACAGGAGGGCGGTCAGGGCGCTGCGCAAGCCTGGTCCTAATTCTTCGGCACGTTCGGATCGAACGGGTTGTTGTAGTTCTGTGCGCCGATGTCGAGCCACTCGGAGATCAGGCGCAGCTCATCGGGCGAGAGAATTCCCGCGTGGATGGCATCGCCGCTGCCGCTGGCGAACAGCGCCAGCGAGGCCTGCGAGTCCGGGCCGTTGGCACTGCCGGCATCGAGAAACGGCCCCACGGAGATGGTGGTCGGATTGCCGCTCGCATCGGGCGGCCCGGGGATGTTGTGGGGGAACAGCAGGTCGACATAGGAGACGAGCTCGTTCGGATCGGAGTTCGAGGCCGTCTTCGAGAGGTCCAGGTTGCCGGCCGGCTGCGCGGGCGCCCCGGCGGCGTTCGTCGGGCTGTGGCAGCCGCCCTGGGTGCAGGTGTGGTCGGCCGTGACGTTGCCCGAAGCGTCCGTCACCTTCCGCGGCTCGTCCCAGATCGGCTGGATGTGCTCCGGATAATTGATGACGATGCGGCAGTTCGAGGCCCAGGTGCCCTCGCATCCGGGAGTGGCCGCGGGGATGGGCGCCACCTCGCCGGTCGGCAGCGCCGAGTACTGATAAGCGATGGTCGGATTCGCCGTCAGGCCCTGCGAGGTATCGGTCCACACGTCCGTGTAGAACACGTCGATGCTGGGCGTCATGCTGCACTGCGCCGTGGAGAGAGCGCTGCCCACGCAGCTGACGGCTGCGCGCGCCTCAGCCATGGTCTGGCCGGCCTGAGGCAGGTACGTCGCGACGCTGTCCGGAAACGGTGCGCCGCCCGCCGCTCCGGAGTAAGCGGCGGGAAACAAGCCGGCCCGCCCGTGCGAGTAGGGCTTGGCCGTGGTCGGCGGTGTGTGGCAGCCGTTGCACGTGACCACCTCGCCGGCTCTCAGCTGCAGCCAGTCGCTGTGCTCCGGGACGCCGGGGACGCGCCGACCGTTGGCGTCCAGGATGCTGATCTCGAAGGCGACGTCCGCCGGGACTTTGATCTTCACCGAGCCATCCGGCTCGATCGGCGCGTAACCCATGATCTCCCGCATGTAGTCAGAGGCGCCGAACGCCGCCTGCGCGAGATTGATCACCGTCCGGTCCGGGATCGAGACCGCTTTCACCATGCGGATGAAGCGGGCCGGCCGGGCGGTGGCCGGCGTCTTGCCGTCGGAGAGCGTCACGATTCCGCCTGGCGCCGTATCCACTCCATCGAAGTCATAGACGCTCTTGATGTCGACCTCACCCACGCCTTCGCCCTGGAGCTCCGGATCCGGAGTGATGGGCGGAATGATCTTCGGAATCGTCCGCGGCTGCGCGGCGGCGACGTCCGTGACCATCACTCCCTCGGTGGGCTGAATGATCGGGGTGAAGGTGTTCTGGACGGGATCGAACATCCACAGGCTGTAGAGCGGCGGGGCGGCCTGAGCGTTGGGGTTCTGCAGCGCCTGGGTCGTGCAGGGCACGATGGCCGGCGGAGTCTGGGTGTTGTCGAGCAGCCGGCACTCGCTCCAGCTCACCAGGACGCGTCCCGTGCCGTCCCAGAGCGGCCATGCGGAATAGAATCTGCCGCCCGGGGAGGGTCCCGGGAGCGTGCTCACGGGATTGGTCGTCGCCGGCATCTGGGCAGGTCCCGTGAGCGCGGGATAGGCTAGGAGCGGCTGCGTGTTCTCCACATAGTGGGTACCGTCGATGATCTCCAGCTGGCCGCCGAAGTCGACGCCGGTGTATTGCCGCGCGATCACGAGAACATTGCCGCTCTGCATCTCGTGCGGATGGGAGAACTCGATGACGCTGCCGTTGGTGCCGGTCATGTGGCTCTGGGCGCCGTAGTAGAGCTCGAGGTCCGTGCCGTCCGGATTGATCGTGTAGAGATCCATCTGGTCCTTGCCCGGGGTATGGTTCCAGCGGGTGAAGAGAATGCGTCCGTCGGCGAGCACGGTGGCGTCGCGGTCATGGCTCTGATTGAACGAGATCTGATCGATCTTGGTGCGGTCGGCGCTGATCACGTGCAGGTCGAAGATCGGCTCGGTGCGCGCCTCGTCTTCGGCGATGAACTGCGGCTTGCCCTCGTTGATCAGGATCGCCTGCGAATTCCTCTGGCGCGTGGAGGAGAAGACGATGCTGCCGTCCGGTAGGTAATGCGGCGAGACATCGTTCACCGTGGTCGGCGCCGTGTCCGCCGCCGGGTCGATCATCGGCGCGAGCGTATTGGTCGCGATCGTGTATTCGTAGATGCGCCAGGAAGGGGCCTTTGCCGGATCCATGTTCGCCGTGACGGGCCCTCGCATCGCGAACGCGACCCTGGTGCCGTCCGGCGACACATCTACATCCTTTACGTCGTAGCTCTTGCCGGCGGTGATGCGCGCGGTGATGTTCGTCTCCGGCGCATTCGGCGAAGCGGCGGAGCGCATGTAGAGATCCGCCGACGGAGAGGTTACGCGCATCATGCGTAAGTCATCGGACGTCTTGGGAATCGTCCGCTTGACGTAGAAAATCGGGAAATCGACGGTGCCGGGGTCCGGCCCCTGGCTGTTGGCAAGATTGACGCTGCCGCCGCCGCCGCCGCCGCAGCCGCCGAGGGTCAGGGCGAGGCAGAGGATGAGCGCCGCCGCGGCGCGGCGGCCCGGTGTCCGGACCCGCGGTCTTTCTGAGAACTGCGTCACGATTTCACGCTGCAAGCTCATGCCAACCACTCCGGACGGGCCCGTCGCGGCCGATTCCGGCGAGGGGCGAACGTAACATAACCTGAGCGTCGCCGCAGCCGTTCTTGCGGCCGTGTCGATCCGGTCACGTTTGCGGCCGGTCCGCGATTCGAGCCGCGCTAGTAGGCCCTCTCATGTCAGTGCACCGCCGTGAACGGACTCGCACTTTGGCGGGCGCCGATCGAGCCAAC
This sequence comes from Gammaproteobacteria bacterium, assembly GCA_028870635.1. Classification (GTDB taxonomy): domain Bacteria; phylum Pseudomonadota; class Gammaproteobacteria; order Steroidobacterales; family Steroidobacteraceae; genus 13-2-20CM-66-19. The sequence continues at coordinate 50,179 of JAGWPE010000260.1, read as the reverse complement.
AGCGCGGACTGCGGCGGCGATGGACGGGGATTGTTGGAAAGTGACATCAAACAACAGGAATGTCGGCGTCCTGCGACGTTGGTTTCCGCCATTTCCAGCCGGTATAGTGCTGCCCGCGCATCGGCATTTGGGAGTGAACGGGTGCCATGAAACATCGAGTGAAAAACCGCCGCCGCGAGTCTCTCGCGCCGCGCGCCGTCTGCGGCGCGGTCGCCCTCGCGCTGTTGGCGGTGCAGGCGGCCCCTCCCGCTTACGCCGGTTATGCCGAGCAGGCGCGGCGCATCTACACGCGCCTCGCCGGCGTACCGCCCTCGTCCCAGGTGCTCTCGCAGATGACGCAGCTCATCACGAGCGGCCAGGGCAGCCAGCAGAGCCTCATAGCCGCCGCGGCCGTCGCCACCGATCCGCAGAACGCCCCGGATTTCTACGATGTGACGCTGAAGGAATTCGTCAATCCCTGGACCAACCGCAATCAGTCGGCGTTCGTCCCGTTCAACGACTATACGGCCACCGTGATCGGCATGGTGCGGGACGACGTGCCGTTCAATACGGTGCTGTCGGCGAACATTCTCTATACCGTCAATGCGCCGGGCCTGCCGGCGCCTTCGCCGGCGAACAACGATCACTACGCGACGGCCGAGGCGGATGGCGTCGACTTCGCCAGCGCTCTGCAGCAGAACACCCAGACGGCGGTGTACGGCACTCCGGCCCAGGCGGTCGCGGGCGTATGGACGACGCGCGCGGGAGCCGCTGCCTTCTTCGTGCTGGGCACCAACCGCGCGCAATTCCGCTTCACGATGCTCAACTACCTCTGCCACGACATGCAGACGGTGATGGACAATACGCGGCCGACCGACCGGATCCGCCAGGACGTGGCGCGCTCTCCCGGCGGCGACAGCCGGGTGTTCCTCAACAACTGCGCCGGCTGCCACAGCGGCATGGATCCGATGGCGCAGGCGTTCGCCTACTACGATTTCAGCACCACCAGCAACCAGCTCGTGTACACGCAGGGGCAGGTGCAGCCGAAGTACCTGAAGAATCCCCAGAACTTCCCCTGGGGCTTCGTCACGCCCGACGATACCTGGTCGAACCGCTGGCGCTCGGGGCCGAACGCCGGCCTCGGCTGGGACGCGAGCCTGCCCGGCAGCGGCGAGGGCGCGGCGTCCCTGGGCCAGGAGCTCGAGAATACCGAGGCGTTCGCCAACTGCCAGGTCGTCAAGGTCTTCCAGCAGGTGTGCCTGCGCGCACCGGTGAGCCAGACCGACCAGACGACGGTCGCGACCATCGAGAAGGACTTCAAAGACAGCGGCTATCACCTGAAACAGGTGTTTCAGGAATCTGCCGCCGCGTGCGCCGGGTCCTGAGCCGGCTTGATCAGGGGGTAAGCCATGAGCCGCCTCGAGCCTGCTTTCATGACTGCGCGCCCGCTCGCCGCGGCTGCCGGTCTCTTGCTTCTCGCGACGCTGACCGGCTGCGGACCGAGCGGTCCCGCGACTCAGGTCAACCAGTCGACGGGGACCGCCCCGACGAGCAATTACACCGGGCCCGCGCCGGCGAGCAAGGACGTCCAGGCCTTCCAAGTGAGCCTGTGGAACAACATCCGCTCCTCGGACCGCTGCGGCGGCTGCCACTACGCGGGAGGACAGTCACCGCAGTTTGCGCGCTCCGATGACGTGAATCTCGCCTATCAGGCGGCCCTGCCGCTGGTGAACACCTCGCAGCCGGGCGAGTCGACGCTGGTGCAGCGGGTCGGCGGCGGACACAATTGCTGGGTCGCCGCGCCGCAGGCCTGCGCGGATACGATGCTCACCTGGATCCAGAACTGGATCGGCGGCGGCGCCGGCGCCGCGGAGAAGGTGCAGCTGTTGCCGCCGCCGGATCAGTCGGTGGGCGGCACCAAGACCTTCCCGAGCGACCCCAGTAATTTCGGGTCGACCGTCTGGCCGATGCTCAGGACCTTCTGCTCGCAGTGCCACGATCCCAATTCCGCCACGCCGCAAGCGCCGTATTTCGCGAGCTCGAGCCTGGCGCAGGCGTATATCGAGGCGCAGCCTAAGATCAATCTCGACGATCCTGCCGCCTCGCGCTTCGTCGAGCGCCTGGCCACCGAGTCGCACCACTGCTGGCCGACCACCGCCGGCGGCTCGCCGGACTGTCCCGGCAGCGCGGCACAGATGCTCGCCGCCATCACCAGTTTCGCCAACACCATCACGCCGGCCACCGTCCCTTCCTCGTGGGTGATCTCGAAGGCGCTCATGCTGCAGCAGGGCATCATCGCCTCGGGCGGCAGCCGGTATGACGCCGACACGATCGCCAAATACGAGTTCAAGGAAGGCTCGGGCAGCGTCGCCTACGACACGAGCGGCGTCAGTCCCGAGGCCGATCTGACGGTCTCCGGCAACACGACGTGGGATCAGGCCTGGGGAGTCATCTTCGGCCAGGGAAGCCGCGCGCAGGCGCTGACCACGAGCAGCCAGAAGATCGCAAACCTCATCCAGACCACCGGCGAGTACTCGATCGAGGTGTGGGCATCCCCAGCCAACATCACCCAGACGAAGGCGAACATCGTCAGCTATTCCGGCAGTGACACGGCGCGCGACGTCACGCTGGGTCAGACCGCCACGCAGTACCAGGCGCAGACGCGCAGCGACAAGACGGACACCAACGGCAACCCGCCGCTGCTGACTTCCATGACCGGAAACTTCGCCCAGGCGGCTCTGCAGCACATAGTGCTCACCTACGATCCGGTCAACGGCCAGAGGTTGTACGTGAACGGCCAGTTCACCGGCGACGCCGACCCGAACGGCGGCGGCTCGCTAGCCAACTGGGACAATACCTTCGCGCTGGTGCTCGGCAACGAGACCACGGGCGACCGGCAGTGGCTGGGCGAGATCAGGATGCTCGCCATCCACGATTCGGCGCTCACACCCGCGCAGATCCAGCAGAATTTCAATGCCGGGGTCGGGCAGAAGTATTACCTGCTGTTCGATGTGAGCGCCGTCGTGGGCATTCCCCAGTCCTACATCATGATGACCGCGGCGCAGTACGACAATTACAGCTATCTTTTCTACGATCCGACGTTCATCACCCTCACCGCCAATGCGCAGCCGCAGAACATCCCGGTCGCAGGCATGCGGATCGGCATCAACGGGCAGATCCCGACGGTCGGACAGTCGTTCTCGACCCTCAACACCACGATCGGCGCGCCGGCCTATTCGGCGGCCAACGGGCAGCTCCTTTCCAGCGTCGGCGCGGTGATCGGCGTCGACACCGGCGTGACCAGCGACATGTTCTTCCTGTCGTTCGACCAGCTCGGCAATCAGACCAACGTCTACGTCGAGCCCTCCGTCCCGCCCAATCCGACGTCCTACGACAATACGGCGCGGCCGGACCTCGGCGTGCATACCTTCGCCGAGGTGAACGCCTCCATGTCGGTCGTGACCGGCGTGCCGGTCAGCGATTCGGTCGTCTCGGCAGCCTATGCCGCGGTGGAGCAGTCGCTGCCCGCCGTGCCGCAGATAGGCGCATTCACGGCCTCCGAGCAGATGGCCATAACGCAGCTCGCGGGCGCGTACTGCAGCGAGCTCGTGAGCAACGCCTCGTACCGCGACGGCCTCTTCGGCACGGGGCTCGACAACAATCTGACGACTCCGGCGGGCTCGTTCTTCAACACGACCGCCAGCGAGGACATCGTGATCAATCCGCTGGTGAATGCGCTGGCCGTCGGCTCGACGGTCGACCCGGCCTATGCCACGGCCCTGCAAAGCGAGCTCACCGCGCTCTTGAACCGGATCCCGACTCTGAGCCTGAGCTACACCGCCACGGTCTCCGTGGCGACCCAGGCGGCCTGCCAGGCGGCGCTCGGCAGCGCAGCTCTCACCCTGAAGTAGCCGGGCACGAGGAGATCACACGCCATGCTCATCCGAAAGAAGCCTCCCCGTCCGCATGCGCTGCACGAGCCGATCCTGCACGAGAACCACAGGCGTCCGGTCACGCGCCGGGAGCTGCTTTCCGCGGGTTTCATGGGCGCCTCGGGACTGGTGATGGCGCCGGCGTGGCTCGCCGCTCTGCTGAAGCCGGGCAAGGCCGGCGCGGCCATTGCGCTCGACAGCGACATCGGGACCCTCGCCACCGGCACCACACAGTGCGACATATCGCTGGGCGCGGGCCTGGTACCCTTCATCTGTTTCGATCTCGCCGGCGGCGCCAATCTGGTGGGCTCGGAGGTCATCGTGGGCGTGCAGGGAGGCCAGGCGAATTTCCTCTCCACCGCCGGCTACGGCAAGATGGGCGTTCCGGGCAACATGGTGCCGAGCTCCGCCGGGTTCGTGAGCAATGCGCTCGGCCTCCTGTGGCATTCCGACGGGGCCATCCTGCGCGGCATACTGTCGAAAGCCACGACCCCGGCCACGGCCGCCGGCACCAATGGGGCGGTCTTCCCCGCGCTGTCGGAGAATGACACCAACATCAATCCCCACAATCCCATGTACGGCATCGCGAACGTCGGCGCCAGCGGTTCGCTGCTGACGCTCGTGGGCACGGAGCCCACGATCTCCGGCGGCAATTCCATGGCGCCGCCGAGTCTCGGCGGTGTGCCGATCAACTCTGCGCTGCAGCCGAGCACGATCGATCGGCCGAGCGATGCCGTCGGACTGGTGAGCTCCGGGACGAGTGCCGATGAGCTCTCCGTGGCGGTGCAGGAATCCCAGGCGCGCATCAGCTCCGGCACCACTCCTTACAGTGCCGGCGCATCGGACCCGGCATCCGCCTTCACGGGCGTGCTGACCGAGCCCAATACCGGTACCGGCACGCCCGGCGTACAGCTCTACACCGATCCGCCGTCCGATGCGCAGCTCAAGAACCAGGTGCGCTGCAACTATGTGAAGGCCGCCTACAACTCGGCGAATTTCGGCAACCCGTCGGACCTCGATCCCAGGCAGGATGCGAACATCACCGGCGGGGGCACACCGATCTTCACCGCCTCGGACTTCAGCGATTCCGACGTCGCCATGACGGCGACGGTCATGAAACTCGTGCTGAACGGCTACGCAGGGGCGGGCACGATCTCCATCGGCGGGTTCGACTATCACGACAACACGCGGGCGACGGGCGAGACGCGCAATTTCAAGGCGGGTCAGATGATCGGCGCCGTGCTCGAGTACGCCCAGCGCCTCGGCAAGCCCGTCATGATCTACGTGTTCAGCGACGGCTCGCTCACCTCGAGCAGCATGGTCGACACCACCCCGGCCGGGCGCGACAAGCTCGCCTGGCAGGGCGACTCCTCGGCAGTCGCGGCCACCTTCTTTCTCCTCTACAATCCCAACGGCCGGACGGCGCCGCTCAACGGGGCCGCCAGCCAGCAGATCGGTTACTTCAGCGCCGACGGCTCGGTCGTCAGCACCTCGAGCCCGGGAGCGAACTCCGTCGAGCAGCTCGTCGAGATGGTGGTCCTCAATTACATGTCCTTGCACACCCAGTTCCAGGGGCAGTTCAGCACGAAGTTCCCGAAGCAGGGACTGGGCTCGCTCACTGATCAGGAGGCGCTCATCGCCTTCCCGCCGATCCACGCCTGAGATGCCGGTACAGCGAGAACAGGGGCGGCATCCCTCCCGCGCACTGGTCACCGCGCTGGCCTTTGCCTGGACCTTGCCGGCGCTTGCCGCCCGATTCCACGCTTCTGCCGGTGCTGCGGCGCCGGATTTCACCCTGCGGGCCTTCGCCGGACCCAACGTGCGCCTGTCGGAGCACGTCGGCCAGGTCGTCGTGATCTCGTTCTGGGGCGTCGGCTGTGATTCCTGCCGCGGGCAGCTCGATGCCCTGCAGCGGGATTTCAGCCGTTACCGCGGCCAAGGCCTGCGGGTCTACGGCGTGGAGGTCGCGGACGACCAGCAGGAGGCGCAGCGCTTTGCCCGCGGGATGCATGTCACATTTCCACTGCTGCTCGATCCGGCCAAGACCGTCGCCCGGGTATATGACATCGACAACCTGCCGATGACGGTGTTGATCGATCGCGACGGAAAAATTCGTCAGGTAGTGCGCGACTTCAATGAAAAGAGCCGCCAAGTTTGGGAGGATGAGCTGCGCACGCTCCTAGCCGAATGAACGGACCGCAACCATGCCCGAAGTTCCGTCGCCTCTCGCACGCCGGCCGGCCGGCATGTGTCTGACCACCAGGCTCGTGCTCCTCGCCGGGCTTGCAGCCCTGGCGGCGGCTCCCGCCACCTTCGCTCAGAACGCAGCCCCGACCCCTTCCGCGTCCTCCGCCCCAGCCACTGCGGCTGCGTCCCAACCGGCCGCCGGGCAGGGGGGCTCCGTGGATGAGCAGGTGCAGTCGCTGAAAAGCGACGTGCTCGATCTGAATCGCGATCTCTTCGTGCTCGAGCAGGAGCTGCTGTACCCGGCCAACACCCAGGTGGCCGTGTTCGTCTCCATGGATGCGGGCACCTTCTTCGCCCTCGACTCGGTACAGCTCAAGATAGACGGCAAGGAGGTCGCCGACTATCTCTACACCCCCAGAGAGGTTCATGCACTGGTCCAGGGCGGCGTGCAGCGGCTCTACGTCGGCAACCTCAAAGTCGGCAAGCACCAGCTCGTGGCCTTTCTCACCGGCAAGGGACCGCACAACCTCGACTACACCCGTGGCGCCGCCCTGGACTTCCAGAAGGACATCGGCGCGAAGTACCTCGAGCTCACGATCACCGACGATCAGAAGAAGCTCCAGCCTCAGTTCCGAATCCAGGACTGGGAGTAAGGCTTGGTCCGCTCGGCGTGCCTGTGCGCCCTCGCCGCGGTGACGCTGCTCGCCGCAGCAGCGCCGGCCGCGGCACGCCTGCGCGATCCGGAGGCGCTTCCCGAAGTGCGTATCCAGGACCTGCCCTATGGCGATGTGCTCTTTTATTACTATCAGGGCAAGGACTTCGAGGCGGCCACGCGGCTCCTCGCCTACGAGCATTGGCAGGGGCTGCCCCATCATCAGGCCGACGCGCACCTGCTGCTCGGGGGACTCTATCTCTCACTCGGGATGTACGACCGGGCGAACCGGTCGTTCGAGCGGCTGCTGACGAGCGATGTGCCCACGGGCGTGCGCGATCGCGCGTGGCTCTACCTTGCCCAGGCGCTCTACGCCCGCGGACAGTATGCCGAGGCGGAACGGGATCTGACCCGCATCAGCATGCGGATGTCGCCGCAGCTCGAGTCGCAGAAGGAGCTGCTGCTTGCGAACGTGTGGATGCATGAGGGCCGATTCGACCAGGCCGCCGAGTTGCTCGAGCGCTGGCGCGGCTCCCAGCAGGGATGGACGGCATACGCCCGACTCAACCTCGGGATCGCGCTGGTGCGCGGGGGCAGGCTGGCGGAGGCGGCGCCCGTTCTCACCTCCGTGGGCACGATGTACGCACTCGCGCCCGAGATGCTGGCCCTCAAGGACCGCGCCAACCTGGCGCTGGGTCTCGCCTACCTGCAGGCGAAAGAGCCTGCCCAGGCGAGGGTGGCGCTCGATCGCGTGCGGCTGGATGGGCCTTTCTCGAGCGAAGCGCTGCTCGCCGCCGGCTGGGCCGAGGCGGCGGACGGCAACTACCGCGCCGCGCTCACTCCCTGGCTGGCGCTGCAGGCCCGCGGCGCGTTCGATCCCGCGGTGGAGGAGGCCGACCTTACGGTGCCATATGCCTTCGTCCAGCTGAAAGCGCCGGGGCAGGCGGCACAATATTACCGGACCGCGCTGCGCGCCTACGACGATGAGTCGGCACAGATCGACGCGGCCATTGCCCGCATTCGCGGCGGAAGTCTGCTCGCGCAGCTGCTGGCCCACGAGAGCGATTCCGCTGCCTCCGGTTACATCGGCAACGACCCGCTCGATGATGACGCGCTGCCGGATCGGCTGAGTTACGGCTGGTTCTGGCAGCTCGGCAACGTCCCCGACGATCCGGAATCCCATTACCTGTACACCGTGTTCGCAGGCTCGGACTTCCAGCAGGGACTTAGAAACTATCGCGACCTGAAGCTCATGGAGCGGATGCTCGGACAATGGTCGACCAGCATGGACGCGTTCCAGGAGATGATTGTGGCCCGCCGCCGCGCCTACGCGGAGCGTGCTCCAAAGGTGGATGCGCTGCTGACCTCCGGCGAGCTCAACACCTTGCAGCAGCGCCGCGCCGCGCTCGCGGACCGGCTGGCGCAGGTGCAGCGCACCCGGGATGTGGCGGCGCTCGCGACGCCGGCCCAGGCGGCGCAGTGGGGACGCGTGCTGCGGGCGCAGGCGATGCTCGCCCGCGATCCAGACACCCCTGCATACGCGAAGCTGAGAGAGCGCCTGGCTCTGGTCAGGGGGGTCCTGCTCTATCAGATGGACCAGCAATTCGCGGCGCGCCTGTGGAGCGTGCACAAGGAGTTGCGCAGCCTCGATTTCGAGTTGGTGCGGGCGCAACAGGGTTGGGCAAGCCTGCAGGGCGGACGGCAGCTCCTGCAGGCGCAGACCGGCGGTTTCGCGGGACGGGTGAGTGCCTTGCAGCAGCGTGTCGGGGCTCTTCAGATCCGGCTCGCGGCGGCGGAGCAGACACAGAGCCGTGCGCTCGCCGACCTGGCCGTGCAGGACCTCGAGCGGCAGAAGAAACGCCTGCAGGGCTACCGGGTCCAGGCGCAGTTCGCGCTCGCCACGCTCTATGACCAGGCCGCTCATTCCGGCGGCGAGAGCAAGGCGGGAGCGCCGCAGCCGTGAGAGCTGCCCGCCTGGTGCTCGTGCTGTTGGGGGTGGTGGCCGCCTGCCTGGCGTTGTGTCCCATTGCCGAGTCCCGGGGCGATGATCCCGCGAGCGCGCCGACGATCCGCGATCTCGAGTCGCACCCCATGGAGGTGGTGCCGGGCGGTGCGGTCAGCGCCAGCGACTCGACCGCGATGGAGGGATATCGGAAATTCCTGGCGCTGCAGGCGAAGGACCCCAAGCTGCGGGCGGAGGCGCTGCGCCGGCTGGGAGACCTCAACCTCGACGCTGGGGACCTGCAGCGGATGCAAAGCGAGCTCTCCTCGATCGATCTGCACGGGGCCGAGGCCATCAAGCTCTACGGCACGCTGCTCGAGCTCTACCCCGATTATGAGCATAACGACGAGGTGCTCTATCAGCTCGCGCGAGCGTATGACACCACCGGCCAGCCGGACCGGGCGCTGCACACTCTCGACCTCATCGTGCAGCGCTATCCGGGCGCCAAGGACATGGATGAAGTGCAGTTCCGGCGCGGCGAGCTGCTCTTCTCGGCCCGCCGCTACTCCGAGGCGGAGCAGGCGTACGCGGCGGTGATCGCCCGCGGCGCCGCATCGCCGTTCTATGTGCAGAGCCTGTACAAGAGCGGCTGGTCGCTCTACAAGGCATCGCTGCAGGAGCAGAGCCTGCCCCAGTTCGCAAAGCTCCTGGATTGCGAGCTGTTGGGGCCCGAGGGACGGGTACGGCCGCTGACCGACTTGCGGCGCGCGGATCGTGAGCTGGTGGAAGACACGCTGCGCGTCATGAGCATCACCTTCTCGCAGGACTCCGGGGCACAGTCGATCGACCGGTTCGTCGGCCGGTATGGCGCCCGGCCCTACGATTCGCTGCTCTATTCGCGGCTCGGCGATCTTTACGTGGCGAAGCAGCGTTACCAGGACGCCGCCGCAACTTACCTCGCTTACGTCGACAGCAACCCGCAATCGGATGCCGCACCGGATCTCGCGGCCCGCGCCATTCGCGCCTATTCCAAGGGAGGCTTCAGCCAGCTCGTCTTCCAGGCCAAGCAGGACTACGTCGAGCACTACGGATTCAGCTCCGCTTATTGGAATACGCGCACACGGGCCGCTCACCCGGAAGTCGCCGCGGAGCTCGAGAGCGATCTGAGGGATGTGGCGACCTACGATCACGCGATGGCTCAGCGGACCCACGATGTGCGTGACTACGCGGCCGCCGCGCGATGGTACAGGCAATACCTCGACTCGTTCCCCGCCGCGACCGATGCGGCGGAGTTGAATCACCGGCTTGCCGACGCATTGTTCGCTGCACAGCAGTATGCGGACGCGGCGGCGGAGTACGAGCATACCGCTTACGACTACCCGCGGAATGCGCAGTCGGAGAGCGCTGGCTATGCCGCGTTGACGGCGTACCAGAAGGCCGAGGCGGGCATGAGCGGCAGCGCGCTGGCCGACCTGAAGCGAAGAGCGATCGATTCGGGCGTCAGATTCGCACAGGCATTTCCGGACCATCCTGACAGCGCCGGCGTGTTGACGCGCGCCGATGAGGCGGTGTTTGCGGCGGGCGACCTGCCAAAGGCCGTGAAGATCGCCGGAATACTGCTGGCGCGCAATCCGCCCGCGGACGCGGCGAAACGGCGCATCGCCTGGACCATCGTCGGTGAGGCAAATTACAACCAGGGCAAGTTCGCCGAGGCGGAGCCCGCTTTCATCCAGGCACGCGAGCTCGCCGCCTCCGACTCCAAGATGACTGCCGACCTGACCGAGCGTATAGCCGCCTCCGTGTATCGGCAGGGAGCCGCGAAGCGGCAGGCGGGCGATGGCGACGGAGCCGTGGGAGACTTCCTGCGCGTCGAGCAGGTGGCTCCAGGCTCGAGCATCTGCGCCACCGCGCTCTATGATGCTTCCGCGGAGCTCATCCGGTTGCAGGAGTGGGGCCGCGCCATCCAGGTGCTGCAGGACTTTCGCGCGCGCTTCCCGCACCACGCGCTCACGAGCGATGTGGATGCGAAGCTTGCCGTGGCGTATGCCGGCGCCAACCAGCCGATGCAGGCGGCGCAGCAGTTCGAGACCATCGCCGCCGAGCCTGCGCAGACACCTGCCGTGAGGAAGGAGGCGCTGCGCCGCTCGGCGGATCTCTATGCCCAGGCTCACGACATTCCCCACGCGATGACGGTGCTCGAGAAGCTCGTGGCGCAATATCCCGCTCCCCTCGCGGATGCGGAGGAGGCGAGGCAACGGCTGGCGGACTACGCCGCCGCCGGTGGTGACGCGAGCGCCCGCGACCACTGGTATCGGGAGATCGTGCAGGCCGACGCCGAAGCCGGCGCGCAGCGCACGCCGCGGACGCACTTTCTCGCCGCGAAGGCGCAGCTTGCGCTGGCCGCCGAGCCGCGCGAGGACTTTCGGGCCATTCGCCTGACGTTGCCGCTGGCGCGGACTCTGAAGGCCAAGCGCAGGGCGCTCGAGCGTGCGATGGCGGCCTACCGGCTGGCCGCCTCGTACGGCGTGGCCGAGGTCACCACGGCAGCGACTTACGAGATGGCCGACCTCTACCAGCGGCTGGCGCAGGATGTGCTCGCCTCCGAGCGGCCGCGCAACGTGACCGGCCAGGAGCTCGACGAATACAACTCCCTGCTCGAGGATCAGGTATTCCCCTTCGAGGAGCAGGCCATCAAGATGTACGGGCTGAACGCGGCGCGCGCGAGCCAGGGGGTGTACGACGAGTGGGTGCGCAAGAGCTTCGCTGCGCTGGCCCAGCTGGATCCGGCGCGCTACGGCAAGACAGAGCTGATGTCAGATGTGGTCAAGACGCTCAATTGAGATCTTCGCCGGCGTGTCGCTGCTCGCCATGCTGTCGGCGTGCTCGGTCGCTCCGCGGCGCGATGCCGGGCACGGAGACAGATGGGTGGTCGTGCATTCGGCGGGCGCTGCGAAGCTCGCAACCGCGGGCAATGCGGCTCGGCCCGGGGCCGGCGGGGGTTCTCAGGCCGTCGCCGGTCCGCCGCCGGTACCGGCCGAAGCGAGGCAGGAATTCGACGCGGCGCTGGCGCTCGCCGGCGCCGGGAACGACCCTGCGGCCGAATCGCAGCTCGCGACCCTCGCACACCGCTACCCGCAGTTCTGTACGCCGCTCGTGGACCTCGGCATCCTCCATCGCAAGGACGGCGATCTCGATGCGGCGGCGCAAGCTCTTCAGCAGGCGGTCGCGCGCGAGCCCCGGAGCGCGCTCGCGTGGACCGAGCTCGGAGTCACGCAGCGTCTCGGCGGCAAGTTTCAGGATGCGGAGCAGTCCTACGGCCGGGCGATCGCGGCAGACGCCGCTTATGCTCCCGCGTACCGGAACCGCGGCGTCCTGCGCGACCTCTATCTCGATCAGCCGGCGGCCGCGCTCGGCGATTTCGAGCAGTATCGGAAGCTCGCCGGCGGGGACAAGCAGGTACTGATGTGGATCGCGGAGTTGCAGCACAGAACGGGGATAAAGGTGCCGCCCGGCGGGCAGCCCACCGCGGCGAGCGCCACCGGTGTGCGCGCCCAGCCGCCCGCACCGGTCACCAGGGCACCGGCGCATCCGCCCAACGCGAGGAACTGACATGCGCCGCTCATTAGCCTTGCTCATCGTCGCCGCGTGGGCCGCCATTCCCATCGCGCGATCGCAGACGGCTGCGATTCAGCCTGCGCCCGCCCAAACGCCTGCGGCAACCCTGTCGCCGGCCAAGGCCACGCAGCCGTCGCCGCATTCATCGCCGCGGCGCTCGCGCTCGCCGCGCCTCACGAAAACGCCCAAGCACAGGGGGGCGGCGAGCGGCAAGCCCGGGGGCGTGCTGGCCCTCGGTGCGACGGACATCACAGGCAACAAAGAGCTGCCCAAAGTGATGGTCATCGTTCCGTGGAAGGACTCCCTCGGCGCGGGCGCAGTGGTCAAGCCGACCGACAGCCTGCTGGATCAGATGCTGCAGCCGGTCGACCGCGGCGAGTTCCAGCGCCAGATTCATTATTACGGGCAGCTCGATGCCGGGGCGCACCGGCCGGTGCCCGGCAAGATGGCGCCAGCTGGCGACAGCCGCTGACGCAACGCGGCTTCCAGACCTAAACTGGGAGCGGCATCGCAGCTTTTTGGACGGTCGTCAGTCAGTTTGGGCGGGTCAGGGCCGGCAGCCGGCCGAATCTCAGGGCGGGTCCGAAGCGGAGTGTCATCATGGGTCTCTGGAGCTTGATCGTCAGATTCTTTCAGGGCGGCGGGGACTTCATGTACCCGATCGCCGTCGTGCTCGTGCTGGGCGCGTCCATCGCGCTCGAGCGCTACATTTACCTGACCCGCACGGCGAGCCGTAACCGCAGGGTCTGGAACGAGATCGTGCCGCTGCTCGCGCAGGGCAACTTCCGCCAGGTCGTGCAGCTCACTTCCAAGTCCGATTCGCTCATCGGGCACGTTCTCGACTACGGCCTGGCGCGCGTGCAGTCCGCCCGCCGCCGCGACGACATCGAGAAGGCCATGGAGGAGAGCATGATGGAGATCGTGCCGCGGCTCGAGAAACGCACGCATTACATCGCCACTTTCGCCAACCTCGCGACGCTCCTCGGCCTGCTCGGCACGGTGATGGGACTCATCCGTGCGTTCGCCGCGGTGGCGACCATCGATCCGGCGCAGAAGGCGAACCTGCTCTCGGCGAGCATCTCGGTCGCGATGAACTGCACCGCTTTCGGCCTGATGACGGCCGTGCCTCTGCTGCTCATCCACGCGGTGCTGCAGACCAAGACCACGGAGCTGATCGACAGCCTGGAGATGGCCTCCGTCAAGTTCCTCAACTCGATCACCGAGAGACAGTCGCCGGTGCCCGCGGCCGCGGCCTGATCAGAGCCGGTCCGCACCGCCGCAACCGACGAGGACAATCCGATGCGCCGCTCCTATCAGGCGCGCAAGCTCCTGAGACACCAGCGCAAGCCCGGCGAGCTGATGCTCGTGTCGATGATCGACATCTTCACGGTGTTGGTCACGTTCCTTCTCATGACGGCCGTGTTCTCCCACACGGTCATCCTGCAGCTGCATCTGCCGGCGCCGCAGGCGCAGTTCCGCGAGCCGCCGCCCGGTCTCGTGCTGGAGGTGATGGTGCGCAAGAGCCTGCTCGAGGTCGCCGACCGCAACACCGGACCGCTCGCGACCTTCCCCAACACCGCGCAGGGCTACGACTATGCCGGCCTCACCCGCTACCTGGAGCAGGTCAAGGCCCGCTTCCCGGCCCTGACGGCCGCCAGCATCCTGCTGGAGCCCGACACCCCCTATGACACGCTGGTGCAGGTCATGGATCACGTGCGTGTCTTCGAGACGAGCGACGGACTGCAGACCGTGCAGGCGGAGCTCTTTCCGGACATCTCCATCGGCGATGCGCCGCCGCTCGCGCGGGTGTCGCAATGAGCATTTCCAATCGCGCGCGCCGCATGGCGCAGCATCACCTCCGGCACCGCGCCGACGCCGAGCTCAACCTGGTCCCGTTCATCGACATTCTCACCGTGATGGTGGCGTTCCTCCTGGTGTACGCGACTCAGGTCGAGGTCATTCACAACGCCAAGGCCATTCCCCTGCCGGAATCGATCGCGCGACAGTCACCGCATCCGACGGTCGTGGTGACCGTCACGAAGGACGACATCTATGTGCAGGGCGAGCGCGTGGCCACCGTGCCGCAGGTCCTCGCGCAGGCCGGCGATGAGATCGCCGCATTGAAGGCCGCGCTTCAGAGCCAGCAGGTCGTGGGGGCGACGGCCACGGCGGCGGACCCCGCGCACCGGGAACTGACCATCATGGCCGACAAGACGCTGCCTTATGCGGTTCTGAAAAAGGTGATGTCGACCTGCACGGTCGCCGATTACAGCCACATCGCGCTGGCCGTACTCGAGAAGGAAAAAGCGGTGACCGCCGCCGATCTGAAGTCGTCTTAGTTTCCCATAGACTCGATGTTGACCCAGAGAACATGAAGCAGCACGACATCGTAGCCCCGGCACAGGGAGGTGCCCCGCCGCCGCAGGTGGCGGGGGTCTCGGGCAAAAACCACGCTTTTTGCGCGAGACCGCGCTGGGCCGGGCAGGAGCCCGGATCCAGCGCTTCACACTAGAAGCTGCGCATGGCCCTGGCCGCCTATCATCGTCTGTACGAGCTCGCCTGGGACGGGGATCCCGAGTCCAGCCGGCGGTTTCGCCGCATTCTGCGGACACTGCTCGTCATCGTCGCCATCCTCGGCATCCTGTTCCCGCTCCTGCCGACGCCCGCGCCTACGACCGTGGAGACGGAGATCCCGCCGCAGCTTGCGCGGATCATGATCGAGAAACTGAAGCCTCCCGCGCCGCCGAAGCCGCCAGCCAAGCCGAGAGTGACGCCCCGACCGGCAGCGAAGGAGGCTGTGAGACCCGCGCCGGAGCGCGCCGATCTCGCGCGCGAGCGCGCCGAGCGCTCGATCGACAAATTCAAGGACCAGCTCGCGGAGCTCCGCCAGCAGATGGCGGACGTGCCCGAAGAGACGAAGAACCTCACCGGCGCCGTCGGTGCTCAATCTCACGCGGAGCGCTCCCTGATTACCGCCCGGGCCGGGGAGGGGAGCGCGGGGATCACCGCCGCGCCCATGAGCCGCGGCTTTGGCGGCGGCGCGGGGTCGCTGCACGGTCCGGATGCGGCAAAGGTCACTTCCTCCATCCTGCAGTCGGGACTCAACGCCCGCTCGCCGGCCGCCGGCCGCGGCGGGTCCGCGGGCCGCTCGGAGGAGGAGATCGCGATGGTCTTCGATCGCAACAAGGGTGCGATCTACGCTCTCTACGAGCGCGCGCTGCGCACGAATCCCATGCTGCAGGGCAAGCTCGTGCTAGAGTTCACAATCGCTCCGAGCGGCGTGGTGACGCGGTGCCGGGTCGTCTCGAGCGAGCTGCACGATCCGGCCCTCGAGCGCGAGATCGTCGCGCGCGTGATGCTGTTCCGCTTCGAGCCGGAGAAGGTCGATCCCACCACCGCGACCAAGCCGATCGACTTCTTCCCGGCCTGATGCTCCGGGGAATCCATTGAGTAGCAATGACGGAATGAAGGGCGCGGCTGCGAGCCTGCGGCGGTTTTCAGCACTCTTGGGCTGCATCCTCTGTCTCGCCGTCGCGCCGGCGCCGGCTCATGCGGAGTGGTACTCCCGCACGCAAGCGATCATGGATACGCGGATCTACGTCGAGCTGTGGGACACCAACCCGAAGCACGCCAATGCCGCCATCGATGCCGTGATGGCCGAGATGCATCATGTCGATGACGTGATGAGCGACTTCAAGCCGAACAGCCAGCTCTCGCAGATCAACGAACATGCGGCGCAGCATCCGGTGGTGGTGAGCCCGGAGCTCTACGGCCTCATCAAGCTCTCGACGCACTACTCGCAAATTACCGACGGAGCCTTCGACATCACCGTCGAGTCCGTCTGGCGGCTCTATCACTTCCGCAGGCACATTCATCCGACCGACGCCGAGATCCAGGCTCTGTTACCCACCGTCGGCTGGCGCCAGCTCATCCTCGATGACCGACGCCACAGCGTCCGCTTCGCCCGGCCCGGCATGGCGATCGGCCTGGGCGGCATCGCCAAGGGTTACGTGGTCGACCGCAGCATCGAGATCCTGAAAGCGATGGGCATCCGCAATGCGATCGTGACGGCCGGGGGGGATTCCCGGCTCCTGGGCGATCACAGGGGCCGTCCGTGGATGGTCGCGATCATGGACCCGTGGGACCTGACCAAAGTCGTCACGCGGGTGCCGCTTGCGAACGAGGCCATCTCCACGTCGGGTGATTACTACCGCGGGTTCGTGCAGAACGGAGTTCGCTACGATCACATCCTCAGCCCGTTCACCGGCCACTCCGCGCAACTGGTGCGCAGCGCGTCGGTGATCGCGCCCACGGCTACCCAGACCGATGGAATGTCGAAAACGGCTTTCATTCTGGGGCCGGAGAAGACTCTGGCGATAATCGACCGCATGCCGCAGTACGATGCGGTCTTCATCGACCCCCGGGGGCGCGTCATCTACTCCAAGGGATTGGCGCCGCCGCCGGGGGCGCCGCCGCCGGCGCCGGCTCCGGAGTCCCCTTCAGCCGGCAGCGCTTCCCGCCAGTGATGCGAGCGCATCGCCCGTGAGGCGGAAGGTCGTCCACTCGTCCATGGGTAGCGCGCCGAGGCTGCGGTAGAAGCCGATGGAGGGCTCGTTCCAGTCGAGCACCGCCCATTCGAGGCGCGCGCAGCGCCTCGCCACCGCCGTGCGCGCGAGATGCGCGAGCAGTCGCTTGCCGATGCCGCGCCCGCGCGCCTGCGGGCGCACGAACAGATCCTCGAGGTAGATTCCGGGACGTCCCTTGAAGGTGGAGAAGTTGTGGAAGAAGAGGGCGAAGCCGACGGGCTCGCCCGCGCTGCAGGCGAACACCACCTCGGCATAGCGGCGCTCGCCGAAGAGCGCCTCACCCAACTCCTCCGCGCAAGCCGAGACCTCCTGCTCCAGCCGCTCGTAGCGGGCGAGCTCGCGGATGAATTCCAGTACGAGGGGAACATCGTCGCGGGTTGCCGGCCGGATCGTGATCGTGTCGCTCATGTGGGCCCCGTGTCGGCTCGAATGCTATGCGATGCTCTGCAGCCCCTGCGCGATGCCCCCGGTGCTCGTGAGCAGCGCCTCGAAGAGGTCGCGGTCGCCGCGGCCGCCTGCGCGCCAGCGCTGCAGCAGATCCACCTGCATGAGGTTCATCGGATCGATGTAGGGATTGCGCAGCCGGATGGACCGCTGCAGCGTCGGCTCGCCGTCGAGCAGCTCCGTGCTCTCCTTCAGGGTCAGGACGTGCGCGCGCGCCCGCTCGAACTCGGCGCGGATCCGCGCGGAGAATCGGCGCAGCGGCTCCGGGACGAGCACGTCATAAGCGGCTGCGATCTCGAGATCGGTACGGGCGAGCATCGTCTCGACGTCGTCGATGAGGTTGCGCAGGAAGAACCACTCCGAGTACGCAGCGCGCATCCGCTGCGCTCCGTGCCGCTCGAACGCCGCGGCGAGCCCGGCGCCCGCGCCGAACCAGCCGGGAAGCATGTGGCGCGTCTGCGTCCACGCAAACACCCATGGCACCGGCAGCAGGCCCTCCAGGCTGCGGCCGTCTTCGCGGTGCACCGGTCTCGAGCCAACCTGCATTCTCTCGATCACATCGATGGGCGTCACCGCGCGGAAGTAATCGTGGAACTCGCGGTTTTCGTAGACAAGGCGCCGGTAGCTTTCCCGGCTCGCCGCGGCCAGGGTTGCGGCGCACTCGAGATGTCCGAAGTCCGCGGGGGCGGTTCCCGGTCCCTGCGCCGCGGCCGGACGGCTCGCCTCACTTGCGAGGCTCAGAGCGTTGAATGCGCGCTCCAGAGTGCGCATCGCGATCGGCCGCAGACCGTAGCCCTGCTTGACGGTCTCGCCCTGCTCGCGCACCCGAAGCGTGCCGCTGACGGTGCCCGCGGGAGCCGACCTTACCAGTGCGTCGATACGGCTGCCGCCGCGCGCGATACTGCCGCCGCGCGCGTGAAACACCAGGTATCTGTCGCCTTCGGCCGTATGCAGTTGCGCGAGCGCGCGCTGCGCCTGATGGATGGCAAAGCGCGACGCGCACAGCCCTCCTTCCTTGTTGCTGTCCGAGTAGCCGAGCAGTACGCATTGCCGGCGCTCGTGAGCGTCGAGGTGCCTGCGGTACACGGGCTCCGCCAGGAGCTCGCGCAGGATGTCACCGCATCGCTCGAGCGCATCGAGAGACTCGAATTGCGGTGCGATGTCGAGAGCAACCTGGCCGGTGCGCTTGTCGTACACGGATGCCCAGCGAGCGAGAGTCAGAGCTGCCAGGACATCGTCGGCGCCGCGCGCTCCACTTACGATGAAGTAGCCGACGGCATCCGGTCCGTAGCGATGCCTCGCCTGCGCAAACGCCTCGAAGACGGCGAGATTGCGTTTGCCGAGCGCATCAAGATCGACACGCGGGCCCGCATCCTTCTCGAGCATCTCAGCGAGCAGTTGACGCCGCTCGGAGCTCGGACGTCCGAGCCAGGCCGGGTCGTCGTTGCCGCGCGCGATGATCTCGTGGAGCACGCCAGCGTGCTGGCGCACATCGAGACTCGCCAGGTGAAACCCGAAAGTCTCGATGCGGCGCAGCAGTCTGCGGATATAGAAGAGCCCCGCGTTGGCGCCCTTGTTCGCCGCGAGGCTCGCACCGATGAGCTGCACGTCCTCGCGGAACTGACGCGCGCTCTCGTAGCCATTGGCGCGTCCCTCGTAAGCCAGCCGCAGCCGCTCGCCGATCTGCGCCAGGAAAACCCGGTACGGCATGCGGTCGTGCCGGGCGGGCGTCACGCTGCGCGCGCTCGGCGCCAGCGTCATGTAATCCTCCATCCGCTTGGTCAGCTCCGCCGAAACGGCGATGCGCCCCGCGCTCTGGGAGAGGCGCTGGGAGAGCTTGCGGCAGTCCTCGAAGTAACTGTTGAGGATCACCTGCTGTTGCCTGGCGAGGGTCTCGCGAATGGTCTTCGCATGCACGTCCGGGTTGCCGTCCATGTCGCCACCGACCCAGGAGCCGAAGCGCAGGATGGCGGGCAGCGCAATGGAATCGGCTGGGACGCCGTAATGCTTCTCGAGCGCCTGCGCGATCTCCTCGTAAAAAGCGGGTACCACCCGATACAGGATCTCGATCAGATAGAAGAGGACCTGCTCGCGCTCATCGCCGACGGTCAAACGCTCGCGCGGCAGCTCCTCGGTTTGCCACGCGGTGGTGAGCTCGATGCGAATGCTGCTCCAGAGATTGCGGGAGTCCTGCGGCGTCAGCATCGGATCGAGCCTGTCGAGCAGATGCTGCGCTATGCGCTGCTGCTTGCGCAGCAGAGTGCGGCGAGTCGACTCCATGGAGTGCGCGGCGAACACCGGCTCGATGCGCAGACTGCCGATGAGCCCGAGCACCTCCTCGAACTGCAGGCCACGGCTCTTCAGGCTGGCGATGCCGTCTTCCACGCCCGAGGGCTGAGGCCTGTCGCTGTCCTGGCGGAAATATTCGCGGCGGCGGCGGATGCGGTGCACCTTCTCAGCGAGGTTCACGGCCTGGAACCACATGGAGAAGGCGCGGACGAGGTCCCGGGCGAGCGCCGGGGGCCGGTCGCGCACCGAGGCGGCAAGCTCGAGAGCCGCCTGCGCGTCGCCGTCGCGGCGGCGGATCGCGGCGTGGCGGTCGAGCTCCACAAGCTCGAAGAGCTGCCGCCCGCCCTGCTCGCGCAGGATCTCCCCGATCAGAGCGCCGAGCGCGTGCACGTCCTCGCGCAGGGCTTCGTGCTTCGGTGGAAAATGAATGTCGGTGCGGCTCACGGGAGCGGCGGATGGTAGCAGGAAGGGGCCCGGCCGGGCTCCTTACCCGGCCAGCAAGACGGACTCGGCGCGCTCGAGCTCTTCCGGCTGCCCGTAGAGCACCACCACATCGCCGTCGCGCAGTACCGTGTCGCCGGCCGGCTCGCGACCCAATATGCCTTGGCGGCGGATGCCGGTGAAGGTCACGCCGACACCGCGGCCGCGCACATCGCGCAGCGTCCGGCCCACTGCCCAGGCTCCGGGAGGCACCACCACGGACTTGATCTCTTCGCGGTACTCGTGGCTCTCGTCGAGCGGCCGCGCATCGCCTCGCCGGATGATGTTTCTCAGGACCGAGTAGCGGTGGCTGCGGATGTCGCCCATCGTGCGCACGACGCGCGACACCGGAACGTGCAACAGGATCAACACGTGCGAGACGAGCATCAGACTGGCTTCGAAGGTCTCCGGCACGACGTCGGTTGCGCCTGCCTCCTGCAGCTCCTTGATCCGGGTATCATCCTGCGTGCGCACCAGTACGGGTACATCGGGCCGCATACGGCGGATGCTGCGCAGAATTCCGACGGAGGTCGCCGGGTCGGAGAAGCTGATCACCACCGCCGTCGCCGTCTCGAGGCCCGCCTTCACCAGGATCTGCTCGTCGGCCGAGTCGCCGAACATGACGGGATCGCCCGCCTGGCGGGCCGCTGCGATGCGCGCCGGGTCCAGATCGAGGGCGATGTATTCGAAACCCTGCGACTCGAGCACCCGGGCCACGTTCTGGCCGACGCGCCCGAAACCACAGAGAATGACGTGGTCACGCCTTCCGATCTCCCTCGTCGCGGCGCTCTCGCGCTCGAACGCGGTACGCGGCGGTCCCGATTCCCGCAGCAATAAGCGCGCGATGCGCTTGTTGTTGTTGAGTACCAGCGGGCTCAAGAGCATGGAGAGCACGATCGCCACGAGGAGCGGTTGGCCGAAGTCCGCCGGAATGAGGCCTGTCGCGAGCGCGATCGTGCCGAGCGCCACGCCGAACTCACCGCCGATCGCGATCACGATCCCGGTGCGCAGCGCCTTGAAGCGCGAGCCGGTGAAGGGACGGGCGACCAGCGCCGCCACGGCGGCCTTGAGCACGACGATGGCGGCGAGCCAGTAGAAGACCGCTCCCAGCTCGCCGATGAGAAGATGCACATCGAGCAGCATTCCGACCGAGACGAAGAAGAGCCCGAGAAGGATGTCGCGGAACGGCCGGATCACCGTCTCGATCTGATGCCGGTACTCGGTCTCGGCGAGCATCATTCCGGCGAGGAAGGCGCCCAGCCCCGGCGAAAGCCCTGCGAGACTCGATACCCAGGCGGAAGCCAGCACCACGAGCAGCACCGCGAGCGTGAACAGCTCCCGCAGCCGGCTGTGAGCCATCTCCCGAAAGAGCGGCCGCAGCAGCCAGCGGCCGGCGGCCAGCACCGCCGCCACCGCGAGCACGCCGCCGGCCACCGCCTCCAGGCTGGCCCGCAGGTCGAAGCGGCCGGTTCTGGCGGCGAGCGCCGAGGCCAGCGCGAGGAAGGGGACGAAGGCGAGGTCCTGAAAGAGGAGGATGCTGAAGGCGAGCCGGCCGTGGGTGCGGTTGAGCTCGGCACGCTCGGTGAGCTGGTGCAGGAGGATGGCGGTCGAGCTCATGGCGAGCGCGCCGCCCACCACGACAGCCGCCGGCCAGGGAATGCCGCCGAGCCGCGCCAGCAGCGCGAACACCGCCGCGGTCGCCGTCACCTGGGCGAAGCCCAGCCCGAACACCTCGCGCCGCATGGCGATCAGGCGCGGCAAGGCGAATTCGAGCCCCAGCGTGAAGAGGAGGAAGACGACCCCGAGCTCGGCGAGCGCTCGCGTTGCGGCAGTGCTGGCCACCACCGCCAACGCATGCGGCCCCAGCGCCAGGCCCACCAGCAGATACGGGATCGTGGTCGGCAACCCGAGCCGTCGCGCGACGGTGACGAGCAGCACCGCGGCGGCGAGGAGGATCAGAACCTGGCTGAGCGGCTGCATGGGCTGTAGTTTAATTGGCCCGAAGTCGCCTGCGGCGGTTGCCAGGCGCGTCCTGCGCCTAGCCCTTCGGGCCGGCTCCGCCGTCCAAAATCGCTCCGGGCGATTTTGTCGAGCGGCCAGCCCAATTACTGCTTTCGACCCCGCGGCCCAGGGAATGGCCCCGGGGAACGGCCCAGGGAACGGCCCTGAGCGGCTTACCAACTTGCTTTCGGGCTGAGAAGAGCCCGGGTAGGGCAGCCTACAGGGAGATGTGGGCGGGGAGCGGCCGGCGATGGGCGGGGACCATGTGCCCCAGCTGCCCCAGCAGCGGATCCTCGAGGTCGTCCTCGTGTCCCTGCTGCAGCGCCGGCATCGGCTGGCGGCCCTCCAGCATCTCGAGAAGAGTCTCTCGGGCGCGGGCGACGCGGCTCTTGATCGTCCCTACCGCGCACCCGCAGATTTCCGCCGCCTCCTCATACGAGAAGCCGCTCACGCTCACCAGGATGAGCGCCGTGCGCTGGCCGGGCGACAGCGAGGCAAGCGCGCGGTTGAGGTCGCGGAGCTCGAGCTTGCCGTCGTGGTCCGGCGGGACGCTGGGCTCCGGAAGCAGCTCGATGTCCATGCCCTGCGCCTCGAATTTGCTGCGCCGGAGCTGCGAGTAATGCTCGTTGCGCACGATGGTGAACAGCCACGCCTTGAGGTTGGTCCCCGGCTTGAAGCGCTGGATGTTGTTGATGGCGCGCATCAGCGCCTCCTGTACCAGGTCGTCCGCGCGCACGCCGTCACGGCAGAGCGAGCGGGCGAAGGTGTGAAGCTGCGGCACCAGTGCCACCATGTCGTCAGTCACCATTTGCGCCCCTTCCCGGCCCCGCAATGGGGCGTCGATTCGTGTTTCATTGCACATGCGGGCAAGTTACTTGCTGCCGGGCGCCGCTGAAGTCGGCCGGGGGGCGGAACGGACGGGGGCGGCTTCCCAAGCTCGTGTCGGACGATTCCTACCGCGGCCGGACCCCTGTGTTGCCGCAGGCCAGTTCTCCGAGGCGGCGCTTTCGCGTCAGGCTGCAATCAGGCGGTGACGAAAATGAGATCCGAGCAAGACAGAGGTAAGGGCATGGGCCGGGAGCGGCAACAGCATTACTCTCCGGCGGACGGCGAGGAGCGCTTCGAGGGGCAGTACGAGAAGGATCCGTGGCGTCCGGACTGGCGCCCGGATCCGCCGCGCCGCGGCGGACCGGGATTCACCGGTGGCTACTACCGGTTTGGCGCCGGGAGCCGCGGGCCCGACCGGCCGGAGCGGGACGTGCCCCGCTATCCGCCGGGCCCGAAGTGCTATCAGCGATCCGACGAGCGGCTGCGCGAGGACATCGCGGAGCGCCTGAGGCAAGCACCGTATATCGACTCGAGCGATGTGGCGGTCGAGGTCTCGGCAGCGAAGGTGGTTCTGCAGGGAACGGTGCCGGAGCGGGGAATGAAGCACGCGATCGAGGATCTCGTCGACGCCTGTCCCGGAGTGCAGGACATCGAGAACAGGATCGCTATGCCCGGCGGAAATCCACCGCTGGCAGCTGCATCGAGCGGCGATACTTAGTCACGGTGCGCCGCGCGACCTTGACGCCCCGGTCGGCGAGGAGCTCGGTGAGCTGCACGTCGGAGAGCGGGTTGCGCCGGTCCTCGGCGGCAATGAATTCCCGCAGCAGCGCGCGGATGGCGGTGGCGGAGCACGAGCCGCCGCTCGTCGTTGCGAGCTGACGGGAGAAGAAGCGCTTGAAAGCGACCACGCCGCGCGGCGTCGCCATGAACTTGTGGCTCGTGGCCCGCGACACCGTCGACTCGTGCAGCCCGAGCTCATCGGCGATCTCGCGCAGCGTCAGCGGCCGCATCGCAAGGTCTCCGTACTCGAAGAAATTCCGCTGGCGGGTGACCACCGCCTCGGCTACCCGTTGGATGGTCAGGAACCGCTGCTCGAGGTTGCGCACCAGCCAACGCGCCTCCTGCAGGTGTTGCGCGAGGAGGGCAGTCTCGCCGTCCCGCGCCTGGCGGAAGTAGTCCGCGTACTGTTGGTTGACGCGAATCCGCGGGTAGATCGCCGAGTTGACCGTCACGACCCAGCGCTTCTTTTCCTTGCGCACGATCACGTCGGGAACGATGGCGCGGGGCTCGAACGTGCCGACTTTGGACCCCGGGCGCGGATCGAGGCTGCGGATCAGCTCCATCGCGAGGCGGAGCTCCTCTTGCGAACAGCCGAGCGCCTCGAGAAGCCGCGTGTTGTCTCTCGCGGCCATCATCGACAGCCTGTTCTGCACCACTTCCAGCGCGAAGTCGCGGCCGGGCGTATCGCGGTCCATCGCCTCGAGTTGCAGCGCCAGGCACTCTCCGAGGCTGCGCGCGGCGATGCCGCTCGGCTCCAGGGTTTGCACGATGCGAAGCGCCGTCTCGATCTCTCCCGGCGCCGCTCCCGGAACCAGCGCGGCGACATCCTCGAGCGGCAGGCGCAGGAAGCCGTCATCGTCCAGCGCGTCGATGATGAGATTCGCGAGCACGTGATCGCGCTCCGTCAAACCGAGAAGGAGCAGCTGGTCACGCAGCGCATCGTGCAGGGTCGAGGGCGAGGCGGTCCATTCAGTCCAGTCGGGTGTCTCTTCACCGCTTCCGCCACCGCCGCCGGAGGAGAAGTCGAGGTCGGCCCGGGAGCTGTCCTCGGCAGCCCCCTCGCTCTCAGAGCGCGAGTCGGAGGACTCCGCGGATTCCGGGGATTCCGCGCTCTCTTCGAGGAAGGGATTCTGCGCGATCGCCTGGTGCAGTTCTTGCACGCATTCCAGAGCGGAAAGTTGGAGCAGCTTCACCGACTGCTGCAGCCGAGGTGTCAGCGTGAGCTGCTGCTTCAGGCGCAGTCCCAATACGGCATTCGACATTCGAGGAACCCTCTCTCACAAGTCACCACCACCCCGCCCTCGGCGGCGCGGCGAGCCGCCGGGGAGAACTTGCAAGGGCGTGTAAGAACGCCATGCGCGCCGAGCCCTGGCTCAAACTCCCATACGAGCGACATGACATCAATTCACGACGACGACCCCGGTTCCCGCCCAGATGCGGCGTGCGCGCCCGCCCCGGCAGCGCGCCCGCTGCCAGCCGAGTGGGAGCGCCTCGCGCGCCGCAAGGATGAGCTGGAGACGGTGCTCGCCGCGGGTCAGATCGGCTATTGCCGGCTGCACGCCGGCGCCGGCGCGTTGGAGGCCAACTCGCAATTCAAGGCCGAATGGGGCTGGCCTCCGGATGAGATGCTCGCCTGGGACGCGGTGGAGTCGCGCATCCACGCCGACGACCGCGAACGGTTCTCGGCCGCGGTGCGGGAGGCGCTTTCGGGCGCATCGCCCTTGGATCTCACGGTCCGGGTGCGGCCGGCGCCGGAGCGGCCGGGAGGAACCCGCTGGCTCGCGTTGCGCGGCTGCATCCTCAGGCCCGGCGCTGACCCCGAATCCGCGCATCTGGTCATCACCTCGCGCAACGTGACGAGCGAGCGCGAAGCAGCGGAAGCCGCCTACCGCTCCAAGGACGAATTCCTGTCGGTGATCTCGCACGAGCTGCGCTCACCGCTCAATGCCATGCTCGGCTGGAACCGCATTCTCGCCTTGAAGTGCGGCAATGACCCCGAGGTCGCGGCGATCACTCCGCGCATCGAGCAGAGCGCGAAAGCGCAGCTCAAAATGGTCAACGATCTGCTGGATCTCGGGCGCGTGAACACCGGCAAACTCAAGGTGGAGACGCGGCCGATCCAGCTCGCGCGGATCGCGCGACTGGCGATCGACGCCGCACGACCGGCGGCGGCCGCGAAGGGCATCGAGATCGCGACAGCCTTCGTCCCGGGCGCGGGTGAGCTGCGCGGGGACCCCGACCGCCTGCATCAGGTGATCGGCAATCTGCTCTCCAACGCGGTGAAGTTCACCGGCTCCGGGGGCCGGATCACCGTGGGGGTGCGCGAGAACGGCGCGTTCACGGAGCTCACGGTGGAGGATACCGGTCAGGGCATTGCGCCGGAGCTGTTGCCGCACATATTCGATCGCTTCAGACAAGGCCACGACACGAGCACCCGCCAGACCTCCGGGCTCGGGCTCGGTCTGACGCTGGTCCGCGAGATCGTCGCCCTGCATGGCGGGTCCGTTGCGGCGCATAGCGGCGGACGCGGCGCCGGCGCAATGTTCAGCGTCCGCCTGCCCAGGGCCATGGCCCGGTCGTTGGCCTCGGCGGAAGCGGCCGCGCCGGCGGATGGCATGAAGCGGGAGCTGCCGCAGCAGCGACAGACACTCGAAGGACTGTCCATCCTCGTCGTGGACGATGAGCTGGAAGCGCGCACGTTGGTCGCGCAGATGCTGCGGCTCGAGGGTGCCTCGGTTACGGTAACCGACTCCGCGCCCTCGGCGCTGCGGCAGCTGGATGCGCAGGGCGCGCATTTCGACATCGTGGTCACCGATATCGGCATGCCGGTGGAGGACGGCTACTCGCTGGTGCGCAAGCTGCGATCGACCCAAGTCGGCAGGCGGATGCTCGCGATCGCCGTGACCGGCTACGCGTCGCGCAGTGACGTCGCGGCCGCGATGGATGCGGGCTTCGATCTGCACGTGCCGAAGCCGGTCGACTTCGACACCTTCGTGCCCCTGGTGCGGCGCCTGGCTGTCTCGCGCCGCTGACTCACCCGCTGCGCGTCAGATACCCGATTGCCAGGTGCTCGGCATGCCCGCGGCCTCGATCGCCTGCTCGATCGTGAGACATGCCTCGCGCGCTTCCGGCTGCGCGCGCAGGCTGCGCGCGATGGAGTTGAGGAAGGTGCACATCAGGGCGGCGTTGGGATGAGAGCAATGCAGCTGCTCTTCCACCCTGTCGATGAGCTCGAGGAGATCCTCCTGATCACACCGCGGAAACGTCATCCCTGTGACGGCGCTCTGCACGCAGATGAGCGCCTGGTGTATGGCGACAGCCTGCTCCGAATTCATCATCTGATGCATTGGCGCCCCTCCGCGAGCAGTGATGAGCCCGGAATCTGAACCCAGCGCCAAGCGAAAGCAAGCCGCCGCCGCGCCCCTCCAGCGCGCCTTGCAAAGGCGATTGATGAAGCGCTCCCCCGGCGCACTTCCCTCGGCGCCGTTCGAAAGCGATTGATGAAGCGGCCCCCGGGCCGTTCCCGGGGGCCGCGAGATGAATCCCCGTCACAGCCCCGTGCTCGCGCGAAGCGGCACGATGCCGCACTTCGCGCCGCAGGGACGCAGAAAAAAAGAGCGGGCTGGTCGCACCACAGCCCGCCAAACGGGGGGTCTAGCCACTCCATGCAACCATCATGCCAACATCGTTTCGACCGCCCGGCAGGCTCGCGGGGGCCGCTCAGGCCGCGGAGGAGGCCGGAACGTCTGTAAAAAGGTACAGGAGATGAAAATTGTGCAGCCGTCTCCTGCCGAGCTGGCGGCCCTGGTGCGGGCCGCGAGCCCCTCCGCGACGGGCATATCTCATGGCACATCTCCTGCTTGAGCGCTCGCCTCCAAGCTTCATCAATCCCCTTCCTGCCTGAGCGAAGTCATCAAGTGCCCCGTGCTCGCGCAAAGCGGCAGGACGCCGACTCTGCGCCAGTCGAGGAGATGCGCGCATGAGCCATAAGTACACCATACAAGCGCTGCGGGAGCTCATTTCAGTCCGCCGCGACAGTGAGCAGGCCTTGAGGCTGTGCGCGTCATCTCTCGAGCCCGGCCCGTTGCAGGATGTTTGCGTCCGGGGCGCCGAGGAATGCGCGGACGCGAGGCGCGAGCTCGAGGCGTTGGTCGAGCGGTTGGGGGGCGGGCGGCAACCGCACGGGGCCGCGGCCGGCTTCTGGCGCAGCGGCTGGGCAGGATTGCGCGCCGCTCTTGCGCGCGGCGAGGACGGAGCTATTCTCGATGCGTGCGAGCGCGGAGAGAGCTGGATCCTGGAGGTGTATCGCAACGCTCTGGACGATCACCTCCCGGATTTCGTACGCGACGCCGTGCTGCGCCAGTTCGAGTTCCTGATGAGCACTCACGATGCGATCCGCGGCTGTCGCTTGCAGCGAGCTGTCCGCGGCGATGTGGCGGCTCCCGGTGCACAAGCAGGTCAACACTAGGACGGAGTCTCCCCTGACGCGATGGTCCACGAGCCCGGTGATTCTCGGGATCGGGGTCGGCCTGCTCGCAGGTCCGCAGGGTCTGAAGCTCATCGAGCCGCAGCTCTCGGAGGACGGGGCGCTCATCCAATCGATCAGCGAAGCCGTCCTCCTGATATGCCTGTTTTGCGCGGGTCTGCGCCTGCGGGCGCCGTTCGAATGGGCGCCGTGGCGGGTGCCGCTGCAGCTCGCGTCGCTCACGACGGTATCCGCGGCGCTGCTGTCGGCGGGCGCGGCTTATCTGATCTTCGGGATGAGCCTGCTGCAGGCTTTGCTCCTGGCCGTCATCCTCGCCCCGACCGATGCGGCGCTGGCAGCGGATGCGCACGCCGTGGAAAGCGAACAGGAGCCCGTGCCGTTTGCTCTTGCAGCGGAAGGAGCCGCGACCAGCGCGATCGTGGGGCCGATGGTCCTGTTGGTACTGACGCGGATGGGCGCGACCGGGGCGGGCGCGGCCGTGCTCGGCTCTCTGACGCTGACCATCCTCTGGTCTCTCGCCGGTGGGGCGGCTGTCGGCTGGCTGATGGGCGTTGCCGCGGCGCGCTGGCTGGCGCTGATCGACCGCGACCGCCAGGGGGACCTGCTCGAGGAGATGATCGTCTTCGCCACGGGCGCGCTCGCGTACATCTGCGCCCTCGCGCTGCGCACCGATGCGCTTCTCGGCGCCCTCGCCGCGGGGCTGGCGCTGTCGCACGGCGGGCGCCGCCGGATGACGCGCAAGCAGCCGCTCGGTGCGCGCGTCCTCAGGTTCGCCGGCCGGGCGGAGCGGGGTGCGACGGTCCTCATGATGGTTTTGTTGGGCACACTGCTCGGCACGGCCGACTTCACTCCGCGCACGGCTCTCTACGCTGCCGTATTGTTGATTCTGGTCCGGCCGCTCGCGGTGCGCCTCGGGCTCGGTCGGCCGGTGGTCACGCCTGCGCAGCGGCGCACGTTCGAGCTGTTCGCCGCACGCGGGCCGGCGGCGCTCTACTGCCTGGCGCTGGTGGCTGGCCAGGACCTGCCGGCGGCGTTCGCGAGGGGACTCGACAGTGCGGTTCTCGTGGTGATCGTCGTGTCGATCATCTCGGGCGCGGTGTCGGCCCTGACAGCGAGAAAACCCAGTCCGGGAGCGGCGCTCTGAGCGCAAAGCGCGCCCGATACTGCTCCGCTCGCGCTTGGCGGCGTGCTCGAGAGGGCATACAGTGGTCCGCCCTCTAAGGGCTGAAGGCGAGTACATGGCACACGCTTTGATCATCGACGACGACGCGGACGTGGTGGACTGGCTGCAAGAGGTAGCCCGCATGGAGGGCTTCACCGTCGCCCGCGCGCAGAGCCTGCGGGATGCACGGATAGAGCTCGGCCGGCAGCGTCCCGATGTGCTCCTGACCGATCTGGCGCTCCCGGACGGAGAAGGAATCGAGTTGCTGCGAGAGCTCGAGAAGCCGGAGGCCACCGAGGTCATCGTCATCACCGGTCACGCCACCGTAGACAGCGCCGTCGCCGCGCTGCGGGCCGGAGCGAGCGATTATCTGATCAAGCCCGCCGACCTCGAGCGCGTACAGGCGGTGCTGCGGCACGCGAAGAAAACCTCCGCGCTGCAGCACGAGATCGGCGAGCTGCGCGACGAGCTGCGCCGCATGGGCCGGTTCGGGCGCATCCTCGGCAGCTCGCAGCGCATGCAGGTGCTGTACGATCAGCTCACCCGTGTCGCCCCGACCTCGGCCACGGTCATGTTGATCGGAGAGAGCGGCACCGGCAAGGAGCTTGCGGCCCAGACGATCCACGAGCTCTCCCGGCGTCGCAGCAGCTCATTCCTGCCGCTCAACTGCGGTGCCGTCGCGCCGCAGCTCATCGAGAGCGAGCTCTTCGGTCACGAGCGCGGCAGCTTTACCGGCGCCGACCGCCAGCACAAGGGTTTCTTCGAGCGCGCCAACGGCGGCACGATCTTCCTCGACGAGATCACCGAGATGCCGATGGAGCTGCAGGTGAAGCTGCTGCGGGTGCTCGAGACCGGCACAGTCAACCGCGTGGGCGGCACGCAGCCGATCGCGAGCGACGTGCGGGTGATCTGCGCGACCAACCGCGAGCCGGAGAAGGCCCTCGCCGACGGCAAGCTGCGCGAGGATCTCTATCACCGGCTGAACGTCTTCCCGATCCGCCTGCCGCCCCTGCGCGACCGCGAGACCGATATCGAGCAGCTCGCGCAGTACTTCCTGGACGAGCTCAATCGCGCCGAGGGAACGCACAAGACATTCTCGCGCGATGCGCTGGTGCGCCTGTACCAGTATGGCTGGCCGGGAAATGTGCGCGAGCTGCGCAATTACGTGCAGCGTGCCTTCATCATGGCCGACGACGTCATCGAATGCGACATAACGCTGACCGATGCCTCGCCCAAGCCGGATGACGGTACGACCATCACCATCCGTGTCGGGACCCCGCTGGAGGAGGTTGAGCGCCGGGTCACCATGGCGACACTGGCGTATTGCGGCCACGTCAAGCGCAAGGCGGCGGAGATCCTCGGCGTCAGCCTGAAAACGCTGTACAACCGGCTCGAGAGCTACAATGGCAGGGACTCGGGTGGCCGGGCTCCATCCTCGGCCCAGGAGGAGGAGCCCGAAACCGGTCGGGATTCTCTACGTTGAGGGTCCGTCGGACGATTCCTACAGTCCGTTGCGTTGCAGCTCCCGTTGCCGCTTCCGCAACTCCCATAGGCTTGCCCGCCCATCGGCGCCTACTCTGATGCCGGCCATTCGAGTCGCGGTCGTGGACGATCATCAGCTCGTGCGTATCGGGCTGAGGCAGATCATCGAGGCACAAGCCGATTTCGTCTGGGCCGGTGAGGCGAAGACAGGACGCGAGGCTCTGACGCTGCTGCGCACTGCTCCATGTGACGTGCTCCTGCTGGACCTTTCGCTTCCCGACATGTCGGGACTGGACGTGCTCCGGCAGATCAAGTCCCACCACGAATCGGTGGCTACGCTGGTGTTGAGCGCCTATCCGGAGAGCCAGTACGGTCTGAACGTACTACGCGCAGGGGCGAGCGGCTTCGTGAGCAAGAGCGCCGACGACGGGGAGCTGTGCCGTGCGATCCGTGCCGCGATGCGCGGCGGCCGCTACGTGAGCCCTGAGCTCGCGGAGATGCTGGTGAGCGGTCTGCAGGGCGCACCGGGCGAGCCGCGGCACAGCGTACTCTCGGAACGGGAATTCCAGATCTTCTGCAAGCTCGCCGAAGGACGCAGCGTCTCGGAAATCGCCGCCGGCCTCTTCCTCAGCGTCAAGACCGTCAGCACCTACCGCACACGGATACTGGAGAAGATGGGAATGAAGACGAACGCCGACATGACCTATTACGCCATCAAGAACAACCTGCTGCAGTGAGGCGTATGGTGGGCGCTGAAGCGCGATCCGAGGGCGGCAACGGCTCCTCCAAGGCCGAGCGGCGCATCCTCCTCATCGAGGATTCCGCCGTGCTGTCGCGGCGCCTGGTGGATCTGCTGTCGGAGCCCGGACTGATCTCGGTCACGGCGCAGGCGGCGACACAGTCGGAGGCGCTGCTGCGCCTGCAGGAGTCGACCTACGATGTGTTGGTGGTCGACATCGAGCTGGCCGAGGGAAACGGTGTGGCGGTGATCCGCCAGGTCCGTCAGCTCTATCCGCCGGACGCCCAGCCGCTGGTCGTGGTGTTGACCAATTACGCATCGGATTTCGTGCGTGATCACTGCTTCGCGGCCGGGGCGGATTACTTCCTCGACAAGATGCGGGACATCTCTCTGCTGAAGGCAGTGGTCGTCGACGGCCACTCGAAATGGAGTCCCCCCAACTAATCCCTGGGGATCGTCACCCGGAGCGTGGTGCCCGCGCCCGGGGCTGATTCGAGATCGAACTGTCCGCCGAGCGCGCGTACTCGCTGGCGCATTCCCATGAGGCCGTGCGACCAGCGGAACTTCGGGTCGGCCGCATCGAAGCCGCAGCCGTCGTCTCTCAGTGTGAAGCGGCAGGCCTCGCGCTCCAGGACGAATCGCAGGGTCACCGACCGCGCGGCGGCATGGCGGATGATGTTGGTGATGCCTTCCTGCACGATTCTGAAGAGAGCGATCGCCGTCTCCTTGGACATCGGCACGCCGTCCTCGGGCAGCGTCAGGTCCGCGCGCAGTCCCGCCTTCGCGCATGCCGAATCGACGTAGGCGCGCAGTGCCGTCGGCAGGCCGAAGTGATCGAGCAGCGATGGTCGAAGATCCTCCACCACACGGCGCTTGAGATCCATGGCCTCATCGAGCACGCCCCCGAGCTGCGCCAGCCGCTCCTGTAGCGCGGGATCGGGCACGCGCGACTGCAGCCAGGACAAATCCATCTTGGCCGCCGTCAGCAGGCCTCCGAGCTCATCGTGGAGATTGCGGGCCAGCTCCGACTTCTCCTTTTCCGAGAGCTCCTGCAGATGGGTCGAGAGGGCGGAGAGCTCGCGTGTCCGCGCCTCGATCAGAGTTTCCAGATCTTTCGCATGGCGCTCTGAAGCCGCGCGCTGAGCCTCGCGCCTCACGGCATCCGCGGCCAGCAGCCTGCTGAGCGCGAGGAGCAGTCCCACCGCCAGAAGCGCCAGGAAGATGACGGCTGCCTGGGTTTGCGGCGCGTCCGCCAGCCATTCGGCGATCGCCGCCGAAGCCAGAGCGGCCAAGAGTACCCCGGCGAGTGCGAGCCGGGCGCGCGCCGGCAGCAGCCTCAGCGCCGACCAGCCCGTCGGATGGTGTGTGCGCATAGCTTGGTGCAGGCGCGCCCCGGCGTCGTCGATGTCGGGGTTGGGCAGTTCCGATTCGGCGCTAGGCATTGCAAATCCCCGTAAAGGATTTAACAGACCCTTACCGTGCGAAAGCAAGTGAGTAAGCGGCCCAGGGCCGTTCCCTGGGCCGCGAGATCAAATTAGTCACAGGGCTGGCTGCCCGAAGCGCCGCAGGCGACTTCGGGCCAATGAAAAACCGCACGCAAAAAAAAAGCCCCGCACCAGGCGGGGCTTTTCTGGCCGAAGGGCTCTCAGGCGCCCGGGGCCTTCTTCGCCTTCTTCTTCGAATGCTTCTTCATCGCATGATGGGAAGCCTTCTTGTGCTTGGCGGCCTTGTGATGGGACTTCATCGTCGAGGTCTGGGCCTGAGCCTGGGGGGCAGCCGCCGCAGTGGTGACCGCGATGACCGGGCTGGCGACCAGCAGCGCGCCCAGGAGGGCGGGAAGGAGCTTCTTGAGCATCGACATCTCCAAAATAGCGAGGATTGAGAGCAGTCTGTAATCGGCCGGGCGCTCAGGCCCGGTACGGCACGCATTATCCCCACAAGTCCGGCGTCGCAAGCCTGGATGACCGGAAAGTAATGTTCCGGGTCCGGAACAGGGGTTTCGGGGCTCAGTGTCCCTGAAAAGCGACAAGTGTCCGCACCGGCACCTCCAGAGCTTCCAGGCGCCGGGAGCCGCCGAGGTCCGGCAGATCGATGACGAAGCAGGCGGCCAGGATCTGCGCCCCCAGGGAGCGCAGGAGCTTCACGGCCGCCTCGGCCGTGCCGCCCGTGGCGATGAGGTCATCCACCAGGATGATGCGCTCGCCGCGGGCGACACCGTCCCGATGGATCTCGATCTCATCCAGCCCGTACTCGAGGGAGTAAGCCACGCGCACCGTCTCATGCGGCAGCTTGCCTTTCTTGCGGATGGGTACGAACCCGGCAGCAAGCTGGTGGGCGATGGCGCCGCCCAGAATGAAGCCGCGCGCCTCGATGCCCGCAACCCGATCGACTTTCGAGCCGGTCCAGGGGCGCACCAGCTCGTCCACCGCGCGGCGGAACATCCGCGCGTTGCCTAGCAGAGTGGTGATGTCCCTGAACTGGATTCCCGGACGAGGATAGTCCGCGATGGTGCGAATGGATGCTTTGAGCTCTTGCAGATCGGTCGGGTCCATGACGCCGACTCTACACTGTTTCCAGATATTGGACGCTCGGTGTACAGGGGCGGCCGTCGAGCTGCGCGCCGGGGAATCTGGGAAGATGGAGCGATTGCCCCGGAGGGCACTCTCAAAGGTCCGTTTCGTCCATGCATGCCATCGATGCGATCCTCCAGCGACGTTCCGCCAAGACTCTTACCGACCCGGCGCCCGATCAGGGCGCGCTCGAGCTGCTGCTCGAATGCGCCTGCCGCGCGCCCGATCACGGGCGACTGCGCCCGTGGAGATTCATCGTGATTCGCGGCGCCGCGCGCGAGCGCCTGGGTGAGCTGATGGCGGACCAACTGCGGCGCAAGCTGCCGGCCGCGAGCGCCGAGACATTGCAGCGCGAGCGGCAAAAGGCGTTGCGTGCCCCGCTCATCATCGTGGTCGCGGCCGTGTGCAACGCCGCGGCCAAGATTCCAGCGATCGAGCAGATCCTGGCGGCGGGGGCCGCGGCCGAGAACCTCATGCTCGCCGCCCCGGCGCTCGGATTCGGCGCCATGTGGAAAACCGGCGATGCCGCTTACGACGAGACGGTGAAGGTGGCGCTCGGACTGCAGTCCGCGGACGCGATCGTGGGATTTCTCTACCTGGGCACTGCGGCGGCCGATGGCGTCCCGCCGCCGGCGCGGGGTCAGTGGGAAGACAGCGTGAGATATTGGGGGGAAGAGGACGGCGTCAGGGTTTGACTACCGCGAGCACCACGATGGCGATGAGGAAGAGCCCCGGCACCTCGTTGAAGATCCGATACCAGCGTTGCGAGCGGCTGTTGCGCCCCGCCCGCAGGTCACCGATCAACCTGTAGCACCAGAGGTGATAGAGGACGAGCCCGGCCACCAGCACCAGTTTCACGCGCAGCCAGGTGAAGGACAGATATCCGGGTGCGGCGGCGACCATCGAGACGCCGAACGCGATGGCGAGCGTGCCGCCGACAGTCATCAGGATGAAGAGCCGCCGCTCCATCACCATGAAGCGCTCACGGCCGAGCGCGTCGGGTGCGGCCGAGTGGTAGACGAAAAGCCGCGGCAGATAGAAGAGCCCTGCGAACCAGGTGACGACGAAGATGACGTGGAAGGCCTTGAGCCAGAGCATTCCTCATGTTAATCGAAACCATGCGTGCTCGCGCCTGGGTTTCGCCTGCGGTGCGCTCAGCGTTGCCAATGCTGTGCGCGCGCGACGGCCTCGGCATGCGCATCGAGCGGCTCGCCCGCAATCTGATTCCCGACGGCCGCCGTCACAGCCGGCGGTATGGGGGAGGCCGCCTGCCGATAGCTGCCTGAGCCGCCGGCCGACGATTCCGTGCGCGCCAACACGCCGACCCGCCAGGCGTCGGCCGCGCGGCATGCGAGTCCGGCCAGGGCGGCGGGTTGGCTCAGCGTGAAGGTTCGGCAGTATTCGCCCGACTTCGACCGGAAACTGACGCCGATGCGCACGGAGCCCGCGGCGGTCTGATCGCCGGCGAGCTGATCCGACAGGGCATCGGCCAGTGCGCCTGCCGCCAACACGCGTCCCTCCTTCATGACTATGGGGCCCGGATTGCTGGAGCGCAGGAGCGCCAGCCGCCCGGCTATCACGCCGACGAGCAGGCTTGCCGCGATCGCGGTCCACTGCGGCCAGGTCCACCGGGATGCCGGCCGGTGCCGGAGCGGCACGACGTTATCTTTGCGCGGACCGGCGGGTTCACTGCGCGCCGCCGTCGACAGGCGCGCAGGGACGGGCTCGTCGAGGACCTTGTTGAAAGCGGAATGGATGCGATTGCGCAGCGCCCTGTGTTGGGCGATGCGGCGTGCGACCTCCGGATCGGATGCGATTGCGGCCTCGACGGCGGCGCGAGTTTCCGCGTCGAGCTCATCGTCGGCATACGCCATGAGCACCTCGTCGGGGATCGTCATTACTGCACTCCGGAAGTCTCGGACAACATCGACTGCAGCGCCTCGCGGCCGCGTGCCAGGCGGCTGGTCAGCGTTCCGACGGGGACGCCCATGATCGCAGCGGCCTCTTTGTAGGAGAATCCCTCCACGAGAACCAGGGCGATGGCGAGGCGCTGGTCTTCGGGTAGGCGGGAGAGGGCGTCCTGCAGGCAGAGCAGCTCCGGGTCCGCGCCCACGGCGGGATCCCCGATACGCTCGGCGAGGTCCTCCGGATCGAGCAGCGACTCGCGCCGGCGGCGGCTGCGGCCTTCGTCGATCCAGGCGTTGCGCAGGATGCCGAACAGCCAGCTCGCCACGGAGTGATCCGGGCGGAGCTGTCCGGCGCGCGCGAGGGCACGCTCGGCGGTGATCTGCACCAGATCGTCCGCATCCTGGGCGTTGCGCGCCAGGGAGCGCGCAAACCGCCGCAGACGCGGTAGAAGCTCGATGATGCGATCACGGAGATCCTCGCCGGATGAGCCCATGCCCTTCGATCGTATTACGGAGGTGGGGGCCATTTTCTTCCATATGTGGGGACATTCAACTAGCGTGACGCCATGGCTCGTGTACTGCTTCTCATGATCCTGCTGCTCGGCCCTGCGGCGCAGGCGCAGATCGCCCTCGGAGGGCAGCCGCTTCCCGGATTGCCCGGAGGCTTGCCGGGCGGGGTGGAACTTCCATTCGGCGCGCAGCAGACCCTCGGCGCCCTGACCGGTGAAGCCGGTCGGCTCGCCGACGCGCGCGCGTCGCGGCTGCTCCAGATTCGCCTGCTCCTGCGCCGGCACGCGGATGTGCTCGAGGCGGACCCGAGCGGGAACCCGATCGTGCGGGGCGAAGTGCTGGCATTCTCCCCAACGGACGCCGCGCTGGCCCGCGCGCGCGGCGCGGGGTTCTCGATCGTGCGCGAGCGCAGTCTCGGCACGCTCGGCATTCACCTGGTGGTGCTGGGTGTCCCGCGCGGCACGGCAACGAGCCGCGCACTGAGTCTGCTCCGTGGGTTGGATCCCGCCGGCACTTACGATTTCAACAATATCTATACCGAGAGCGGCGTGAGCGGCGGCGCCGTCGCCGTATCGCCGGGCGTCGGCGGCACCCGGCGCGTGAACGCGGCCCCGCTGGGACTCGTCGACGGTGGTGTTGGAACCGGGCAAGCCGTACTGGCAGGCATCGTCATTCAGCGGCACGGCTGCGGCGGCGCTGTGGTGCCGAGCGCGCACGGTACCGAGGTGGCCTCGCTCATGGTCGGGCGCTCCGCCCGGTTCGGCGGCGCGGCGCCGGGCGCCGCGCTCTATGCGGCGGATGTCTTCTGCGGCAGGCCGACCGGGGGCGCAGTAGAGGCGATCGCGGAGGCTCTGGAGTGGCTCGCCGGCCAGGGGGTGCCGGTCATCAACGTGAGTCTCGTCGGACCGCCCAACGCGCTGTTGCAGCAGGTGGTCGCTCTCATGGTGGCCCGGGGCTTTCTCATCGTGGCAGCCGTGGGTAACGACGGTCCGGCGGCACCGCCGCTCTATCCGGCGGCCTATCCGGGCGTTGTCGGCGTGACTGCCGTGGATGCCCGCCGGCGCGTGATATTCGAGGCAGAGCGCGGACCCCAGGTCATGTTCGCCGCTCCCGGCGCAGACATCCCGGCGGCCACTTTGCCGGACGGTTTCGAGAAAGTGCGTGGAACATCCTTTGCCGCGCCGCTCGTTGCCGGTCTGCTGGCCGAGAGGCTGGGCAGCGCGGACTCCGCAAGTGGCACGGTGCCCTCATCGCCACCCAATCCCGCCGCAGCTCATGCGGCCGTCGACGCGCTCGCTCGCTCGGCGGCGCACCTCGGCGCACCGGGCCGCAATGTCGTCTTCGGCTATGGACTGGTCGGCGCCGGCCTGCCTTCGCCCCGGCCGGTACCCGGGAAATAAGTCAAAACGGAAATTCACCGGCCGGCTCGGGAAGAATTTGGCCTCGGCCGTCGTAGTTCTCCTCGAAGGTCGCGGATGGGCCGCGGCTTCGAGAGGAGAACGATCATGAATGCAAAAGCACATCATCTTTTCGCGGGAGCCGCCGTCTTCGCCGTGTTTGCCTTCGGTGCGCCGGCACATGCGCAGCTTCTCGGCGGCGCCGCCGGCGGTGCGATAGGCGGTGCTCTCGGCGGCGGCTTTGGCCCTGCCGGCGGCGCCATGAGCGGCGGCGGCTGGGGCATGATGAATGGCTCGCTGGCGGGAGAGAGCGATGGGCTCAGCCCCGTTCACCGCGCTGCGGGGGCGGGAGAATCTGCCACGCGGGGCGCTGCAAATGGAGCCGCGCGGGGCGGTGGAGCCCTGGAGCGCGATGGCAGTCGGATGGCTGGGAAGAGCCGCAACGCGGCGGTGAACGCCGCAGGATCGGGGTCCGGTAGCGCTGCCGGTGCTGCTCAGGGCGCCGTGAGCCCGCAGCCGAGTGCCGTCAATCCGGCGGGGATTCCGGCAATCGGCGGTCTCAATGCCGCGGGCGGGTCGCGCGCGGCGCTCGCTGGCCTGGCACAGGCATCGGCATCGAAGCCATCGAGCACAAGCACCGGGAGAACGCGCTCGGGTCACGGGCACGACAGCGGCAATTCGGGAGGATCGGCCCGCGGCGGGGATGTAAGTGGCTCGGGCAGCGGGCTGAGCAACGGAATCGATACCGGGTTGGGCGGCGGCGCCTCGGCACAGGGATCGGCAGGCAACCGGGCGGCAGAGGGCGGCTCCTCGATGAGCGGACAGGCGGCTGTCTCCCGGCAGCCTTCCGCATCGGCGTCCGCCGAGGGCGGAGCTTCCACAAGCGCCTCCTCCCAACACTGAGGCTTGAGGACGGGAACCTTTGGCGGCGTGACGGGTCGGCTTGGCCGAAAGCACCGATTCCGGTGACAATTCGGGCATGCCGACCCGTCCTCGCCGCAAACGCCCGGTTACACCGAAGCCGCCGGACCCGGCGCACGTCCTCGTCATCGATGTCGGCGGCTCGCACGTCAAATTCCGCATGGGCGCCCGCGGCGCGATCCGCCGGTTCGCATCGGGATCCGACATGACCGCGGCCGAGATGGCCCGAAAGGTCTGCAAGCGCGCCCGCGATCTGCGGTACGAGGCGGTGGCGATCGGCTATCCCGGGCTGGTGTTGCGTGGACGGATCGCCGCCGAGCCGTTCAATCTCGGCTCGGGTTGGGTCGGATATGACTTCGAGGAGACCTTCGGCCGGCCGGTGCGGGTGGTCAACGATGCGACCATGCAGGCGCTCGGCAGCTATGAAGGCGGCCGGATGCTCTTTCTCGGCCTCGGCACGGGGCTCGGGGCGACGCTGATACTCGACGGCACGGTGGAGCCGATGGAGATCGGCCACATGCCCTACAAGCGCGGCCGCACCTTCGAGGACTATGCGGGCGAGCGCGGGCGCAAGCGCCTGGGCAACAAGAAGTGGCGCAAGG
Source organism: Gammaproteobacteria bacterium (assembly GCA_028870635.1). Lineage (GTDB taxonomy): Bacteria > Pseudomonadota > Gammaproteobacteria > Steroidobacterales > Steroidobacteraceae > 13-2-20CM-66-19. The sequence continues at coordinate 10,688 of JAGWPE010000260.1, read as the reverse complement.
CCGTGGCCGAAGTAGTGATGCGGCTGAAGGAGGTGCTGGAGGTGGACTACGTCGTCCTGGGAGGCGGCAATGCCGCGCGGCTGAGGGAGCTGCCCGAGGGTGTGCGCCTCGGCGAGAATCTCAATGCCTTCAAGGGTGGCCTGCATCTTTGGCGCGGCGATGACCCGCCCGCCGTCAGCATCTCGCGCCGCCAACGGGCGGCGGCGCCCGCGGGCTCTGGGTCATGAGCGGCGCTGATGCTCCGGGCGCGCCCGGCCTGCCGCCCACCTGGTGCAGCAGCGCGAAGGAGATGGTGGGCTGCTCGCTCGGTCCTTCGCGGCTGTGGTTCACTATCGGCGGCGGTATTCTCAACGAGGTCTACTACCCGCGTATCGACATTCCGCAGATTCGCGACCTGGGAATCGTCGTTGCGGATGGACGCGGGTTCTGGGTCGAGGTCAAGCGGATGTATCGCCATGCGCTGACTCTCGCCGGCCCTGGAGTGCCGGCCGTGCAGATCGTCCACGAGCACGAGCGCTTCGAGCTGACGCTGCGCATCACACCCTCCCGCGAGCGCGATGTGCTCCTCATGGAAGTCGAGCTGTCGGGCGATGAGTCGCTGCGGCCCTATGCGCTGCTCGCGCCGCATCTCGGCGGTACCGGCAACAACAACTGCGCGGCCATTGCCGGCCATCGCGGCCATCGGGTGCTCTGGGCCGAGCAGGGACCTTTTGCGCTGGCGCTGGCCGCGGTCACGCCGGATCAGCAGGATGCCTGGGGACGTGCGAGCTGCGGGTTCGTCGGGGCGAGCGACGGCTGGCAGGACTTCTCGCGTAACGGCGCGATGACCTGGGAGCATGCCAGCGCGGGACCGGGCAACATCGCTCTGACGGGGGAGCTGCCCCGCAAGGCGGTGCTCGCGCTCGGCTTCGGCAGCAGCACGGAGTCGGCTGCGACGCTCGCCTTGAGCGCCCTGTTCGAGCCGTTCGAGGCAACCTGGCAGCGGCAGATCACGGACTGGAACGGCTGGCACCGGGAGTGCGGGGTCCGGGTGCAGCTGTCCGATGGCCTGCCAACCGAGTGCGTGAGCCAATTCAAGCTGTCGACGATGGCGCTGCGCACGCATCTCGACAAGACCTACCCGGGAGCGATGGTGGCCAGCCTGAGTGTCCCCTGGGGCAACACGAAGGAGGAGCGGGAGGGTTACCACCTCGTCTGGCCGCGCGATCTCTGCGAGTGCGCCGGGGCGCTGCTGGCGGTGGGCGCGACGCCCGAGGCTCTGGACACCCTGCGTTATCTGCGCGCCACGCAGCTCGCCGACGGGCACTGGAATCAAAATCAGTGGCTCGGCGGCAAGCCTTATTGGACCGGTGTGCAGCTCGATGAGACCGCCTTTCCGGTGCTGCTGGCGGCGCAACTCGAGGAGCGCGCTGCGCTCGATGGAATCGAGGTCGCGGACATGATCCGCCGGGCTCTCTCCTTCATCGTGTGCAACGGTCCGGCGAGCGACCAGGATCGATGGGAGGAAGACGCGGGAATCAACACGTTCACGCTGGCGGCGTGCATCGCTGCGCTCGTCTGCGGAGCGCCGCATCTCGATCCCGAGGCGCGCGAGCTGGCGCTCGCGGTGGCCGACTACTGGAATGCGAGCCTCGAGGACTGGACCGCCGTCCTCGACACGCCGTTCGCGGGCAGCCAGGGGCTGCCCGGCTATTACGTGCGGGTCGCGCCGACGGAGGCGCTGCGCGACCGCGGCGCGCTGCAGCGCGTGCTGCCCGTCAAGAATCAGTCGCTCGATCCGGAACTGCCCGCCTCCGCCCAGGTCGGTGTCGATTTCCTGCAGCTCGTGCGCTTCGGGCTGCGCCGGCCGGACGATCCGCTGATCGCGGCAACCGTGCGTCTTGCGGACATGCTGCTCAAAGTCGACACGCCAACCGGCCCCAGCTGGCACCGTTACAACGATGACGGCTACGGAGAGCATGACGACGGCTCGGCATTCGACGGCACCGGCAGGGGCCGAGCCTGGCCGCTGCTCACCGGCGAGCGCGGCCATTATGAGCTCGCCGCGGGACGCGACCCCTTACCGATGCTGCTCGCCATGGTCCGCATGGCATCGCCCGGCGGCATGTTGCCGGAGCAGATCTGGGATGCTGCGCCCGTGCCCTCCCGCGGGCTCGAGCCAGGACGTCCAACCGGAAGCGCGATGCCGCTGGCCTGGACGCATGCGGAATACGTCAAGCTCGTAGTATCGCGCTCTCTGGGCAGGCCTCTCGACCGGCCGCAACGTGTCTGGCAGCGGTACGCCGGCAGACGTCCGCGACTCGAGCGCGTCGTCTGGTGCGCACACGCTCCGGCTTCGGAGCTGCCGGAGGGTGCAGCGCTGACGGTGGCGGTCAGCTCGCCCGCAACGTTCCGCTGGGGCTTCGACGGCTGGAAAGACATTTGCGAGCGTCGTACGACGGCAACGACTCTAGGTCTGCATACCGTGGAAATCGACACTGCGCGGCTGAAGGGCGGCCGCTCCATCGACCTGACGTATCGACTCGAGCCGAGCGGCGAGTGGGCGGGTCGGGATTTCCGGATCTCAGTGGTGCCGGCCGGCGAGGCTGCCAAGACGGCACTTGCGGCAGAAGGGCAAGCCTGAGAGGCTTCCTTCATGCCGTTCACCCTTGCGCACCCCGCGGCCGTTCTGCCGCTGCGGGGCGTCCGTCTGCTGCGCACCGTGCCGCTCTTCATCGGCGCCATGGCGCCCGATGTGCCGTATTACCTGCCGTGGCGGATCGCGAAGCATATTCCGCCGGCGACGCACACGTTTCTCGGCACCTTCACCCTGGACTTGCCGATCGGGATATTCCTGCTGCTTTTCGTCTGGCTGCTGCGCGCACCGCTCGCGGCACCGCTCGGACCGGGTGGGGAGGCCAAATGCATCGCGGCCCTGGAGCGCTTCGGCAGCCGGCCGAGCAGCTGGGCGCTGGCGCCGCTGTCCCTTCTCATCGGCTCCTGGACGCACCTCGCCTGGGACTCCTTCACACACCCGGACGGCTGGATGGTCTCGCGGATCTCGGCGTTGAGCGCGCCGGTGTCTTTCTTCTCGTACACCGGTGAGCTCTGTCACGTGCTGCAGTACGTGAGCTCGGTGCTGGGACTCGGCCTGCTCGCCGTCTGGTTCGTCCTGTTGCCGGTAACGGCGGGAGATTCCGCCGGCGCAGAGCGCTCCGCGGGCGGTCCCCTGCTGCTCACGTTGTTGTTCGCGGCCGCGGCGGCGGCGGGGGGACTGGAGACGGCCGAGCACATCGTGTGGCACATCCCCGCCAGATATCATCTCTTCTATCTTCTGCTCACTCGGACCACGGCCTGGTTTGCGCTGCTCTACACGATTGCCGGGATAGTGATGGTACGCGGGCGCCGGCGCGGCGCGGCGGCGTCCGTAACGCAGACGTAACAAAAAAATCCCGGTCAGGGCTTCCAGGCTGTTGAGCTGGTCACAGCGCGGCGGCCGTGCTCACGCTTGACTGCGGGTTGCGATGCAAGAAGAAGCAATCCACAAGCTCATCAGCGAGCGGGCGCTCCGTACGCTATTTCAGCCGATAGTCGACGGAGGGACCCGTACGGTGATCGGTCACGAGGCCCTCACCCGCCGCTACGGCGCATATCTGGGTCTGGGCAGACGTCGGCGCCGGCCTCGCGGTTTCCGCATGACTCCCACGGGCCGGCGAAGTCCTAACGCGGCCTGCCGAAATCCTCCGTCCAGACGATCACTTGCGGATTCGCCCTGTTGACGGCGAAAGCGACACCCATCTGCCGGAATCCGGCGGTCATGATGTTGGCGCAGTGATGCGGGCTCGCGAGCCAGCCTGCGACCGCTGCTTGCGGCGTTTCCACGCCGCTGGCGATGTTCTCGCCCACCATGCTCCAGCGATAGCCGGCGCGGGTCACGCGCTCGCCGGGAGTGCTGCCATCGCTGCCGGAATGGCTGAGGAAGCCGTGCGCGGCCATGTCCTGCGAATGGGCGCTGGCCGCGCGCGCAAGAGCGGGCGTGAGCGAAAGGGGCGGGGCGGGCGGGAAGTGCCGCCAGCCGCAGCTTCGCGCGTGCGCGCGGGCGTCGTTGGTCAGAGCCAGGACGAGGCGGCTCACGGCGGCCGTGTTGCGGATGCGCGGCGTCGTGAAGGGCTCCGCGACGACTATCCAGAGACTCCCCGCGCCATTGCCGTAGACGCCGATGTGCCGCAGCTTGGGATTCGCGAGCTGATCGCAGAATCGCCCGCTCACCGTCCGCTCGACGGCCGCATCGTCCGTGGCGCCGGATATCCGGATCCACAACGACCGTTCGGCGCGATAGCCGGTGCGAAGCTCCGCCTGCCCGAGCGACTCGCCGTTCGCGAGCAAGCGCGCGGCCTCATCGAGACCGCGGCTCTCGATGAGCGGCGGTTGGGCGGCGCGCGACGGGCCGCAGTGCCTGGTCCGTGCCCGGTTGACCGCGCCGACGGCATTGGCGCGCGCGGCGCCAGGCAAGAGCAGTAGAAGGATGACGATCCAGCCCGGGGCATAGAATGTCCGCTCATGTCGAGCACTGAAGGTACGGTAGGACTTGCGGTGCGGCCCCGGGCGGCTGTCGGAGTGGCCGTGGGCTGGCCCTGGCGGCAGGGCAACCGGTTTCAACTGCTCACCGAGAGCGACCGGATCTTCCGGCGGATGCTCGAGGCCATGGAGGGAGCGCGCGAGTCGGTTCTGCTCGAGATGTATCTCGTCGAGTCCGGCACCGTTGCCCGGCGGTTCATCGACGCCCTCGCCGGCTGCGCGCAGCGCGGGGTGCGGGTTCACGTGCTCTTCGATGCCTTCGGCTCTCTCGGCCTGCGCGCCGCCGATCGGCGCAGGCTTGCCTCCTCGGGGGCGCACCTGACTTTCTTCAATCCGCTGTCCTGGCGCAAGCGCCTGCAGAATTGTCTGCGGGATCACCGCAAGCTCCTGGTCATCGACGGCGCTCTCGCCTTCGTGGGGGGCGTCGGACTCGCGGACGAATTCATAGACGGCAGGCGCGGTCGCCGGGCTTGGCGCGATCTCATGCTGGAAATCTCGGGGCCGGTGGTGAGTGACTGGCAGAACGCCTTCGCGTGCAACTGGAGCCGCAGCGGCGGCTCGCCCGCGGTTCCCGAGGTGACGCCGGAATCGCCCGATGAGCCGTCCATCGCGGTGGGTGCGCTCGGACGGCTCGCTCTCAGCGAGGCGGCGCACCGCTCCATTCTGGCCAACGACGTCGTCAGGAGGATCAACGGCGCGTTGCGGCGTGCGTGGATCATGAGCGCCTATTTCGTGCCGTCGCGGCGGTTCCGCAAGGCTTTGCGCCGCGCTGCGCGCCGCGGTGTCGATGTCAGGCTGCTCGTGCCCGGTCCGAAGACCGACCATCCGTGGGTGCGGCACGCGGCACGGCGCTTCTACGGCAAGCTGCTGCGCAACGGCGTGCGCATCTTCGAATATCAGCCGCGGGTCCTGCACGGCAAGATGGCCTTGTGCGATGACTGGCTGAGCGTGGGCTCGAGCAATCTCGACCGCTGGAGCTTCCGCTGGAATCTGGAGGCCAACCAGGAAATCGAAAGCGCCGCGCTCGCCGCGCAGGCCGCGGCGACCTTCGCGGCCGACTGCCTCGAGTCGCAGGAGCTCAGCCGCCGCCACTGGCGGCGCCGCGCCGTGCTCGACCGCCTGCGCGAGAGCATCGCGGGCGCGCTCGACCGGATCCTCGACCGCTGGCGCCGGCCCGGCGGCCGTTGAGGCCTCAGCGTTGGTTGGCGGCGCGGGGCGCGATTGGGGGGGCAACCGGCAGCGAGGAGTACAACTCATTGGTGCGCACGAAGGAGAGCAGGAAGGAAGACATCACGCGCATCTGCGTTTGGTACCGCCGCACGGCATCCAGCTTGTCCGCCTCCTCGCGAGAGTCGAGACGGAAGGGCGCAAGCCCGAGTCCGCGGCCTCTGGGCGGCTCGGCGAGGGGAAGGCTCATGTGCAGCCCCCGCGGGCTCGGCCAATCGTGGCCGCCGTGCACGATCCAGAAGCGTGCCGCGCCGAGCTCGTGACGGCGGCCCAGCACCTGCAATGCCACGATGCCCGCCGCGCGATGGTCCTGGTGCGCATCCTGCGGGCTCGGCGCGAGCACCAGAGTCGGATGGACGCGGTCGAGCACGCGTGCAAAATCCCTTTCCAGGCTCTCGCCCGTGTATGGATGGCCGGCGGCGAACGTATCGGCGTAAGGCACGCTCGTCGCTCCGTTGAACCTGGAGTAGTAGGGAACCGTGAAATGGTCGGTGACGAGGGTGAGGAGACCTCCGTCGGGATATCCGAGGAAGAACTGCCGTTCAGGCGGTACCCCGAGAATGGCAGCCGCCGCACGTGCTTCACGCATGCGCTTGCCGGCGAGATCACGCATCTTCTCAGGATGAATCCGCAGGGCGCGCTCGATGAGGAGCAGGTCGAGCTCGGAGCCGTCGCCGCTCGTAAGCCAGACTATGCTGGCGCGGCCGCCAGCCGCCAGCACGCGGCGGATGACGCCGGCGCAGCAGAGCGTCTCATCGTCCGGGTGCGGGGAGACGACCAGGAGCGAGGTTTGCGCGTCGATGTGCGGGATGCCGGCCGTGGGCACCTCCGCGGCCGTCACGAGGGCCATGGAGAGGAGCAGGGCCGGAGCGAGGACGAGGAAGAGGGCCGCGGATAGCCTGATGGTCATGGCGGCCCGGAGTGTACTAAAGTGAAGGGCGATTCCCCCACGGCCGAGCTCCCGGAACGTCAACGGTGAGAACCCTGCGGCGTTGCCGGGGTCTGAGTTTGCGAGAGGTGCAAATGAATCGGGTCAAGGTCCTCGCCCTGGGCGCCGTGCTGGCGCTGCTTGCCGCCTGCGCCACCGGGCCGGTGGTGCGCACCCGCGTGGCGGAGCGGGTCGACCTTGCCAGCTTTCATACCTATGCGTTCGTGCCCAAGCCTGGCACGGATACGGGCCCCTACAAGTCCCTCACCACCCAGCAGCTCGAGACGGAGGTGGGCCAGGAGCTTCAGTCCCGCGGCTATGCGCCGGCCGCTGCCGGGGAGAAGCCCGATCTGCTGGTGAACTTCACCGAGGGCGCCCATGATCGTGTCGAGGGCACCACCGGAGGTCCCGCTTTCGGCATGGGCATGGGCTGGGGGTGGGCCCCATATGGATGGGGACCCTGGGGACCCTGGGGCTGGGGCGGCGGCTACAATGACGTTCGGACCGTCACCGCCGTCTCGCTGAGCATCGATCTGATCGATCGAGCGGACAATTCCGTCGTCTGGAGCGGAACGGCCCTGTCCGACCTCACCCGCCGGATGCTCGATCATCCGGCGGAGTCGATCGACCAGGCGACGCGCCAGATTTTCGCGCACTTCCCGGTGCCTGCCCGGCATTGATTCATGTTCCTCCCGGTACCTGGGAGGACCCGATCTTGCTGGACAGTTTCCTCGGCCGCTTCCGGCCGCGGCTGGGAACCCATGAAAATCGCCATCCTGAATCAGCCCCAGGACCCGATAGCGGCGGGCGAGGAGCAGCGCGGCTCCGTCGCGATCGTCAACTGGGAGCTAGCCCGCTGCCTGTCCCGCCGCCACGAGGTGATCGTGTATGCGCCGCGGGCGCGCGGCCAGGCTGCCGTCGAGCGCTGGGGCTCGATCGAGATCCGCCGGATCCGTTTCGTTGCGCGCCGGTTCCACAAAGCCGTACAGCTGCTCAAGGGGCGCTTCGGCACAGGCGCGCCGTATTTCACCTCGAAGCTGTACTACAAAGAGTACTTCTCGCAGATCGGGCGCGATCTTGCCGCGAGCCGACCCGACATCGTACACCTGCCGTGCCAGACGCAATTCGCGTCACTCTTCAAGCGCGCGCTTCCGGGTGTCAGGGTCGTCGTTCACATGCATCAGGATGAGCTCGCGCAGCTCGATCTCGGGCTGCTGCGGCGCGACCTCGCCGACATCGATGCGGTCGTGACTGTTTCCGAGTTCGTGACAACGCGCGCCCGGGCGCGGCTGCCGCAGATCGCGGCGCGAATACACACCGTAGGCAACGGCGTGGACGTGCTCCGGTTCAGGCCTGCGGCGCATGCCCGCGATCGCGGCGCGCACGAGCTTCGCCGCCGCCCTCTGCGGCTGCTCTACGTCGGCCGCATCGCACCCGACAAGGGTGTGCACCTGTTGACGGAAACGGTCGACCGCCTGATCCGCGAAGGCCTCAACGTCGAACTGACGCTCATCGGCAAGCCGGGCCTCATGCCCTACGATCTGCTGAGCCGGCTGCTCGGCGGCGACCGGCAGGCGCTCGAGGCGATACAGCCGTTCTACGGCCGATCTCTGCGGACCTGGCTCGCCCGGGAGATTTTCCGGCAAGGCCGTAGTTACGGCACCGCGTTGCGCGCACGACTCTCGCCGGCGGCAGCTGCGCGCGTGCGATTTCTCGGAACGGTGCCTCTGACCGCGCTCATCCGCGCATACCGCAGCGCTCACCTTCTGGTGTTGCCTTCGATCTGGCAGGAGTCGTACGGCCTGCCGGTGGCCGAGGCCATGGCTTGCGGCGTGCCCGTCCTCGCCAGCGAGAGCGGCGGAGTGCCGGAGCTCATCGCGGACGGAGTGACCGGCAGGCTCGTTCCACGGCTGGACGCGCAAGCGTTGGCTCGCACGCTCAGCGAGATGTCCGCCGATCCTGCGCGCCTGCGCGAGATGGGCAAGGCGGCGCGGATCCGCGCCGAGGAGTTGCTCACCTGGGCGCGCAGCGCCGAGCGCCTCGAGCAGATCTATCTCGGCGTGCTCGCGGCGCAATCCGAGTCATCGCGACCCTCCTTCGCGGCGCAGTGCGCCCGCTCCATCGATGTCGCGTGACGGGAGCGCACCGCCTCAGCGGCTGTGTGACCGTCCCAATGGAGCTGCGCAAAAGCCCGCTAGCGCTACCGCGAGTCCGGTAGAATGGACGCTCACGGCCCTCGTGGCGGGCCGCACGAGAACACGAAATCATGGCTTCCGGGCGCGCACCCGCACGCAAGACCAGCCGCCGCAGCCGGCGCGGCACGACCATCCACGATGTGGCCCGCAGGGCGGGCGTCTCCCCAATGACGGTTTCCCGCGTCGTCAACGGCGAGCGCAACGTGCGCGAAGCCACCCGTGCCGCGGTGCTCGCAGCCGTCAAGGAGCTGCGGTACGCCCCGAACCCGGCGGCGCGCAGTCTCGCGGGCGCGCAGAGCCTGCGGATCGGGCTGCTCTACGCCAATCCGAGCGCCGCTTATCTCAGCGAATTCCTGCTGGGCGCGCTCGATGAGAGCAGCCGCAAGAGTGCGCAGCTGCTCCTGGAGAAGTGCGAGGTCAGCTCGCCATCGGCCGAGCGGGCCGCGGTGCGCAGGCTCATCGAGGGCTCCGTCGCCGGTGTCATTCTGCCGCCGCCGGTCTGCGAGTCGCACGTCATCCTCGCGGAGCTCAAGAAGGCGGCCATTCCCACTGTCGCGGTGGCAACTGGCCGATTCCGCTCCGATGCGTCCTGCGTGCGAATCGATGACTTCAAGGCCGCGTACGAGATGACCCGTTACCTTCTCTCGCTCGGGCACCGGCGCATCGGCTTCATCAAGGGTCACCCCAACCAAACGGCGAGCGGCGAGCGCTGGCTGGGGTTCGAGACGGCGCTGCGCGAAGCGGAATGCAAGCCGCAGCCGCCGGTGATCGAGCAGGGCTTCTTCAGCTACCGTTCCGGGCTGGAGGCCGCCGAGAAGCTGTTGGCGAGCAATCCGCGTCCCACCGCCATATTCGCGAGCAACGACGACATGGCTGCGGCCGCGGTGTCGGTGGCGCACCGGCGCGGGCTCGATGTGCCGCGCGACCTCTCGGTCGTCGGCTTTGACGACACGGCCATCGCCACCACTGTCTGGCCGGAGCTCACCACCATCCGCCAGCCGACCGCCACCATGGCCGAGGTGGCCCTCGACCTCCTCATTCGCGAGATCCGCAAGCGCCGCGACGGACTGCCTGCCGCAGCGGTCGATCACCTGGTGCCGCACGAGCTGATCGTGCGCGAATCCGCGGCGGCACCGCCCGACAGCCCCGGCTAGGCGGCTCCGACCTCGCAGAAGAACAGGTGCGCCGGCAGGACGTTGAGCGGCTCGAACTTGCGGCGGACGTAGTGGAAAATGCGCTGCAGATCTTCGAGCACACGGGTGGAGAACTGGAAGACGAGGAAGGCGCCGCCGGGCGCGAGCGCCGCGGACGTGTTACGCAGGATACGCTCGCGTATATCGGCCGGTATGGTGCTGAAGGGGATTCCCGAGATGATGTAGTTGGCCTTGTCGCGGCCGAAGCGCTCGAGAATCCCGCCCACGGCCTCCGCGGAGCCCTCCACGACCTTCAGCCGCTCGTCGGGTAGAGCGGTGCGCAGGTGGGTGACGAAATCGGGGTTCAACTCGATGGCGATCAAGATCGCGTCGGAGCGCATGCGCCGCAGGATCTCCGCGGTAATGACGCCGACGCCGGGCCCGTACTCCACGATGACGCGCGCCTGATTCCAGTCGATCGGCTGCAGCAGCTCCTTGATCAGGAATCTGGAGCTCGGAACGATCGAGCCGAGCATGCGCGGGTGGCGGAAGAAGTTGCGGGCGAACAGCAGGGCGTCCCCGGTTCGTGTCCGGCTTGGTATTGGCTGGTTGTTCGACACGTTGTGCTCTGCCTGGGTGATGCTCATT
>JAGWPE010000259.1 GCA_028870635.1 Gammaproteobacteria bacterium | reverse complement strand
GGATGCGCCGCGCCGGCGGATCCACGTGTTCCTCGCGACCAGCGCGATCCACCGCCAGTACAAGCTCAACATGGCGCAGGAGGAGATCCTGCGCACCGCCATCGAAGGGGTGAAGCTCGCCAGAGGACTCTGCGAGGACGTGGAGTTCTCTCCCGAGGACGCCTCGCGCACGGAGCTCGAGTTCCTGGCGCAGGTGGTCGAGGCCGCCATCGAGGCGGGGGCGAGCACCGTCAACATTCCCGATACCGTGGGGTACACGGTGCCGGATGAGTTCGCGGAGCTCTTCCGCTACCTGCGCAAGAACGTGCGCGGCATCGAGGGCATACGGCTCTCGGTGCATTGCCACGATGACCTCGGGATGGCGGTCGCCAACAGCCTGACCGCGGTGGTGGCGGGCGCGCGGCAGGTGGAGTGCACCATCAACGGCATCGGTGAGCGTGCCGGCAACTGCTCTCTCGAGGAAGTGGTGATGGCCTTGAAGACGCGCTCCGCGTTCTTCAACGTCACGACCGGCGTGCAGACCAACCGGCTCTACCCGACGTCGCGGCTGGTATCGAGCATCACCGGCATGCCGGTGCCGCGCAACAAGGCTGTCGTCGGCGAGAACGCGTTCGCGCACGAGGCCGGTATCCATCAGCACGGCGTGCTGCGCCATCACTCCACCTACGAGATCCTGCGTCCCGAGGACGTAGGCCTCGCCCGCAGTCATCTGGTATTGGGCAAGCACAGCGGCCGCCATGCCTTCCGCGACCGCGTGAAGGCTCTCGGGTTCGAGCTCGAGGAGGCCGAGCTCAACCGGGTATTCGAGGAGTTCAAGGCGCTGGCCGACAAGAAGAAGGAGCTCTTCGACGGCGACATCGAGGCGCTCGTGCTGCGCGCGGAGGGGTCCGCGGCGGGACCCTGGAGCCTCACCAGCCTCGACACCATGGCGGCGAGCAACGCTCCCGCCACTGCCATGGTGCAATTGCGCCATGCGGATGGACGGACCGTGGAGCGCAAGGCATCCGGCGACGGTCCGGTGGATGCAGCCTTCAAGGCAATCGAAGCGGCCACCGGCATCGGAGTGATGTTGCGCAAGTTCGAGATCCGCGGCGTGACGGAGGGTGAGGATGCGCAGGGCGAGGCGGTGGTCTACGTGGAGTACAACCAACGCACCTACCGCGGCTCGAGCGTGAGCACGAACATCGTCGAGTCGAGTACGAAGGCCTTCCTGGAAGTCATCAATCGCATCGAGCTGGCGCAGGCCGGCACGCGCTCGCGCGAGGAGCGCACCGGGGCGGCGCGCACGGCTCAGGCAGCCGTATGAAGCAGACGCTTTTCGAGAAAGTGTGGCGCCGCCACGAGGTGGCGGCGGAGACGCCCGACACGCCGGCCGTCCTCTACATCGACCTGCACCTCATTCATGAGGTCACCTCGCCGCAGGCATTCACGGTATTGCGCGAGCGCGCACTCGCGGTCCGGCGGCCGGAGCTCACTTTCGCCACCATGGACCACTCGACGCCCACGCGCACGGAGCAGGTCTTCGGGGGCGCGCCGATCACCATCGAGGCCGCCGCGCATCAGGTTCGCGAGCTCGAGGTCAACTGCGCCGCCTTCGGCGTGGAGCTTCTCGGGCTGCGGCACGCCCGCCGCGGGATCGTGCACATCATCGGCCCGGAGCTCGGGCTCACCCAGCCGGGCAAAACCGTGGTCTGCGGCGACAGCCATACGAGCACCCATGGGGCGCTCGGCGCGCTGGCATTCGGCATAGGCACCACCGAGGTGGGCCACGTGCTCGCCAGCCAGTGTCTGCTGCAGAAAAAGCCCCGCACGCTGGCCATCAACGTCAGCGGCAAGCTGGCGGCGGGCGTCAGCGCAAAGGACCTCATTCTGGCGATCATCGGCAGGATCGGCGTCGCCGGCGGCACCGGATACGTCATCGAGTACCGCGGCGAGACCATAACCGCGCTCGACATGGACGAGCGCATGACCGTCTGCAACATGTCGATCGAGGCCGGAGCGCGCGCCGGGATGATCGCGCCGGACGAGAGCACCTACGCCTATCTTGCCGGCCGCCCGCGCGCGCCGCAGGGCGAAGCCTGGGAGATGGCGGTCGGGCAATGGCGCCAGCTTCCGACCGATGCGGGCGCGCGCTTCGACAAGGAGGTCGACATCGACGCTTCGGCTCTGGAGCCGATGGTCACCTACGGCACCAACCCGGGCATGGTCATTCCGATCTCGGGGACGATTCCGCAGCGTCCCGGCGATGCGGCGTTCGCCAAATCCCTCGCCTACATGGGCTTCGAGCAGGGCCGTCCCATCGCCGAGCAGCCGGTCAACGTCGTGTTCGTCGGCAGCTGCACCAACGGGCGCCTCTCCGATTTGCGCGATGCGGCCTCGCTGCTGCGCGGGCGCAAGGTGGCCAAGGGGGTGCAGATGCTGGTCGTCCCGGGCTCGCAGGAGGTGAAGCGCGAGGCGGAGGCGGAAGGCCTGCACCGGGTGTTTCTCGAGGCGGGCGCCGAGTGGCGCGAATCCGGCTGCTCGATGTGCCTGGGAATGAACGGAGATCTGGTGCCCAAGGGGCAGTACGCCGTCAGCACCAGCAATCGCAACTTCGAAGGCCGGCAAGGTGTGGGCGCGCGCACGCTGCTCGCAAGCCCGCTCACCGCCGCGGCCTCCGCCGTGCGCGGACGAGTCACCGATCCGCGCGAGTTGATGTAGGAGGCGGCAATGGATCCGATCAAGACTCTGCGCTCGCGGACCGTAGTGCTTGCGATGAGCGATGTCGACACCGACCAGATCATCCCGGCGCGCTTCCTGACCACGACGACACGCTCGGGGCTCGGGGCGAGTCTCTTCGCGGACTGGCGCTATGCGAGCGACGGGGCGCCGAAGGCGGATTTCGTGCTGAACCGGCCGGAGGCGAAGGGGTGCACGATCCTGGTGGCGGGCGACAACTTCGGCTGCGGGTCCTCGCGCGAGCATGCGCCCTGGGCGCTCACGGACTATGGCTTTCGCGCGGTGGTGAGCACGCAGATCGCGGATATATTCCGCGCCAACGCTTTGAAAAATGGGTTGGTGCCGGTGATCGTGGACCAGGGCACGCATGGGTGGCTCATGGAGCATCCGGGAGCGGAGGTCACCATAGACCTCGAAAGCACCAGCCTGACGCTGCCGGGCGGGCAATCGGTGCAGTTTCCGCTGGAGCCGTTCGCGCGGTACTGCCTGATGAATGGAGTCGATGAGCTGGGGTTTTTGCTCGGGCGGGAGACGGAGATTCGGGCTTACGAGCAGCGGCGAGCGGCGCAAGCCAGCGAGTAAATGACTTGCGCGGCCCGGACCCTCGCGCATTTGATCAAACGTACATTTGGGACTTGCAGATGAAGGCCAAGATTGCTGTTTTGCCGGGGGATGGGATTGGACCGGAAGTCATGGCGCAGGGGTTACTGTGCTTGCGCGCCATTGCGAGTGCGCACGGACATCAGCTCGAGCTGACTGAGTTGCCGTTCGGCGGGGCCGCTATCGATCTGTGCGGCAATCCGTTGCCCGAGAGCACACTGAAGGCTTGTCTGGAAGCGGATGCTGTTCTCCTCGGGGCCATCGGCGGACCGAAGTGGTCGGCGCCGGAGGCGAAAGTGCGGCCGGAGCAGGGGCTTCTCGGGCTGCGCAAGGCGCTGGGGGTGTATGCCAACCTGCGGCCGGTGAAGGTGCACCCTGCGCTCCTCGCCTCTTCGACGCTGAAACCTGAGATTCTGCAGGGCGTCGATCTCGTGTTCGTGCGCGAGCTCACGGGAGGCATCTACTTCAGCGAGAAGCGCCGCGACGCCGGGTCGGCTACGGATGTTTGTACTTACACCGTCGAAGAAGTCGAGAGGATCGTGCGAGTGGCGGCGCGGCTGGCTCGGCAGCGGCGGCGCAAACTGATGTCGATCGACAAGTCGAACGTGCTCGAGACTTCGAGGTTGTGGCGGGAAGTGACCACACGGGTGATCCGGGCGGAGTTTCCGGACGTGTCGCTC
>JAGWPE010000258.1 GCA_028870635.1 Gammaproteobacteria bacterium | reverse complement strand
CCGAAGCCGCGGGGCCGGCCGGTGTCCCGGTCGGTGATGAGGCTTACGGACTCGACGGTGCCGTGCTGCGCAAACAGATCGCGGACCTCACTCTCGGTGGCCGAAAACGGGAGGTTTCCGACGTAAATCTTCGTCATGCAATCAAACTCCAAGAAACAGATACGAACCTGGCCGGGAACGATTCGGCTTTTCTCAGACTCGGAAGCCGGTCCCGAGTGCAAGGCGGGCGGCAGGCGGCAGGAAAGGGAAAGGTCACGGACCGGTAAGCCACGATACCCTACTACGGAGGGGAGATACAAGCAGATCCGTCACGCCGCCCGGACGTGGTCCGGGTCAGCGGTACCGGGCGAGAATCTTGGCCAAGCCCTTGGACCCGGGCGACAGCGCCTCGTAGGGAAGGCTGTTGAGCGGCTCCTCGGGCGTGCCGTTGACCTGGTGGAACTCCCGCCTGCCCCCCTCCGCACTGCCGTCCACATCCACGTACAGCAGTCCCGTGAGGTACTCCCCCGACTTCAGTCGCTCCTGCACCCTGGACTGCGCCGCCCCCCTGTCGGTGGGGTCATAGGCCGCATCGAGCTTGCGCAGCACGATCCGGCTGCCGTCGTGCATCGTCACCGCCAGCGCCTCGCCGGCGCCGTAGTCGGCGGTGATCTCCCGCTCCGGCGGCACGAAGTCCGCCTGTACCGCCGGCTCGTAGTGCTCGCGCGTGTAGGCGTAGCTCTTCGTCGAGCCCTCATGGTCGTTGAAGGTGACGCAGGGCGAGAGCACATCGAGAAGCGCGAAGCCGCGATGCCTCAGACCGGCCTCGATGAGCGGCACGAGCTGCTGCTTGTCGCCGGAGAAGCTGCGCGCCACGAAGGACGCCCCCAGCGTCATCGCGAGCAGCGCCGGATCGATCGGCGGCTGGAAGTTGGTCTCGCCCTTCTTTGCCTTGGTGCCGACGTCCGCCGAGGCGGAGAACTGTCCCTTGGTCAGCCCGTACACGCCGTTGTTCTCGATGATGTAGAGCATGTCGAGATTGCGGCGGATCGCATGGCAGAACTGGCCGAGGCCGATCGACAGCGTATCGCCGTCGCCCGAGACGCCGATGTAGGTGAGCCGCCTGTTGGCGGCATTGGCGCCGGTCGCAATGGAAGGCATCCGGCCGTGCACGGAGTTGAATCCATGGCCGCCGCTGACGAAGTATGCGGTGGTCTTGGAGGAGCAGCCGATGCCCGACAGCTTCACCACATTCTGCGGCTCGAGCGACTGGCGCCAGCAGGCTTCGACGATGGCGGCGGTGATCGAGTCGTGCCCGCAGCCGGCGCACAGTGTCGACAGCGCTCCCTCGTAATCGCGGCGGATCAGCCCGAGCCCGTTGCGCGGCAGGGAAGGATGGACGATCTTGGGTTTGGCGATGAAAGTCATGTCTGTCGGTCCGGATCAGGCCGTGCGGCTCGCAGTCTGCTGCGGCACCGGCCTCGGCAGTACCTCGGCGAGCACCCCGTCGACGATGAAGCTCGAGCAGATCGGCAGCCCGCTGTAGTGCAGGAGCGAGCGCAGCTTGGACTTCTCCACCGCGGTCTCCAGCGTCAGCAGCGACTTGAGCTGTGCGTCCCGGTTCTGCTCCACGACGAAGAGCAGCCGGTGCGCGGCGAGGAACCGCTCGACGTCCTCGCTGAAGGGAAAGGAGCGCACGCGCATGTAATTCACGCCCACGCCGCGCGCCTGGAGGATCGCCATCGCCTCGCGGATGGCGCTGTCGCAGCTTCCCAGCGAGACGATGCCGAGCTCGCTCCCGGCGGTCGCATCGATGATGGCGCGGGGCACCAGCTTCTTCGCCGTGTCCCACTTCTTCATCAGACGGTCGAGCACTATCTGGTATTCGGTCGAGTCCTCCGTATAGGTGCCGTATTGCGAGTGTCCCGAGCCGCGCGCGAAATAGGCGCCCTTGGGATGCACGCCGGGCAGCGTCCGGTAGGGGATGCCGTCTCCGTCCTTGTCGAAGTACCGCTGGAACTTCTCCAGCTTCTCGATCTGCGCCCTGTCCAGAATCTTGCCGCGGTCGGGCCGATAGGCATCGTCCCACCTCAGATCGCGGCACATCCAGTCGTTCATCCCGATATCGATATCCGACAGCACCATCACCGGCGTCTGCAGGCGCTCCGCCAGGTCGAAAGCCTGCGCTGCCATGTAGAAGCACTCTTCCGGGTTGGCGGGATAGAGGCAGACGTGGCGCGTGTCGCCATGGGAAGCGTAGGCGCACTCCATGACATCGCATTGCTGGGTGCGTGTCGGCATGCCCGTCGAGGGGCCGACGCGTTGAATGTCGAACACGACCGCGGGCACCTCGGCGTAATAGGCCAGGCCCAGGAACTCGTTCATCAGCGAGATCCCGGGGCCCGAGGTCGCGGTGAAGGCGCGCGCGCCGTTCCAGGAAGCGCCTATCACCATGCCGATGGCGGCCAGCTCATCTTCCGCCTGGATGAAGGCGAAGCGCTTGGCGCCGCCCTCCGGTTCGATGCGCGTGCGATCGCAGAAGCCCTTGAAGGCGTCCATCAACGAAGTCGAGGGAGTGATCGGATACCACGCCGCCACGGTCGCGCCGGCAAAGACGCAGCCGAGCGCCGCCGCGGTGTTGCCGTCGATCATGATGTGTCCGGCGGTGCGGTCCATCTTCTCGACCTTGAGCGGCAACGGACAGGGGAAATTCTGCCGCGCATAGTCGTAGCCGAGCCCGATCGCCTTCATGTTGCTCTCGACGAGCTGCGGCTTCTTGGCGTAGGTTTCCGCCAGGAGCTCGCGGATGCGCTCGAGATCGAGCTCGAGCAGAGCCGCCAGGACGCCCGCGTAGCAGATGTTCTTCATCAGAATGCGGGTACGCACTCCGTTGAAGCTCTCGTTGCACATCCTGGCGAGCGGAGCACCGAGCACCGTGATGTCGGACCGGCCGAGCAGCGCGGGTCGGGGCCACGTGGAGTCGTAGACGAGATAGCCGCCGGGGGCGACTTCCTTCACGTCGCGCGAATACGTCTCGGCGTTCATCGCGACCATGAGGTCGACGGAGCCGGAGCGGGCCAGGTGGCCCTCGCGGGAGACGCGGATCTCGTACCAGGTGGGCAGGCCCTGGATGTTGGAGGGAAAGTAGTTCTTGCCCATCACGGGGATGCCGCTGCGGAAGATGGACTTCATCAGCAGCGTGTTGGCGCTGGCCGAGCCGGTGCCGTTTACCGTGGCGATCTTGATCGTGAAGTCGTTGATGCGGTTGGTGGTCATGGTCACTCTGGGACGTCCGAGCGCATCACAAAATGCCTCTTGGCCAGAACGCCGTGAATACGTCCATGTAGGCTAGCGGATCGCCTTTTTTCGCTCCCGCTGTCCTGCTCCGCGAAAAAAGCCGGGGTTTTGCCATCCTGGCAAAACCCGCTCGACGCATGCGTCGAGCCCTGGCGATCAGCTTCTGGCCAAGAGCCATTTTGCGCTGCGCTCTCACTGACATTCGGGTTACCTTCAACTCGCCCTGGCTAGGCGATCTTGGGCTTGCGGGCGTCCATGGTCGCGCGGGCTTCATCTTCGGCGTGCGGCCAGTGGACGTGCGATTTCTGCATGTCCCATGCGGCCGTCGGGCAACGCTCGGCGCAGAGGCCGCAGTGCACGCACAGGTCCTCGTCCTTGACCATGACGCGAGCGGTTTGCGGCAGCGGTCCCGACACGTAGAGCGGCTGAGTCAGGTTGCGCGCGGGAACCTTGAGGCGCCCGCGCAGCTCCTGCTCGGGGCCGTTGGCCGCGATGGTGAGACAGTCGACGGGGCAGATGTCGAGGCACGCGTCGCACTCGATGCAGAGCTTCGCGGTGAAGACGGTCTGCACGTCGCAGTTGAGGCAGCGCTGTACTTCCTGCGCGGCCTGCTCGGCGGTGAAGCCGAGCTCCACCTCGATGTTGAGCTTCTTG
>JAGWPE010000022.1 GCA_028870635.1 Gammaproteobacteria bacterium | reverse complement strand
GGCCGCAGCCACTGCTTGTTGCCCGCGATCGGCTCGAGCTCGTCGATCCTGCGGTAGACCGCCTGCAGCGCCTGCGGATTGGCGGCACGGAAATACTCACCGCCGGTGATGCTCGCGATCTTCTTCAGCAGGCCCACGTCGAGATCGGTGTTGCCCGTGGTCAGCCCGAACAGGGATTGCTCCTCGGCCGCTCCCACACCGATCGTGAAGATGCGCAGGCCCGTCTGGGCGGCGAGCCGCGCTGCTTCGAGCGGCGGTATGACGCCGGCGTCGTTGCCGCCGTCGGTGAGCAGAATCAGCACCGACTGGTGCATCGGAGCGCCGCTCGTGCGCTCACGTTGGCGCAGCTCCTTGATTGCAAGTCCGATGGCGTCACCGATCGCCGTCTGTGGACCGGCGACGCCCACCACCGCCTCGTCCAGAAACTGGTGCACGGTCGAGATGTCGGTCGTGAGCGGCGCCTGCAGATAAGGCCGGGTGCCGAAGAGAATGAGGCCGATCTGATCGCCGCGCCGCTGGTCGATGAAGTGCCCGGCAACGACCTGCACGATTTCCAGGCGGCTGACCCCTCCCATGTCCTGCGAGGCCATGGACCCCGAGCAGTCGATCGCCAGCATGATCTGGCGGCCGCTCGTGGGTACCGGCAGCGGTTGTCCCAGCCATTGCGGACGCGTGGCGGCCAGCACGAGGAGCGCCCAGACCGCGGCCAGCAGTGCCACCGCCCCTCGCGGCAGCGCCCCGGTTGCGGATGGGGCGGCGACGGATGCGGCGAAGGGCAGGTAGAGCGCCGGGCCGCCCGGCTCCGCCGTGCGGCGCATCCTGAGGAGGATCCAGGGCAGCGGCAGCAGCAGCGCCATCCACGGCCACGCAAGGTGAAACATCAGTGCTTCCCCCGCCCTGATGCGCGCGCTTTGGGCCGCGCTCGCCGCACGAACGCATCGGCCCCGGCAAGCCAACACTCGCGCTCGCCGCTGGCGCGGCCGCCGAAGGCCGTGGAGAGCAACGAGCGGCCCGCCTCCCCCGCGAGCGGCGTGCCGCCTTCGGCTGCGACGAATGCCAGCCAGGCATCGCCCGTCAGGCGGGCAACACTCGCGCTGCCGAATACGGCGATGGCGAAACGGCGCAACAGGCTCTCGATGGCGCGCGCGCTCGCGACAGGATCGGTCTGCGCGGCGCGGATGGCGCGCAGCTCGCGCAGTGCCGCGCGCCGGCTCCTGCGGTACGGATCGAGCCATGCCCACAGTGCGACAGCGGACGCTGCGAGCAACAGCGCCGAGAGCAGCCACCAGCCCGGAGCCGGCGGCCACCAGCCCGGGGGCGGTGGCGCATGGGCGGCAGCGAGTTGGGAAGTCCAGTCTGGTGTCATGCCGCCGACAGCCGGGGCCGCAGCAGCGGCCGAAGGACCTGCTCGACCGCCTCGCGCGTGTCGAGCCTCACGATCGGGGCCGCGCTGCCCTGCGACAGAGAGGCGATGCGCGCCTCACGCTCCCGCCAGGCTTGCTGCCAGCGCTCGCGCACGCGCGCGCCCTCCAGAATGCGCAACCGGCCCGGCAGGCCGGCGCGAAAGCGTCCGTTCGGCAAACCTGCCTCTTCCAGCGGGTCAGTGACCCAGAAGAGCCGCAGGTCGGTGTGCGCCGCGAGCGCCGTCCAGAGGCTGTCCGCCTCTTCCCGCAGGCCGGCGAAGTCGCTGACCGCGAGGATCTGGCTGCCCGGGCGCACCAGCGGCAGCAATGCGCGCAGCGCCTCTTCCAATGCCAGCGGCGAGGGTTGCCCCGGCGCCTTCGGTTGCGACTGCAGGAGCGCATCCAGCAGAGGCAGCACCCCAGTCTCGCGGCCGCGAGGCGGCAGGATCCGGATCTGCGCGGGGCCATGAGCGATCACCGCGCCCACGCGGTCGCCGCCGAGCGATGCGACCCACGCGAGCAGCGCCGCCGTCCGAACCACGAGGGCCGATTTCAGTTGCCGCCGCGAGCCGAAGAAGAGCCCCGGCTGCAGGTCGACGAGCAGCCACACGGGCTGTTCGCGCTCCTCGCGAAAGAGCTTGGTGTGGGGTCGTCCCCGCCGTGCCGTGACCCGCCAGTCGATGTTGCGCGGATCGTCGCCGGGGACGTAGGGGCGCACTTCCTGAAACTCCAATCCCCGGCCTCGCTGCACGCTCGTGTGCGCGCCGAGCAGCGTTGCGCGCGCTGTCCTGCGGCCGCGCAGGGACAGGCCGTGCGCGGCGCCGCGCAGCGCCAACAGCTCCCCGAGGTCGGGAACGATCATGGGGCCGGGACCCGGCCCAACAGCTCCTCGATGCAGGCCTGCGCCGACACGCCGCGCGCCTGCGCCGAGTAGTCGAGCAACAAACGGTGGCGCAACGCGTCGGGCGCGATCGCCTGAACGTCCTCCGGCGTGACGAACTCGCGCGCATCGAGCCAGGCGAGCGCCCGGGCGCCGCGCTCGATGGCGATCGCCGCGCGCGGGCTCGCGCCCCAGCGCAGCCATTCGCGCAGCTGCGCGCTGTAAGGCTCAGGCCGCCGCGTGGCATCCACGAGCGCCGCGATGTAATCGGCGACCGGCTCCGAGAGCGTGAGGCCGAGCACCTCGCGGCGCGCCGCGAATACGGTCTCCTGTGAGACGCGATGCTCCGGCGGCGGCAGCTCTCGTTGGGTGATCGCCTCCCGCCGCGCGAGCGCCATGATCTCGAGCGTGGTGGCGCGATCGGGGTAGTCGACCCGGGCGTGCAGCATGAAGCGGTCGAGCTGCGCCTCCGGCAGGGGATAGGTGCCTTCCTGCTCGATCGGGTTCTGAGTCGCCATCACGAGGAATAGCTGCGGCAGCGGGTACGTGGCCGCCCCGACGCTGATCTGTCCCTCGGCCATGGCCTCGAGCAGAGCGGATTGCACCTTGGCCGGCGCGCGGTTGACCTCATCGGCCAGAATGAGATTGTGGAAGAGCGGTCCGCGCTGGAAGCGAAAGACGCCTTCCTCCGGCCGGTAGATGTCCGAGCCCGTCAGGTCCGCGGGCAGCATGTCGGGCGTGAACTGCAGGCGCTGGAAGTCGGCATCGAGCGCATGCGCGAGCGCCTTGACGGCCCGCGTCTTGGCGAGCCCCGGCGGACCTTCCACGAGCAGATGGCCGTCGGCGAGAAGCCCGATGAGCAACCGCTCGATGAGGGCCGCCTGCCCGATGATCTGACTGCTCAAATAGTCCCGCAGCCGCAGGAAGGCGGCGTGGGCGGCGCTGCCCGTACGGGGCGTCTTTGCGGCGAGGGGAATCAAGCCAGCGGTCATATCGTCGATTTCCTCAGTTTGCCTCTGTGGGGCGTAGCATGCGCGGGTCCGTGAGGATGCGCCGTGCGGCCGGCGCGCATGCCGCCGGATCGCAGCTCCGATCCAGCTCGGCCCGGAGCCGGGTTGACCACCGGCCGGCGGCTCAGGTTCCGTAGACATATTACCCGGCCGGGGTACCCATTACCCCTGCCGCGGGCGGCGGGCGTAAAATGCCTCTGCAGACGAAGCACTCCCTGTACCGACAGCGGCTCACCGTAGGAGGGAGAGACATGAGCGCAGTCCTGCTGGCCGTGTTCAATGACTTCGAGACCGCCGAGCGGGCGCGCCTGGCGCTATTCCGTGACGGCTTCCCGACCGATCGCATCGAGCTCACCGCGCGCGGTGAGCCGGGACGCGCCGCGAGCGAGCCCGCTCTTTCGCTGCACGAACGGCTCGCACAGTATTTCCGGACGTTGTTCACGCACCCCGACGGGGCCCGGCATGCCCATCGTCTCGCCGACAGAATCGAGCACGGGGCAGCGGCAATCACCGTGCTGCCTCGCGGTGGCATCGAGGTGCAGCGCGCGGCGGAGCTGCTCGGCCATGCGTGCCCGGACGAGCTGCTGGAGCGGGATCTCGACGATCAATCGTGGGAATTCGCCGCCGCGCCGCGCGATCTGCCATGGGTCCGCACGCTGTGGGTGGAGTCGGGACCGGACGCGCCGGATTGCGTGTATTGCCGGCTGTTTCCGGAAAGCGCGCACGACTCGCATTGAGCATTTAGCAAAGGCACATGGAGGTGCCCCGCCGCCGCGGGTGGCGGAGGGCGCGAGCGAAAACCACGCTTTTGCTCGCGACCGCGCGTGGATCGCGCAGGAGCCCGGATCCAGCGCTTCAACTAGCGGGCCAGACGGCGCTCGGCCAAGCTTGCCAACAGCGCGGCGCCGGCCGGCAGCGCCTCGTCGTTGAAATCGAACGCCGGATGATGCAGCGAGGGGCTGCTGTCGCCCTTGCGGCTGCCGACCCAGATATAGGCACCCGGCACCTGCTGCAGCATGAAGGCGAAGTCCTCCGCGGTCGCCGCCGGCGCCTCCGCCCGCACTGCCTGCCCGAAGAGCGCATTCGCCGCATCCAGCGCGTGCTGTGCGCACGCCGCATCGTTGACGGTTGCAGGATAGATGCGGGTGTATTCGACCGAGGCGCTGCATCCGGCGGCCTTCGCGGTGAGGTCCACCCACTCACGGAGCGTCGCTTCGAGCTTGTCCTGCACGGCGGGATCGAATGTGCGCACCGTACCGGCGAGCTGTACCTCGGCCGGCAGCACGTTGTGTGAGGCGCCCCCCTGGATGCGGGTGATCGACAGCACTGCCGTCGCCGTCGGGTCGATGCGGCGCGGGATCAGCGTGTGGGCACCCGTCACGAT
>JAGWPE010000257.1 GCA_028870635.1 Gammaproteobacteria bacterium | reverse complement strand
CACAAATTACCTGCCAAATTTTTAAACAGCATCCCGCAGCGCTAGAGGCTTTGGGGGGTTGGTGGCCGCGCGTCGCCGCTCGGCCTCCGGTCACGCATTTCTGCGCGCCCTTCGAAAGGGGGCGGAAGTATAGCGGTCTGCCATCATCCGTCAACCTTCGGCCAGGCCTTTTTTTCGGCCTGTCTCGCCTCCCGCACCGCTGTGCGGCTCGGGCTGCAAGGGGCGCGCAGTATAGCCCTGATTAGGGGCCTGTCAACGCATTGTCACAATCAATTTTGGGGGGTGGCGGAATCGGCCGGGAGGTGTGCCGCGGCGGCCGCGGAAGGCTTCCCTGCGCCCATCCCTGGGCTTGGCCTCGAGGAGACCGTACACCCTCGACTCCCGAGGGCTCCTTTGCGGTCGTCCCTGCAATCCTTGCAGCCCTCAATGAGGGGCGGCGCAGGGAATTCAAGGCCTTCCCGGCGCCGGTCTTCAGCCTTCGGGCTCCAGCTTCACCCTGGCGAAGCGCTTGGAGCCGATCTGCAGCACGTGGTCGGCCCCGGCCCGCAGCACCAGCGTCCGGTCGCTCACCCGCTCCCCGTCGATCCGCACGGCGTTCTCGCCGATCTTCCGGGTGGCCTCGGAAGTGCTCGCGGCCAGCCCGGCGGCCTTGAGCAGGGCCGGCAGCGTGATGCCGGCGGCGTTCACCTGCAGCAATCGGGGCGGCAGGTCCGCGGGCACGGCCCGATCGCTCACCCGGGCCAGGAAGTCGCGTTCCGCGCGCTGCGCCTCGGCGGCCCCGTGGAAGCGCGCGGCGAGCTCCCGCGCGAGCTCGATCTTGATGTCCCGGGGGTTGCGGCCCTCCCCGGCGGCGCGCTTCAGGTCCGTTATCTCCCCCAGCGGCCGGAACGACAGCAGCTCGAAATACCGCCACATGAGCTCGTCCGAGATCGACATGACCTTGCCGAACATGTCGCCCGGCGGCTCGGCGATGCCGATGTAGTTGCCGAGCGACTTCGACATCTTGTTGATGCCGTCGGTGCCCTCGAGCAGCGGCATCGTGATCACCACCTGCGGCTCCTGGCCGTAGTCGCTCTGCAGCTGGCGCCCGACCAGCAGGTTGAATTTCTGGTCGGTGCCGCCCAGCTCGACGTCCGCCTCGAGCGCCACCGAGTCGTAGCCCTGCGCCAGCGGGTAGAGGAATTCGTGGATGGCGATGGGCTGGCCCCCTTTGTAGCGCTTGGCGAAGTCGTCGCGCTCCAGCATGCGCGCCACCGTGTAATGCGCCGCCAGGCGCACGAAATCCGCCGCGTGCATGGGCGAGAGCCAGCGGGAGTTGAAGTCCACCCGGGTACGCTCCGGATCGAGGATCTTGAACACCTGACGCTCGTAGGTGCGCGCGTTCGCCTGTACCTCCTCGGGCGTGAGCGCCGGGCGCGTCTGGTTGCGGCCGCTGGGATCACCGATGAGGCCGGTGAAGTCCCCGATGAGGAAGATGACCTCGTGGCCGAGCTGCTGGAACTGCCTCATCTTGTTGAGCAGCACGGTGTGACCGAGGTGCAGGTCCGGGGCGGTAGGGTCGAAGCCCGCCTTGACCCGCAGCGGCTTGCCGCGAGCCACCTTGCGGACGAGATCCGCCTTCAGCAGCACCTCATGGGCGCCGCGCTCGAGCTCGGCGAGCTGGTCGTCGAAGTTCATAATCTTCCTGGCTGGAATACGTGCACGCGTGAGGCGCCCGCCGG
The DNA here is from genome assembly GCA_028870635.1 of Gammaproteobacteria bacterium. GTDB lineage: Bacteria > Pseudomonadota > Gammaproteobacteria > Steroidobacterales > Steroidobacteraceae > 13-2-20CM-66-19. Next base: position 7,553 of record JAGWPE010000257.1, on the reverse strand, counting down.
CGCAGGCGGCGAGCGGCGGGCAAAAGTCGCGCCTTTTGCTCGCCGCCGCGCTGCGCCGGGCAGGATGCCCGGATCCAGCGCCTCATACAAGCACCGCAGGCCCGTGCATAAGCCCGCACTCTCTGCTGTACTTGGCGGGATGGACGCACCGGATCTCAAGTCACCCAGCCTCTACTTCAACCGCGAGCTCTCCTTCCTCGAGTTCAACCGGCGCGTCCTCGCCCAGGCATTCGACGAGTCGGTGCCGCTGTTGGAGCGGCTGCGCTTCCTCTGCATCTCCTCGAGCAATCTCGATGAGTTCTTCGAGATCCGGGTGGCCGGCCTCAAGCAGCTCCTCGAGCTCGGCTCGGGCCCCTTCGCCGCCGACGGGATGTCGTTCGAGCAGCAGCTGAAGGCAATTCACGAGCGCGCCGCGGGCCTGGTGGCCGAGCAGTACCGCTGTCTCAACGAGGTGTTGATGCCGGCGCTCGCGCGCCGCGAAATCCTCCTCCTCGGCCGCGAGGACTGGGGCGCGGAGGCCACGAAGTGGCTCGAGCAGTACTTCGAGCTCGAGGTCGAGCCGGTGTTGAGTCCGCTCGGGCTCGATCCGGCGCGCCCTTTTCCCCGCATCCAGAACAAGAGCCTCAACTTCATCGTGCGCCTGGAGGGCAAGGACGCCTTCGGCCGCGACAGCGAGCTCGCCATCGTGCAGGCGCCGCGCTCGCTGCCGCGCGTCGTGCCGGTGCCCATCGAGGGGCCGCGGCGCACGCTCGTGCTCTTCACCGGCATCGTCCAGGCCTTCGTGCAGAAGCTCTTCACCGGCATCAGGGTCGTCGGCTGCTACCAGTTCCGCGTGACGCGCAACAGCGATCTCTTCGTCGACGAGGAGGAGATCGACGACCTGCGCCGCGCGCTCGAAGGCGAGCTCGCGCACCGGCGCTACGGCGCCGCGGTGCGGCTCGAGACCTCCAACGACTGCCCGCCCGACATCGTGCAGTTCCTGCTGCGCCAGTTCACGTTGAGCGAGGTCGATACCTACAGTGTGCCGGGCCCGGTCAATCTCAACCGCCTCTCTGCCGTGTACGACCTGGTGCAGCGGCCGGACCTGAAATACGCGGTGTTCACGCCCGGAGTGCCCCGGCGGCTCGCGGGCAACCCGGACGTCTTCGCCGCCATCCGCCAGAAGGACATCTTGCTGCACCATCCCTACCAGAGCTTCGCGCCGGTGATGGATTTCCTGCGGCAGGCGGCGGGCGATCCCAACGTGCTCGCCATCAAGCAGACGCTCTACCGCACGGGCAGCGACTCGCCCATCGTCGATGCGCTGGTCGGCGCGGCGGGAGCCGGCAAGGACGTGACGGTCATCATCGAGCTGCGCGCGCGCTTCGACGAGGAAGCCAACATCGAGCTCTCGAACCGCCTGCAGGAAGCCGGCGCCCACGTGATGTACGGGGTGGTCGGCTACAAGACGCACGCGAAGCTCGCCATGGTGGTGCGCCGCGAGCCGGGCGGCATCCGCCGGTACTGCCACCTCGGCACCGGCAACTATCATCCGCGCACCGCCCGCCAGTACACCGACTACGGCCTCTTCACCTGCAACGACGAGGTCGGCCAGGACGTGCACGAGCTCTTCCTGCAGCTCACCAGCCTGACGCAGATCCCGAAGCTCAACCGCCTGATCCAGTCGCCGTTCGCCATGCACGAGACCTTCATCGCCAAGCTGGATCGCGAGGCGGAGCACGCGCGTGCCGGCCGGCCGGCGCGGGTGATCCTGAAGATGAATGCGCTCGTGGAGCAGCAGTCGATCGAGGCGCTCTACCGCGCCTCGCAAGCCGGGGTGAAGGTCGATCTCATCGTGCGCGGCGTGTGCGACCTGCGGCCGGGCGTGCCGGGCGTCTCGGAGAACATCAGCGTGCGCTCCGTCGTCGGGCGCTTCCTCGAGCACTCCCGCGCCTTCTACTTCGAGAACGGCGGGGCGCCCGAGCTCTACTGCGCCAGCGCCGACTGGATGGAGCGCAACTTCTTCCGCCGGGTGGAGGTGGCGTTCCCGATCCAGCGGCCGTCGCATCGGCAACGCATCCTCGAGGACCTGACCAGGTATCTCGAGGACAACTCCCAGGCGTGGCGTCTGCTTGCCGACGGCCGCTACGAGCGGCTCTCGCCGGGCAGTGAGCGCACGCGCAGCGCGCAGACGGAGTTGCTGGGGAGCTATGCGGCGGGGACCCTCGCCGCGTTGTCGCCCGACCTAACGTCCGCGGCTGAAGACCCTTAGCCTCAGGCCCGCGGTGCGCAGGTAGTCCACCTCCTGCTGCAGATCCGCCGAGGTCAGCGGGTGGTCCTTGAGCCAGCGCGCCGGGAAGAGCACCTCCAGCGACTTCGAGCCCGCCGAGATCGCAATCGGCGGCAGGGCGGTGGGGCTGCGGCCGCGATGCAGCAGCACGGCGAGCCGCAGGATGACGATGAGAGGGACGGCATTGCGGTCCCAGGGCGGCACCAGCTCCTCCAGGCCGTCGAGCGCGAGCTTGCGGCGGTGGGCGCCGACCACGCGCGCCAGCAGCCGCTGCTCCTCGCGCGAGAAGCCGGGCATGTCGGCATTCTCGAGCAGGTAGGCGCCGTGGCGGTGATAGCCGCTGTGGGAGACATCGAGGCCGATCTCGTGCAGCCGCGCCGCCCATTGCAACACGAGGTCGGCGGGCGGGTCGCCGTGGAGCTTCCAGGCATCGCGGGCCTGCGCCAGGAACTCGACCGCGGTGGTCTCGACGCGCTCGGCCTGGGCGAAGTCGACGTGGTAACGGTGCTGCATGCCGCGCACGGTGCGGTCGCGCGCATCCTCGTCCGTGTAGCGTCCCACCATGTCATAGAGCAGCCCTTCGCGCATGGCGCCTTCGGCGATCCGCATCTCCTTGATGCCGAGGCCGCCGACGACCTCCGCGAGGATGGCGATGCCGCCGGGGAAAACCGGCCGGCGATCCTCGGTCAGCGCCGCCAGCTTGAGCTCGCGCACGTGACCCGCCTGCACGATGTACTCGATCGCGCGCTCCAGTCCCGCGGGCGAGATCGCCACCGCCTGGCTGTCGAGCTCGCGGATGGCCTCGCCGATGGCACGCACCGTGCCGGAGCTGCCCGCCGACCGCTCCCAGCCGCGGCGGCGGAAGGCCGCCTGCACGGGCTCGAGCTCCAGGCGCGCCGCCATGCGCGCCGCGGCCATGCGCTTGGCGGAGATCTTGCCGTCGCGGAAGAACCGCTCGCTCAGGCTGACGCAGCCCATCTGCAGGCTCTCGAGCTCGAGCGGGGTGAGCCCCTCGCCGATGATGAGCTCGGTGCTGCCGCCGCCGATGTCGACCACCAGGCGCCGGCCGGGCTCGCTCGGCATGGTGTGCGCCACGCCGGAGTAAATGAGGCGCGCCTCCTCCATGCCGGAGATGATCTCGATGGGGTGCCCGAGCGCCTCGCGGGCGCGCTCGAGAAAAGCCTGCTTGCGATGCGCGACGCGCAGAGCGTTCGTTCCCACCACCCGGACACTGTCGGCGCGCATGTCGCGCAGGCGCTGGCCGAAACGCTGCAAACACCCCAGTGCGCGCGCCGCCACTTCCTTGTCGATGCGCCCGTTCTCCTCCACGCCGGCCGCCAGGCGCACCATCTCGCGCAGGCGGTCGATGATGACGAGCTGGCCGTGCGTATAACGCGCGACGACCAGATGGAAGCTGTTGGAGCCGAGATCTACGGCGGCAAGAACATCGGGCAGCGGGCGAGCGCCCCGTTCCGGGTCGGCCTTCTGGCTGTCGCGGACGGGGCTGCCCTGGCGCACGCGACTTGGGTCGGCGTCAGGCGGAGAAGGAGGACCCGCAGCCGCAGGTGGTCGAGGCGTTGGGGTTGCGGATGACGAACTGCGCGCCGTCCAGCCCCTCCTTGTAGTCGATCTCGGCGCCCATCAGGTACTGCACGCTCATGGGATCGATCAGGAGCTTCACCCCGAGGTTCTCGATGCAGGTGTCGCCGTCCTGCACTTGCTCGTCGAACTCGAAGCCGTACTGCAGCCCCGAGCAGCCGCCGCCCTGGACGAAGACGCGCAGCATCAGCTTCGGATTGCCTTCGCCGCGGATGAGATCGCCCACCTTGCGGGCGGCCGCGTCGGTGAACAGAAGGGCGGGGGCTTCCAGTAAGGCTTCTGCGGTGCTCATTGCGGGTCGGATCTCCTCAGGCGGCGGTCGAACGGCTCACGCCGCCCAGTCTAAAAGCCAGTACCACAGGCGTCAAAAGCGCCTCTCTAAACCGCGGCGCCGGGCTCAGTTCCGGCGTCGGTCAGGCGCACCAGCTTGCCCGTGATCTGGGCGCCCAGCGTCATCTCTATGACGCCGTAATAAACGTTGCCTTCCACACGTGCGCTGGCGCCCAGAACGACGCGGCCGCGGGCCACTATGTCACCCCGGACCGTCCCATGCAGGACCAGGTCGGTGACCTCTACCGATCCCTCTATGGAGCCGGTATCGCTGACTGACAAGGAGGCCGGCGCCTGGGAATCGGCCCGGACGCCGCCCGAGACTTGGCCGTCCAGATGCAGCCCGCCCGCGAACTCGACGTCGCCATTGACCCTGACCGACTTCGCGATCAGCGTGTCGATGCGCAGAGGCTTGGAATCACGGTTGAACATGAGCTGGTATTTTCATGCGCTGCGCGCAGGTCTCAAGGGGGGTCGCGGCGCGAACCCCGAAAACGCAGCGGCGCGAAGACGCGTCGAAAGCCGGAGCAATCATGGCACGACGACGGCACTCCAGGGGAATGTCTGCGTCAGCGGGGCGACATCGTTGCGGCTGGAGGTGACCTGCACCGTCAGGTGCTCGGGACGGAAGCCCGGCGGAAGGGTGAGGGTCTGCTCGAGCTGCTGATAGTAGCGGAAGTCATACGGCACATCCGCCGAGCCGCCGGCTGCCAGCGCCTGGCCGTCGAGTGTCGCGGGCTTGCCCGCCTCCCCCTGGCCGTCCACCGTGAGGCTGACGCTCCCGGTAGTCATGCCGTCGGTCTTGCCGGCCCGCACCAGGGAAACCTGGGCAGTGAAGTGGCCCGCAGGCTTGGCGGCGGACAGGCGCACCGTCCCGACCCGCACTCCGATGGCCGGGGCGCCTTCGGCGACCACGGCCCGGTAGAACGCGAGCTCCTCGGTTTGGCGCGCCACCTGCGCCTGCAGATCGCCGATGGTCCTGGACACCACCTGGTCCTCGCGCGACTGGCCGGCGTTCAGCGTTTCGAGCTGGATGACGCGCCCCTGCAGGCTGCTGTTGCTGTCCTCGAGATGCCTGATCGCGCCCTCGAGCTGCGCGCGCTGCCTGATTGCCGCGGCGATGTTGTAGCCCGCCCGGTACTCACCGAGCTCGTAAACCGCGGCGAGTCCTACGAGCCACAGGACGGCGAGCGCGACGATCAGGATCGTTCGCCGCAAGGGCGCATGCGGGCGAATCACCAGATCCGGATGGCCGCTCTTCATGCGCTACGCGCAGGTCCGCTGGTTCACGATCACTCCGCTCATTCGGCCGGGGCCGCCTCCCGGCGGGGGCGGCGCGCGGCCTCCTCCCACCAATGCGGCAGCGGCGGCGGGCCGCCCGGAAAGCCAATGGGCGCGAGCTCCAGGAGCGCGCGCTGATACACGCCGCGCTTGAAGTAGATGACCTCCCGCACCGGGTCCCAGAAGCTCGACCATCGCCACTCGTCGAATTCCGGCTCGTCCGTGCGCCCGAAGTCAAACTCCATCGGCTCGCGCCGCAGCCGCAGCAGGAACCAGCGCTGCTTCTGGCCGATGCACAGCGGCTGCTGATTGCGGCGCACGTAGCGCGCCGGCAGCCGGTAGCGCAGCCAGCGAGCAGTGTGCCCGAGGAGCTCGACGTCGGCCTGCTCGACCCCGATCTCCTCGTTGAGCTCGCGAAAAACAGCCTCCTCGAGGCTCTCGCCCGCACGCATGCCGCCCTGCGGGAACTGCCATCCGCGCCCGCCGGAGCGCCGACCCAGGAATACCTCGCCGCTGCCGCGCATCAGGATGATGCCGACGTTCGCGCGAAAGCCATCCGAGTCGATGACGTCTCTGACCATGCGAGGGTTTTATCAAGCGCGGCTTGTACTGGGCAAGCTCCAGCTTCTAGGCTAGCCCCTCTTTCACCCCGGCGGCTGTGAATTTGAAGTCGATCTCCACATTTAATCGCGCGGGCGGCGGTGCCTGGAAAGGCCTCACCGTGCTGCTGCTGCTGGCGGCGGCGGTGTTCGTCGGCTCGCTCCTCGTGGGCAGCGTCGAGCTCGCGCCCTCGCGGATCCTGGCGGCACTGTTGGGTTCCGGCGACAGCGTGGCCCGCGGCGTGGCGCTCGCGGTGCGGTTGCCGCGTACCCTGGCCGCCTTCGGAGTGGGCAGTTTGCTCGCCCTCGCCGGTGTGCTCCTGCAGGCGTTGTTCCGCAATCCGCTCGCCGATCCCTTCGTGCTCGGCGTATCCGGAGGCGCGGCGGTCGGCGCCCTGCTCGCCATGATCGCGGGCGCCGCGATGTTGACGATTCAGGGCTCGGCCGTGGCAGGCGCCGTGATCGCCGTGGTCATCGTCCACCTGCTTGCGCGCAGCGGCGGCACGACCCGCCTCCTCCTGACGGGTGTCGTGCTGGCGAGCGCTTGCGGTGCGGTCGTGACGGTGCTGCTGTCAGTCGCCGACGTATCGCACCTGCGCGGCATGGTGTTCTGGCTGGCAGGTGACCTGGAGTGGGCCGTCGACCCGTGGGCGAGCGCCATCACTGCTCTCTTTGCCGTCGCCTTCGCCGTAGTCATGGCGCGCCCGCTCAACGTGCTGGCGGCGGGCGAGCTCCGCGCCCGCAGCGTCGGGATGAAGCTCGAGGCGTGGCGGAGCTTCGTGTTCGTCGGCTGCGCTGCCCTGACGGCCGTGGCGGTCGTCAGCGCGGGAACCGTGGGCTTCGTCGGACTGATCACACCGCACATCGTGCGGCTCTCCTTCCGCACGAGTGATCATCGCGTGGTCGCGCCGGCATCGGCTCTGCTCGGCGGAACTCTGCTGGCCTGCGCCGACGTGGCGGCACGCACGGTCGTGGCGCCGAGGCAGCTGCCGGTAGGGGCGATCATGGCCCTGATCGGGGCGCCGCTCTTCATCGCGCTGCTGCGGCAGCGGGGATGACGATTACCTGACGACGTTCTTCGACGTTGCAACGCGATTGCGGCCGGCGCTCTTGGCGCGGTAGAGCGCCGCATCGGCCTCCGCGATCAGGCGCTCGGCGACCACCTTGTAGTCGCGCGTGCCCTGATCGGGCGCGGCGGCCGCGACGCCGATCGACAAAGTCACCATCTCCGTCACGTGTCCGCCGATCGACACCGGCTGACCGCGCACGGCATCCAACACACGGGCGGCGACCCGCTCGCCGTCGCCGACGCTGCCTTGCGGCAGCACGATGGCGAACTCGTCGCCGCCGAAGCGCGCGCCGGTATCGCTCACGCGCATCTCCGCATCGATTCGCTGCGCCACCTCCCGCAGCACCGCATCCCCCGCGAGGTGCCCGTACTGGTCGTTGATGCGCTTGAAGTGATCGACGTCGAT
>JAGWPE010000256.1 GCA_028870635.1 Gammaproteobacteria bacterium | reverse complement strand
CCCTGGTGCAGCAGCTGGAAGAAGGAGTGCTGCGCATTGTTGCCCGGCTCTCCCCAGATCACCGCCGCCGTCTGCCAGTCGACCCGGCGCCCATCGACCGTCACCGACTTGCCGTTGCTCTCCATCTCCAGCTGCTGCAGGTATGCCGGGAAGCGCTTCAGGCGATCGTCGTACGGCAGCACCGCGAGAGTCGGCAGTCCCTCGAAGTTGATGTTCCACACCCCGAGCAGGCCCATCAGGGCGGGCAGGTTGTCCGCCCAGGGGGTATTGCGGAAGTGCTCGTCCATCTCATGGCCGCCCGCGAGCAGCGCCAGGAACTGCTCCTTGCCGATGGCGATCGCGAGCGACACGCCGATCGAGGACCAGAGCGAGTAGCGCCCGCCGACCCAGTCCCACATCTTGAAGCGGTACTGCGGATGGACGCCGAACTCGTCCATCGCCCGGTGGTTCACCGACACCGCCGCGAAGTGCTCCCGGACGGCCTCCTCTCCCAGCTTCTCCTTCAGCCACGCCCGCGCCGTATGCGCGTTGGTCAGCGTCTCGAGCGTCGTGAAAGTCTTGGAGGAGACGATGAAGAGCGTCGCCCGGGGATCGGCACTCTCCAGGATGTCTTCCAGATGGCAGCCGTCGATGTTGGAGACGAAGTCGCATCTCGGCGCATCGATGGTGTAGGGCCGCAGGGCCTGCACCGCCATCGCAGGGCCGAGATCCGACCCGCCGATACCGATGTTCACCACGCGCGTGAAAGGCTTCCCCGAGCTGCCGACGATGCGTCCCGCGCGCACGTTCTCTGCGAACGTGAGCATGACCTCCCGTTCCGCCATCACTACCCGGGCTATGTCCGCGCCGCCAATGTTCGCGCCCGGCGGCTGCCGCAGCGCCACGTGCAGAACCGCGCGCCCCTCCGTGGAATTGATCTTCTCCCCGCGCCACATCGCGTCGCGGTAATCCTTCAGGCCCACCGCCTCGGCAAGGTCCAGAAGCTTCCCGAGCACCATCTCATCGAGGTGCTGGCGCGAGAAATCCATCAGCAGGCCCGCGCCCCGGCGCGAGAAGCGCTCGAAGCGCCCGGGATCGCGCGCGAAGAGCTCTCGCGTCGCGACCGTGTTGAGCCGCGACGCATGGGTGGCCAGTTCCGGCCAGATGGGAGTACGGGGACCTGCGGCCTTCGGCATGGGGGACTCCTCAGGCAATCTGCTGGGTCACTGCGGGCGCGTAGAAGCGCTCGATTGTACCGGCCACGTAATCGATTTGGGCCGGCGAGAGCTCCGGAAAGACCGGAAGCGCCAGCACCTCAGCCGCCGCTCGCTCGGACTCGGGCATCTCTCCCGGCCGGTGACCCAGGTACGCGAAGCACTGCTGCAGGTGCAGCGGAATCGGATAATAGATCTCCGTCCCGATGCCCGCCGACGCTAGATACGGGCGCAGCTCGTCCCGCCGCTGCGCACGGATCACGTACTGGTTCCAGACGTGCCGCCCGGCTCTGCTCGGCGCCGGCGTCACGACCGCCCCGCCAGCCGCTTTGGCCTGCAGGCGCTCCGTGTACTGCCGGGCATGAGCCTCCCTCGCATCCCGCCATTTATCGAGAAACTCGAGCTTCACGTTGAGCACGGCCGCCTGGATCTCATCCAGCCGGAAATTCCCGCCGATCAGGCTGTGATGGTACTTCGGCTCCATCCCGTGCACGCGCAGCACGCGCATGCGCTCGGCCAGCGCGGCATCGTTCGTCGTGCACATTCCGGCGTCGCCGAAGGCGCCGAGATTCTTGGTGGGGAAGAACGAGAAGCAGCCGATGTCCCCGACGCTCCCCACCATCCGCCCCCGCGCGTCCTGGGCGCCGATGGCCTGCGCGGCGTCCTCAATGACGTGCAGGCCGTAGCGTTCGGCGATCTCCATGAAGGCGTCCATGTCACAGGCCTGCCCGTAGAGGTGCACCGGCATGATCGCCTTGATGCGTCCCCCGGTCTTGCGATTGACCAGCTCGCGGCCGCCGGCGCTCCCGCGGACCTCGCAGCTTTGGGCGAGGAACTCCGCCACCAGGGCGGGCGAGAGGTTGAAGGTCTCGCGGTCGATATCGCAGAAGACCGGACGGGCGCCGACACGCGCGATCGTCCCGGCAGTCGCGAAGAAAGTGAAGGGCGAGGTGATGACCTCATCGCCCGGCCCGATGCCGAGCGCCATCAGCGCGAGGAGCAGTGCATCGGTGCCGGAGGACACCCCGATTCCATGCTGGCAGCCGGTGTAGCTCGCAAGGCTCCGCTCGAGCTCCCGCCCTTCTGCGCCCAGGATGAAGTGCTGGCTCTGGCATACCCGCGCAATCGCCGCCTGCGCCTCCGCCGCGAACCTCTCGTATTGCTGCGTGAGATCCAGCAGCGGGACCTTCATGGCGGGCGGGGGAGACGGCTTCGTCACGGGCTTACCTGGGTGGGTGAAACCCCCATTGTACCTGCCCGGGCGGTCAGGGGCTTTTATGCCCGTAATACTCGCAGTACCACTCGACGAAGCGCCGCACCCCGACTTCGATGGGTGTCGCCGGCCGGTAGCCCACGTCCCGCGCGAGGTCCTCGATATCGGCGAAGGTCTCCGGCACGTCGCCGGCCTGCAGCGGCAGGAAGTTCT
>JAGWPE010000255.1 GCA_028870635.1 Gammaproteobacteria bacterium | reverse complement strand
CGTGCGCAGGCGGGCGCGCAGGTGGCGGATGCAGAGGCGGGTGCGGCTGGAGTTCTCCGACCGGATCTTGGTCACGGCCCAGACGTCCGCGGGCTGCCACAGCGCCGGCAGCACGTGTACGAGCTCGGCGCGCCGCAGATTCTCGGCGACGTCCCAGTAGGAGCGCAGCATGATCCCGTGTCCTGCCAGGGCCCACTGCCGCACGACGTCGCCATGGTTTGAGGCCAGCAGGCCCTTGACCCGGACGTTTCGAGTGCCATCCGGCCCGCACAGCGACCAGCGTCCGAAGGTCTCGTCGCGCTCGCGGATGAGCAGACACGAGTGGCGCCCCAGATCCGTGATGGTCGCCGGCAGGCCGCGGCGGCTGATGTAATCCGGAGCCGCGCACAGGATCCGGCGGCCGTTCGCCAGATGATGCGGCACCAGATGCGGCTCGCGGATGTCGCCTATGCGCACATCGATGTCGATCTCCTCCTCCACCAGGTTGACCGAGCGGTCGACGATCTTCAGATCGATCTCGAGGTCCGCGTGCGCCTTGGCGAGATCTGAGAGCACTGGCGCGACATGATTGCGGCCGAGCCCGGAGCTGGCCGCGATGCGCACGAGCCCCCGGTAATCCGGGCGGATCTCCTCGAGCGCGCCGTCGACCTGATCGTAGGCGTCGAGGACCCGCTGCGCCCATGACAGGATCATCTCGCCGCGCTCAGTGAGGGCGACCCGGCGGGTGGTGCGCAGGAACAGCTTCGCGCCGAGAGCTTCCTCGAGCAAGGCGATGCGCTTGCTCACGTAGGCGGGCGAGCTGCCGAGCTCGTCCGCGGCCGCGGCGAAGCTCGCGCGCCGTGCAGCGTGGATGAGGACTCGCAAGTCCTGTGGCGGAATATTGTTCACGATCTGTGTTCTCCGAAAACACGCGCCGCACGCGCTGGCCGAAGGTGGGAGAGGTAATCTGCAGCCGTGCAGTTACACCGCCCCGGACGGCATCGACCATCGAGAGGCCAATGAGTAGACATAGGATAGCGCTGATTCCGGGTGACGGTATCGGGAGGGAAGTCCTTCCCGCGGGGGTGGAGGTCCTCGTGGCCGCGGGCGAGCGCTTCGGAATCTCATTCGAGTGGGATGAGCGACCCTGGGGCTGCGATCATTACCTTCAGACCGGCCGCATGATGCCGCCGAACGCGCTCGCGGAGATCCGCCATCACGATGCGATCTACCTCGGTGCCGTTGGCTTCCCCGGCGTTCCCGATCACATCTCACTCTGGGGGCTCCTCATCGAGATCCGGCGCGGGTTCGACCAGTACGTGTGTCTGCGCCCGATCCGCCTGATGCCCCATGTCGCCTCGCCCTTGCGCGACCGGGGCGCCGGCGACATCGACATCATGCTGGTGCGCGAGAACACCGAGGGGGAGTATTCCGATCGCGGGCGCAGGCTGAAGGAAGGCACGGCGGAGGAGACCGTCATCCAGGAGTCGATTTTCACGCGCCGCGGCGTCGATCGCATCATGCGCTACGCCTTCGAGCTCGCCTCCCGGCGTCCGCGCCGCAAGCTCACCTGGGCCACGAAGTCGAACGGCATCACGCTCACGATGCCGTTCTGGGACGAGCGCGCCGCGCTCATCGCGCGGGAGTATCCCGGTATCGCAGCGGATCACTACCACATCGACATCCTCGCCGCGCACTTCGTCCAGCGGCCGCAGCAATTCGATGTGGTCGTCGCCTCCAACCTTTTCGGCGACATCCTCTCCGATCTCGGGGCGGGATGCGCCGGCACGATCGGCATCGCTCCCTCGGCCAACATCAATCCCGAGCGCGAGTATCCTTCCATGTTCGAGCCGGTCCATGGCTCCGCTCCCGACATTACTGGCCGTAATATCGCCAACCCCATCGGGCAGATCTGGTCGGGGGCGATGATGCTCGAGCATCTCGGGCATGCCGAGGCGGCGGCGGCCGTGGTAGCGGCCATCGAGACGGTGCTGCGCACCGGTCCGCGAACGCGTGACCTGGGCGGCACCGCGAGCACCCGGGAGGTCGGAGAGGCCATCGCGCAAACCGTGCGCACGATCGATCCGGTGTCCGCCTCGAGTCGGCCGTGACGATGCAGGCGCGCAAACGCACGAGTCGGCGGCTGCGGATGCCGGCGCTGCATACGCAGGTGCTGGTCGGGATCCTCGCGGGCATCGCCGTCGGGTATGCCGCGCCGCATTTCGGGGAGGCGCTGAAGCCGCTTGGCGATCTTTTCATCGAGTCCATCAAGATGGTCATCGGCCTGGTGATCTTCTGCACCGTCGTGAGCGGTGTCGGCGGCATGGGCGATATGAAGAAGGTCGGCCGAGTCGGCGGCAAAGCGCTCGTTTATTTCGAGCTGATGTCGACGGCGGCGCTGCTCTTCGGCGCCCTCATCGCCAATCTCGTGCGGCCGGGGAGCGGATTCGCGGTCGACCCGGCACGGCTGGACGCCTCGGCGGTGGCCGGCTACGCCGGCGCGGCGCATGCGCAGAGCGTCGCGAAGTTCCTCATGAGCATCGTGCCGAAAACCACGGTCGGCGCATTCGCACAAGGCGACATCCTGCCGATGGTGCTCGTATCTCTTCTGTTCGCCTATGTGCTTTCGCGGTTGGGCGAGCCCGGAAAGCCGCTGCGTGCGCTCATCGACTCGCTGACCCATGTGGTCTTCGGCATCATCAACGTGCTGATGCGAGCGGCTCCCGTGGGCGCGTTCGGCGCGATGGCCTATACTGTCGGCCGCTTCGGCGTCGGCTCGCTCGGGCCGCTGCTCGGGCTGATCCTCACGTTCGCAGCCGCCTGCGCCGTATTCGTCGTGCTCTTCATGGGCGCCGTGTGCCGCTGGGCCGGCGTCAATATCTTCTCTCTCCTGCGCTATCTCAAGGAGGAGTTGCTGGTCACGCTCGGGGCCAGCTCATCCGATGTGGCGATGCCGGCGCTCATGGAGAAGCTGCAGTACCTCGGCTGCTCGCAGTCGGTGGTCGGCCTCGTGGTGCCGACCGGTTACGTATTCAATGCCGACGGCACGAGCCTCTACATGACTCTCGCGGCGCTCTTCATCGCGCAGGCAATGCATATCCACCTGACGCTTGCGCAACAGGCCGCCCTCTTCGGCGTCGCCATGCTCACCTCGAAGGGAGCGAGCGGCATATCCGGCGCCGGCTTCATCGCCCTCGTGGGCACGCTCTCGGTAGTCCCGGAGATTCCGCTGGCCGGCATGGCGCTGCTCCTCGGCATCGACCGTATCATGAGCACCCTGCGTGCGCTGGTGAACATCACCGGGAACGCCGTGGCGACGGTGGTGATGGCCAGCCTCGAGCGGGAAGTCGATCGCGAGCGCATGCGTCAGGTTCTCAGCGGCGCCATGGTGGTCGAGACCTTCGCCGTGGACCACGCCGCGGAAATATCAACGGCCGTACGGCCGGCAGGAGTGAGGAAATGAAGATCGGTTGCCGATTCCGCGGCGAGCGCGCCGCGAGCCATGCCATGCGCGGTGCCTTGCTCACCCTGACGGCGCTGCTCGCCTTCGGCGCCTCGGCGCCGCGCGCGGCCGCCGCGGCCGCGCCACTGCGCTTGATCCGCACCGTGCCGCTGCCGGGAGTGCAGGGCGACTTCGACCACTTTGCGGTCGATCTCGAGCATGACCGGCTGTTTGCTGCCACCGAGGACCACCAGACGCTCGAGGTCTTCGACCTGCGCACCGGAGCGCATCTTGGCGCAATTACCGGGTTCGGCATGCCGCACGCCGCGGTGTTTCTGCCCGCCAGCAATCGCCTGCTCGTGGTCGACAGCGGCCCCGGGGCCGTGAAGGTGCTGGATGCGACGAGCTACAAGGTGCTCGAGAGCATTGCGGTTGTGCCGCAGGCCGACTCGATGGCCTACGACCCGCGCGAGCACCTCATGTACGTCACCGGCGGCGGTGACGACGCGCACCTCGACTACTCCCTGATCGGCGTCATCGACACTCGCCGCGATGTGAAAGTCGGCGAGGTTCGCATTGCCTCGACCAATCTCGAAGGACTGGCCCTCGCCCCCGGTGGCCGGCTGCTTTACGTCAACATCCGCGACCACCACGCGATCGGCGTCATCGACCGGCGCACCCTGAAGCTCGTGAAGACCTGGACTCTGCAGGGGATTCGCGCGAACACGCCCCTCATCCTCGATGCGCGCGCTCAACGTCTCTTCGTCGGCGGCCGGGGACCGGGAGTGTTTGCCGTGCTCGATGCGGGCGATGGGCATGAGATTGCGGCTCTGCCGGCGCCCGATGGCGTCGATGACCTCTCCTGGAACCCGAGCTCCGGACGAATCTACTTCCCTTGCATGGACGGGCATCTCGCGGTCTTCCGGCAGCTCGACGCCGATCACTACGAGTCCCTCGGCACTGTCGCGACCGGCTATCGCGCCAAGAACGGCATACTCGTTCCGCAGGTGGGCCGTTACTATGTGGCCGTATCCGCCCACGGCAATGCCCCGGCGCAGTTGCTCGTCTTTCAGGTCCTGAGCTCGCCGGAGACCTGACACAATCCACTTAGGAGTCCCCAATGCGCAGACGTGATTTCGGGAAGCTCTCGCTCGCCACGCTCGCTTCGTCCTTGCTCACCGAGCAGGCCGGCGCGGCTTCGGGCAAAGGATCGACGGCGGGCGGCAAGACCTGCCCGCCCGCTTTTCCCGAGGTGAAGGGAGTCACCGCCCGCATCGCCGAGTTCGTCACCAACACACCCTACCGCTCCATTCCGCACACAGTCATCGAGCTCGGCAAGAAATCCATTCTCGATGGCTTCGGCCTTGCGCTCGCGGGTCAGCACGCCGAATCCGGCCCCATCATGTTGCGCTATCTCGACAGCGTGGACAGCAAGGGCAAGTCCACCGTCATGGGCACGACACGCACCACATCGCCTGAACTCGCCGCCCTCGTCAACAGCGTTGCCATCCACGCCGAGGACTTCGATGATACGCAGCTCTCGGCGGAGAAGTCGAAGACCTACGGACTGCTGATGCACCCCACCGCCCCGGTGCTGCCCCCGGCCTTCGTGCTCGCCGAGAAGCTCGGCGCCTCGGGCAAGGAGTTCATGCTCGCCTACCACCTTGGGGTCGAGGTGGAGTGCAAGCTTTCCGAGTCGATGGCGCCGCGGGCATACGAGGAGGGCTTCCATACGAGCGCGATCTGCGGCCCGTTCGGGGCGGCCGCCGCCTGCGCGCGCCTGCGCAAGCTCGATGTCGAGAAGACTCGCATCGCCTTCGGCATCGCGGCCAGCACATCCGGCGGCCTGCGCGAGGAGTTCGGCACCATGACCAAGCCGCTGCAGGTGGGGCACGGCGCCGAGGACGGCTATGCCGCAGTCGAGCTGGCGCGGCTCGGCTGGACGGCAGCCGACAACATCATCGAGGCCGAGCGCGGGTTCATGCGTGCCGTGGCCGGTTCGTACGATCCGAAATGGCTGCTCGAGAAGCTGGGTGCGCCCTGGACGTTCGAGTCGCCTGGTGTGTCGATCAAGCCGTATCCGTCGGGCTCGCTCACCCACCCGGCGATGACCGAGATGATGGATCTCGTCAAAGCCCACGACATCAAGCCGGATCAGGTCGCGAGCGTCGAAGTCGGCGCGAGCCACAATAATGTGCAGACGCTGCTCTACCACGATCCGCACACCGGGCTCGAGGCCAAGTTCAGCATGGAGTTCTGCATGGCGATCCTGCTGCTCGAGCGCAAGGCGGGACTGCCGCAGTTCCAGGACGAGGTGGTCAACCGTCCGGACGTGCAGGCGATGATCAGGAAGGTCCGCTTTTACGTCGATCCCAGGGCGCAGGCGGCCGGGAACGACAAGATGACCTCACTCATCAAGATCACCCTGAAGAGCGGCCGGGTGATCAGCGGTCAGTCGGCCTTCGGCAAGGGCAGCCCCGCCAACCCGATGTCATACGACGAGGTGGCGGACAAGTTCCGCGGCTCGGCCGAGTTCGCGCACTGGCCGAAGGCGAAGGTGGAGCGGATCGTCGAGTTCGTCCGCACGCTCGAGGCGCGGCCCGACATGCGCGAGATGACCGCGTTGTTGCGTGGGTGATCGAGCCCCGCGGTCAGGACTTGGTCAGGAATCGCCGTTATGTTGTGGGTAGGGCACTTGTATTAAAGAAGGGGCACAACATGCCAAAGTCGAACTCGGGCGCTAAGCTCAATTCCATGCTGTCCTTGCTGGCCGCTACGGTGGCCAGCCTCGCATTGTTCCCCGGGGCCGCCTCCGGCAAGGAGCCTTCCATCGAGCGTATCGGGACCTTGCAGATACCCGGCGAGCCGCTCGATTCCTTCGACATCGGATATGTCAACTCGAGCGGCGTGTATGCCCTCGCCGACCGCTCCAACAAAGCAGTGGATTTCTTCAGCGCCGCAACCGGCAAGTTCCTCGGCCGCGCCACCGGCTTCGCCGGCTTCAACAAGGCGGACGGCGCCGATCGCGCCGGGCCTGATGGTGTCGTGGCAGTCGGCAATAACGAGTTCTATGCCGGTGATGCCGACGGCGTCAAGGTCGTCGACTTGCGTACGAGGAAGGTCGTCGCCAGCATCCCGACCGGCGGGCAGAAGCGCAGCGACGAGCTGACCTACGATCCACGCGATCAGCTGGTGATCGCGGTGAACAACGCGGACGATCCGCCATTCGTGAGCTTCATTTCCACCCGCTCGCGCAAGGTCGTGGGCCGGCTCGTGCTGACGCATGCCAGCGACGGGGCGGAGCAGCCCGTCTACGATCCACACTCCGGGCTCGTCTACCTCAGCATTCCGACGGTCGACAAGGTGCAGGCGAACGGAGCGATCGCGGTGATCGACCCGCGCACGCGCGCACTGCTGAAGATGCTGCCGGTCGGGAAATGCATGCCGGCGGGGCTCGCGCTGGGGCCCGATGAGAATCTGGTGGTCGGCTGCAGTGACGACGGCGTGGCCGCGGGATTCCCGGCGCACTCCCTCGTGATGCATGCCCCAACCGGCAAGATCCTGGCGGACGTGCCGGTCGGCGGCTCGGATGAGGTCTGGTCCGACATGCGCGCTGGTCAGTACTATCTCGCGGCCGTGGCCAACAGGGGCGGTCCGACACTCGGCGTGATCGATTCGCATACCAACAGGCTGGTGGCCGCTCTGCCGACCGGTCTGCGAGCTCATTCCGTGGCCGTGGACGCCGCAACCGGCAAGATCTTCGTGCCCATCCAGGCCAATGGCGCGGGGGATTGCAGCAGGGGCTGCATCGCCGTGTTCGGCTCCAAGTGACGGCCGGACCACGGGGTACAGGGGCATCATGACATGAGATTGCGCCACCTCATGAGCTTCGGGCGGGTTGCGCTCGCAGCCTCGGCATGCCTTGCGACAGCGGCCCTCGCGGAGGCGCCGCTGACGCCGCTTGGCCACACCGACATTCCCGGCTACACGGGCGACTTCGATGCCATCACGCCGGATCCGGCGCAGGACCGGATCTTCATGGCTGCCGAGGACCACGGAACGGTCGAGGTGTTCGACCTCGGGACCGGCAGGCATCTGCGCACGCTGCGCACCTTCGGCACTCCGCACCAGATATTCCTGGTGCCCGGGACCCACCGGATGATCGTCACCGACGGCGGGAAGGATGGCACGGCCATCGTCGATACCCGCACCTACGAGGTGCTCGGCCACATCAATCTCGCGCCGGGCGCGGATGAGGCGTACTACGATCCTTCGACCCGTCACTACTTCATCGTTACGGGCGGTGAGGACGTGGACATGCAGGTCTGCTACCTCAACGAGATCGATCCGTGGACCGGGAAAGTTCTCGCGCAGCTGAAGTTCGCTTCGAACCATACCGAGACGCTGCGGGCCGAGCAGCACGGCGACCGGATGTTCATCAACGTCGCGGACAAGAACGAAGTGGACGTCTTGTCCAAGAAGCCGCTCAGGGTAATCGCCCGGTGGCCGATCGCCGGGGCGAAGAAGAACCTCACCATGGCGCTCGATGAGCCGGATCATCGCCTTTTCGTCGTGACTCGCGACCCGACCAAGATGTTCGTTCTCGACACCGACAACGGCAAGACCGTGCAGGTGGTGGACGTATCGTCGGTCAATGACGGGGTGTTCTGGGACGCGAAGCGCAAGCGCATCTACGTTCCGGGGGCGGCAAAAGGAGAGGTGGGGATCTACCAGCTGGTCGATCCCGATCACGTGAAGGAGATCGCGCTGGTGCCGAGCGCCATCGGCGGCAAGTCGGGCGCATTCTCGGCGCAGCTCCATGAGCTGTGGGTTGCCGCCTCGCCGGGCAAGCGCGTGGGTGGTGAGATTCTGTGGTATCGCGTCAACTGACACCGGACGAATCATTGTCCACGATCCGTGTTCTTCGAGAACACGTGGCGGCGGCGCGCGGATCGACACGGGCGCGCTAGTCTCGCGCTCCATGTGGCGCGAGCAGTCAGGTACGAGCAGATGTGGCCTCGCGCGGCTGTACTCGGGCGGCCGCGCGCTGCTCTACGCGCCCATCACCCGCGATGCGGCGCTCGCCCGTCTGCCGGTCGCGCTGCGCGTCCTGCTCGAGAACCTCACGCGCCAGGCTCTCCTCGGTGCCGACGTCTCGGGAGAGGTCGAGGCGTTGACCAGCCGGCTGACCGGGGCGAGGGTGGGGGTCCGTCCTGCCCGTGTGTTGCTCGATGAGCTCGCGGGAGTGCCGCTGCTGATCGACCTCGTCTGCCTGCGCGATGCCGTGGCAGCGGCCGGCGCGAACGCGGACGCCGTCAGTCCCAAGATACCCATCGACCTGTTGATCGAGTCGGGTTCGGCGCCCGCCGGCAGCGCCGGCGGGCCACGCGAGCGGGGTGAGTTGCTGGCGTGGTGCCGAAGAAACTTCGGCAACCTGCGGATGCTGCCGGCCGGCGCGCGCAACACGCAATGGCACGATCTCGAATGCGCGGGCCAGGGGGTGCGCATCGAGAGAGTCGCAGGCGCTGTACACGTCTATCCTGACATGCTCGTCGGCACTCACCCGCAGACTGGCGCCGCGGGCGGCTGCGGAGTGCTCGGGTGGGCCGTGGGGGGACTCGAGGCAACGGCGGCGCTGGTGGGCAAGCCGCTGTCGCTCGCCGTGCCCGAGGTGGTCGGCGTCGAATTGCGCGGCCGCCCCCCCGCGCACATCGAGCCGGGAGATCTGGCCTTGCGCCTGAGCGAGGAGCTACGCAGCCGCACGGTGGCTGGCAAGCTCGTCGAGTTCTTTGGGCGCGGAGTGGAGGCGCTGCCGGTGCCCATCCGAGCAACGGTGGCGGGCATGGCGCCGGAAACCGGCGCTGTCTGCCTGTATTTTCCGACCGACCGGCGAACGCTCGATTACCTGCAGGGCACGGGCCGCGAGGGGGACAGGGTCCGGCTGCTGGAGCAGTATGTGAAGCTGCAGGGCCTCTGGCTCGATGTTGGCGCGCGCGCCCCGGATTACGACGCTGTCGTGAGCTTGGATCTGGGACGGATCGGCGGCTCTGCCGCCGGCCCGAGGTCCCGTGCCCATGTCCGCGAGAGGCCGCTCGCGCGCCCCGCGCTTGGCCGCGCCGCCCGCGGCAGCATCCGGGAATATGCCGGGCGCTCTCCGCGGAATGACCGCGGAGCGGGCGACGCGCACGGCAACCGGTTCCCGTGGCCGCGGCCGGGCGGCTGGGTTTCCCGGGTACCTTTCTTCGACGGCTTGCCGCTGTCGAGATCTCCTCTCGGCGATCTGCTGGGAGCGCGGCCCCTCGTGATCGTCGGTGATTCGGTCCGCGCAGAAGACATCTCTCCCTCGGGCCCGATTGAGCCCGGCTCCGCAGCGGAGGCGTACCTTCGCGCTGCCGGCGCCTCATCCGGCGAGCTCGACACTTACGAGATGCGGCGGGGCAATTATGAGGTCGCGGTGCGCGCCACCTTTGCCGGGCCGCGCCTGAAAAACCGGTTGGCTCGCGGCGCCGGGGGCGGGGTGACCACGCTCATGCCGGAGCGAGTGTCAATGAGCGTGTTCGATGCGGCGAGCGAGTACCAGCGGCGGAACGTGCCCCTGCTCGTCATCGCCGGCCGCCGATACGGCTGCGGCTGCGGGCACGACTGGGCGGCGAAGGGAGTGGCTTCGCTTGGCGTGAAGGCTGTGCTGGCGGAGAGTTTCGACCGGATTCATCGCGCCAGCCTCATCGCCGCCGGGGTGTTGCCGCTGCTCTTCCTCGAGCGCTGGAAACACGCGATCGCAGCGCTCGACGGCTCGGAGACGTTCGATCTGCCGGACCTCGAGTGGAGCGTTGGAGTGAGGACCCAGGTGCTGTGCATCATCCGGCGTGAATCCCGTCCCTGGACGCGGGTGGCGCTGCGCACGGCCGTCGAGACCGGGGACGAGCTCTACTATCTGCGGAGCGGCGGAGTCCTGCCGGCGCTGTGGCGGGAACAGCTGCGCGAGCCGCGCGAGCTGCGCGTCAGTGCCTGATTCGCCTGCCGCTAGACGGTGGCCGCCGATGCGGATGGCGCGCAGGCGAGCGCGGGCAGATGCACCACGACGCACCCCAGTCCGGGAAGGAAATGAGCATCACCGCCGTGGCTGCGGGCCACGTGACGCACGATCGCGAGCCCGAGCCCGGACCCGGGCGTCTCTGCGGTCAGCTTGTAAAATCGTTGGAAGACGGACTCTTCGTGTCCGAGAGGCACGCCAGGGCCCTCGTCGCGCACTTCGATGGCTATCAGCCCGGCGGAACCGCCGTCCGCCTCGATCCTCGCCGTCACGGTGCCCTTGCCGTGAACCAACGCATTGTCGAGCAGGTTGCGAACCAAGTCGCGCAGATCGTCCGCGCGGCCGCGCACCTGCACGGCATCCGGGACATCGACCTGCAGGCGCCGGCCCTGCGCCTCGATCAGCGGCAGCACCATTGCGGCCGCTTCGCGCACCAGCCGCGAGAGGTTCACGACGGGCAACTCCTCGGTGCGCCGGTCGTGCGACAGCGCTTCTTTGCGCGCCAAGTCCATCAGCTGATCGACCAGCCGCCCCATCTGACTCAACTCCCGCTCCACCGCGGGCCATTCGATCGAGCCGGTGAGGTGCGCCCGCTGCAGCCGCAGATTGAGGACGGCGAGCGGCGTCCGCAGCTCATGCGCCGCATCGGCAGTGAGCCGCCGTTCTGCCGAGTACGCCCGGGAGAGGCGGTCGAGCGCCCCGTTGACGGCCTCGACGAGCGGCTGGATCTCGGCGGGCAGTCCGGCCAGGGAGATGCGCAGGTCCGGCCGCCGCGGGCCGACGCGCGCGGCCTCGCGCGAGGCGCGCGCAATCGGACGAAGGCTCCATCCGCTGATGATCCAGATGAGGCCGAGGCCGAGGAGCGCGAAGGGAATGAGTATCAGCGCGTGCTCCGACTCCTCCTCGAAGAGGCTGTCGACCAGTACGTCCCGACCGACGTGCTGCCGCGCAACCTGGATCGTAGAGTGTTCCGGACCTCTGCCCGCGACGACAGCCTGTTGCGAGCGCCCCATCCCGGTGAACTCCACGGGACCCAACGTGCCATCGCCCTCCACGGGTACGAACTGCAGCGGCGCACGCAAATTCGCCGACCACGAGACCGGGCGACGCTCGCGATCGAACACCGTGTAGGTGAATTCGCGCGAGGGGTCGGCATAGACCTGACGCCAGGGCGCCTGCAAGCTCACATCGAGGGAGCCGTCGGGGCGCTCACGCAGAGCCTCCAGCAGTTCGTGCGCCTGATTCTCCAGCGTGTGCTCGTGCAGTCCCTCGATGACGTTGTCGACGCTCCAGCGGTATGAAGCGAGCGAGGCGCCGAGACCGAGGGCGAACACGGCGAACATCGCGCCGAGGAGGCGGACGCGCAGGCTGTGCGCGCGGTTCAAGCCGGCTCGCCCTCGACCAAACGGTAGCCGATGCCCCATTTGGTCTCGATCTGCGCCGAGGCGTGCGCCGCCGCGAGCTTGCGCCGCAGGCGCGAGACGGCCGCTTCGAGCGCGTTGGTGCTGCCGGAGTCCTCGAGCGCATACAGTCGGTCTTCCAGCCGATCCTTGGTGATCACTTGTCCGGGCACGCGCATCAGCTCCTCGAGCAACGCGGCCTCGCGGCGCGTGAGATCGAGCGATCTACCGAACACGGCCGCCTCCCGGGTGACGCTGTCGAAAGTGACGCCGCCGAGACAGTAGGTCGGATCGCGCGCACTGCCCGAGCGACGCAGCACGGCGCGCAGGCGGGCCTCGAGCTCGAGCAGATTGAAGGGCTTGACGATGTAGTCGTCCGCACCGGAATTGAGTCCGAGGAGACGATCATCGATGCTGTCGCGCGCCGTCAGGATGATGGCCGGGAGCCCCGTTCGGGAAGCGCGCAGCGATGCCAGAACCTGCATGCCGTCCATGTCGGGAAGTCCGAGGTCCAGGATTACCGCATCGAAAGGCGCTATCGCCGCGGCGGCGAGGGCCTCCTCGCCCCGGCTCACCGCATCGACCGCGAAGCCGCGCTCCTTGAGATGATCGGCGATCATCTCGCGCATCGCCCGGTGGTCTTCGAGCAGCAATACCCGCATTTCAAAAGGACTCCCGCGTGTCACGCGCTCCTTGATATTATGCGCAAATTCCTGACGAAGTACTGACCGCCGCGCTTTGGCATTCGTCAGGACTTGGTCAGTAATGCCTGCCATCCTGCCCTCGAGCGGCATGGCCGCCATTTGCGAAAGGCAAGAGCACTAGATGTCCAGCCGTGGCTTTTCGAGCCCGCAGGGCGACTGCGGGACCCTCGTTGCGGATTGGGCCGGGAGGCGCCCGTCCGGCAGCCTCGCGCGGCTGCGCGGCCCGGCGTTGGCTCTGTCGTGTGCGGTTCTGCTCGGTGGCTGTGCGCTCTACCACCGGCTCCCGCTGCCGAGCCATCCGGATCTGGTCGGACAGCTCAGCGAGCTGCGCACACAGATCCCCGCGATCCCCGGCGAAGCGCAACGGGCAATCGCGGTCGACAGGCCCCTGGACATCGACGATATCGGGCTTCTCGCTGTGCTCAACGATCCGGACCTGCGCGCGGAGCGGGGTACTCTCGATGTGGCGCGGGCAGGGCTGCTCCAGGCCTCGCTGCTGCCCAATCCTTCCGGGAGCGTGAGCTACACGCCGATTCTCGGCGGTCATGATATCGTCCCGGCGTGGGCTGCTTCCCTGACGGAGGACGTCAAGGCGATCCTGACGTATCACACTCGCAAGAAGTCGGCGCGTTTCCAGCTCGAGCAGGTCAACGCCGACCTGCTCTGGCATGAGTGGCAAGTGGCTCAGCAGGCGAGGATCCTGGCGCTGGATCTTTACTGGGGCGGGCACTCCCTGTCACTCGCCCAGCGCCAGCTGCAGCTCCTCGACCGCGAGGTACGGGAAGTTCAGGCCGCGACCCAGTCGGGCATCCTCGATCTCACCGCGCTGGCGCCGCTCCTTGCCGCCAAGGCGAGCGCCGCGCAGGCCGTCTCATCGCTCTCTCTGTCCCAGCTGCAGGGATGGCAGCAACTCGAGGGGCTGCTGGGACTGAAGCCGGACGTCCGGTTTTCGATCGCGCCGCCGAGCGTCGCGCCGCTGCCTGCGGATCTCGACACGCTGATCACGCACCTTCCCGAGCGCCGTCCGGACCTGGTGGCACTGCAGCTCGGCTACCGATCCGCCGATGAGACCGTGCGCAGCGCGATCATCGGCCAGTTCCCCGCCTTGGTCGCAGGCTACCAGTGGGGACAGGACACCACCAACGTGCGCTCGGGCGGTCCGACCGCCGCCTTCGATCTGCCCATTTTCGATCGCAATCAGGGGCAGGTCGCACAGGCGCGTGCGTCCCGGCTGCAGTTGCACGAGCAATATCAGGCGCGTCTCGATGCCGCCGACGGCGCGGCCAAGGGACTCGTGTCGCAGATCAAACACCTGACGGTCGATACGCAACAGGCGGAACGTGCGGCCGCAGCGGCCGAGGCCCAGTCCAAGGCGGCCCAGCAGGCTTACGCACAGGACGCCCTCGATCAGCGCTCGCTCGCGGATTTCGAGACCACTGCCTTGCAGCGGCGGATCGAGGCCATGACGCTCGAGCGCTCGCTCGGGGAGGCCCGCATCACCTTGACCGTGGAGCTCGGGCTCGGACTGCCGCAGACCCGGATCGCCCCGCTAGGGAATTCGAGGAAACTATGACTCGCAGATCGATTGCCTGGACCGCCTGTCTGGCGGCGAGCGCAGCGCTGACGCTGCCCCTGGCCCGTGCCGACGGCGGCGCCCCCCCCAACCAGAGCGTGCTGGTCACACTCTCGCACCTGAAGGAAGGAAGCCTGCCGAGCGTGGTCATCGGATACGGCACGATCGGCGCCGCCAACTCCGGACGCAAGACGATCATGGCGCCCGAGTCGGCCGTGGTCGGTCAGATCTTCGTGCGCCTGGGAGAGCAGGTTGCCGCGGGCGCACCGCTCGTCGAGCTCGCTCCGAGCCCGGCCTCGGCCGCCTCGTACATGCAGGCGAAGTCTGCTCTGACCGTCGCGCAGCAGCTCGTGGCAAGCACCCAGCGGCTGGTGTCGCTGCACCTGGCAACCGCGCAGCAGCTCGCGGACGCGAACAAGGCGCAGTCGGACGCGCGCTCGCTGCTGAAAGCACTCGACACGGTCGGCGCAGCGGGCCCCAAGATCGTCCGCGCTCCGTTCCCCGCGATCGTGACCACGCTGGCGGCTATCCCGGGTGCGATCGTCGCTGAAGGTGCCCCGCTGATGGATCTCGCGGCTCCAGGCCGCCTCGTGCTCACGGTCGGGGTAGTACCGGCCCAGGCGGCGGCGATCTCTCCCAACGACTCCGCCGCGGTGACGCTCGTGGGGG
>JAGWPE010000254.1 GCA_028870635.1 Gammaproteobacteria bacterium | reverse complement strand
TTCGGCGGCGACGAGCACATCATCGCGGCGAGCCTGGAGAATCCGCTCGCCAGCGTGCCGCTCGCCCCGCCCGCGGATCTCGTCCGCCGCGTGAGCGAGCATCGTCCTTACATCAGTCTGGAGCCGCAGGCCGACGGCCAGTACGTCATCCGGATCGGCGCGCCGCTCAGCGAATCGCCGGGGAGTCCTGAGGATCGCTACGTCATGGCGATCTATCCGGTGCCGACGCAGCTCGCAGGGCTCTCCGACGCCGTGCAGCGCTCTTACTCCCAGTACGGCAACCTCGCCGCCTTGCGCGAGCCGCTGAAGTACAGCTTCAGCCTGACATTGTCGCTGGTCCTGCTGCTCGCGATGCTGGCGGCGCTTTACGGCGCGATTTTCTCCGCCCAGCGCCTGGCGCGCCCGGTCCAGGACCTCATCGCCGGCACCCGCGCCGTCGGCAAGGGCGACTTCGACACGCGCCTGCCGCTGCCCTCGCGGGACGAGATGGGATTCCTCGTGCACTCCTTCAACGACATGACCAAGCGCCTGCGGCGCGCGCATGAGGAGGCGACGCGCAGCCAGCAGGCCGTCGAGCGCGAGCGCGAGCGTCTGGCGATCATTCTCGCGCGGCTCTCCACGGGCGTGCTCGCGGTCGACCGGATGCTCACCGTGCGCATGGCGAACGAGGCGGCCGGCGCCATCCTGGGTACCGACCTCTCCGCGGCCACCGGCCGCTCTCTGCCGGAGCTGTCCGCGAACAACGAGCGGCTGGGCCAGTTCGTCGCGGCGCTGGCCGTGCGCTTCGCGCGCGGCCGCGAGGAGTGGCGGGAACAGCTCGATCTCGACGGCGGCCCGACGCATGCATCGCATGGCCGGCGCAATCTCATGTGCGCCTGCACACCCCTGCCGGGGGAGGGCGGCGACATGGGTTATGTCATCGTGTTCGACGACATGACGACCCTGCTCCAGGCTCAGCGGGATGCCGCCTGGGGCGAGGTCGCCCGCCGCCTGGCCCACGAGATCAAGAATCCCCTCACCCCGATCCAACTCTCCGCGGAGCGGCTGCGGCGGCGGCTGCTCGCCAGCATGGGGCCGCGCGATGCGGAGATCCTCGAGAGGGCCACGCACACCATCGTGCAGCAGGTGGAGAGCATGCAGCAGATGGTGAACGCCTTCAGCGAGTACGCGCGCGCGCCGGAGATGCGGGTCAGCCGCTTCAGCCTGAATCAGCTCGTGACCGAGGTCGCCGAGCTCTACCGCTCGCAGGACCCGCGCGCGGCCATCCACCTGAGCCTGGACGAGCGGCTCGACGGCATCGAGGCCGACCGCGGCCGCGTGCGCCAGATCCTCAACAATCTCGTCACCAACGCGCTCGAGGCGCTCGAGGGTGCGCCGCAGCCGCGGCTGGAGATCGCGACCCGGCTCGAGGCCGCCGAAGAGGGCCAGCACGAGGACAAGTACGCCGCGGTGGCCGTATGTGACAATGGGCCCGGGTTCCAGCGCGAGCTCCTGGGCCGCGTCTTCGACCCGTACGTCACGAGCAAGCCGAAGGGGACGGGCCTCGGACTCGCGATCGTGAAGAAGATCGTCGAGGAGCACGGCGGCCGGATCGATGCCGACAACCGCCCGGAAGGCGGCGCCCGCATCAGAGTGCTGTTGCCCCTTGTCGACAGCACGCGAACCGCGGGCGGCGCACGCGACCGAAGAGAACAATTGCGGAGAGAGAGGGCATGACAAAATCGTCCGGAACGATTTTGGACGGCGACAGCCGGCCGGAAGGGCGAGGCGCAGGGACGGGGCCTCGCAACGCTCCACACATACTGGTGGTCGATGACGAGGCGGACATCCGCGGCCTGCTGAAGGAGATCCTCTCCGAGGAGGGCTACGAAGTCGATGTCGCCGCCAATGCGGCCCAGGCGCGCGCCTCCCGCGCGCGCCAGACTCCCGATCTCGTGCTGCTCGACATCTGGATGCCGGACGTCGACGGAATCACTCTGCTGCGCGAATGGTCCGCCTCGGTGACCGATGGCTGCCCCGTCGTCATGATGTCGGGTCACGGAACCGTGGAGACAGCCGTCGAGGCGACCCGCCTCGGCGCGTTCGATTTCGTCGAGAAGCCGCTGTCGCTCGCCAAGCTGCTGCGCACCGTCGAGAGGGCGCTCGAAGCCGGCAGACGCCGCCGCCAGTCGGGCAAGCTCCTGGTGCCGGCGCTGATGGTGCCGGCGGGCAAGAGCAAGCTGATGCAACAGCTGCGCACCGAGCTGCAGCAGATCGCCGGCCACTCCTCCTCGGTGCTGCTCATCGGCGAGCCGGGCTCCGGCCGCGAGGCGTTCGCCAGGTATCTGCACGAGCGCGGGCCGCGCGCCGGCTCGCCCTTCGTCACTCTGGTCGCCAGCAGTCTGCGGGAGGCGGAAGCGGAGAGCCGGCTTTTCGGCCGCATGGAGGGCGGAAACCGCCACCCGGGGCTCATCGAGCAGGCGTCCGGCGGCACTCTGTTCATCCAGGAGATCGAGGACCTGCCGGCCGCAGCGCAGCGCCTGCTGGTTGGCGCGCTCGAGTCCGGGCGCTTCCTGCCGATCGGCGGCGGGGAGGCGCTCGAGCTGCGTGCGCGCGTGGTGTCTTCGGCGCAACCGGGTGTGGAGAGCAGGGCGGGGGCGGAGGGGCTGCGCCGCGACCTTGTCGCGCATCTCAACACTCTCATCGTCAGAGTGCCGCCGCTGCGCGAGTACGCCGAGGACGTTCCGGAGCTGCTGCGCCAACAGGTGGACCGGATCGTCGACACCGAAGGCCTGCCGTTCCGCCGTTTCAGTGTCGCGGCGCAGAACCGGCTGCGAAACTATCCCTGGCCCGACAACGTGCGGGAACTGAAGAATCTGGTCCACCGTTTGTTGATTCAGGGCGGAGGCGAGGAGATCAGCCTCGATGAGATCGAGCGCGAGCTCGCCGTGCAGGCCCCCGCGGGCGAGCCGCTCGTCAAGCAGGACCTGCTGGCGCTGCCGCTGCGCGAGGCCCGGGAGCAGTTCGAGCGCGCGTATCTGCAGCAGCAGCTGCTGCTCTGCAACGGCAAGGTGGGCCAGCTCGCGAAGCGTGTCGGCATGGAGCGCACGCACCTCTACCGCAAGCTCAGGTCTCTGGGCTTGGATTTCCGCTCGATCGGGGAAGATTAGTTTGAAGCGCCGGACCCGGGCTCCTGCCCGGCCCGGTGCCTGACGCGGCCCCCGGCGGGCCTTGTACTGAGTCTAACTTCCGGCCGCATTGTGCTCCGTGGGCGGAACGGCCCGGCTTGACCCGCCATGGGTCGGCGACGGGGCGACTGTCCCGCGGGACGGGATTGTTGTACCCTGTCAAGGACAACGTTGTCGGAGATTGACAACTGACAGCCGCTGGAGAAGGCAAGAGGAAGAGGGAGCCCTCGCGGGCGCGGAACGGATCCGCGCCGGGGGAGCCAGTTACCGCGCGCGAGGGATTGCGGGTCCTCATCGTGGAGGACGTGGCCGCCGAGGCCGAGCTCGCGGTCCGCCACCTCAGCTCCGGCGGAATCTCCTGCGTGCCGCGCACCGTGGCCGACGAGCGCCAGTTTCGCGCGGCTCTCACGTTGTTTCGCCCCCATGTCATTCTCTCCGACTTCACGCTGCCTGCCTTCGATGGGCTTGCCGCCCTCGATATCGCCCGTGAGCAGGCGCCCGACGTTCCCTTCATTTTCCTGTCCGGCACCATCGGCGAGGAGCGCGCGATCGAGGCGCTGCGGCGCGGGGCCGTCGATTATGTCCTGAAGACCAACCCCGCGCGGCTCGTGCCGGCCGTCCGGCGCGCGCTGCGCGAGGTGGAGGAGCGCGCGCAGCGTCGCGCCGCGGAGCGCGAGATCGCGCGCCTGACGCGCAGGCTGAGGATGCAGAGCGGGATCAACAGCGCGGTGATTCGCATCCGGGACCGGGACGAGCTGTTGCGCGAAGCCTGTCGTCTCGCATACGAGGTGGGCGGCTACGACCGCGCGGTGATATTCACGGTGAGCGCCGACGGCCGTAGCGCCAATCCGTGGCACGCGCTCGGGGTGGGGCCGCCCGCCGGCCGGACCCTGCCGGTCATCACGATCGGCGACGGCACTGAGCTCGATACCACCCTGACGGGCCGCGCGCTGCGCACCGGGGAGATCGCGCTCTGCGCCGATCTCGCCCGCCCGGAGCCGCCGATCGCCGGTCGTGAGCAGCTGCTGGAGGTGGGGCTGAAGTCGCTCGTGGCGCTGCCGCTCATAGCCGGCGGCGCGCGCGTCGCCGCCTTGGCGCTCGCTTCGCGCGAGACGCACGCAGTCAGCGACGAGGAGCTGAGGCTGCTGCAGGATGTCGCGGCCAACATGTCGTTTGCCCTTCGTTATCTGCAGCAGGAGGTTCAGGCCCAGTACCTGACTTCCTTCGACCCGCTGACCGGCCTCGCCAAGCGCGCGTTGTTCTGCCAGCGGCTCGACCAGCGTCTGCGCAACCGGGCCGCGCTCGAGAGCGCTCCGACGGTGGTTGCCTTCGACGTGATGCATCTCAGCAAGGTCAACGACAGCTTCGGCCGGCACGCGGGCGACCTGCTGCTGCAAGCGGTCGCCAAGCGGCTCAAGTACCACATCCCGGACGATGAGCGCATCGGATACCTGGGCGGCGGAACGTTCGTGCTGGTGCTGCCGCAGGAAGAGACCTCCGCGGAGAGTGTCACGACGCTGCTCGAGAACACCGTCTTCCGCGAGGCATTCCGCATCGAGGGGCGGGTGCTGCGCACGTCCTTCCGGTCCGGTATTGCGCGCTCTCCGGCCGACGGCAGCGACGGCAACACCCTCGCGCAGCGGGCGGAGGCGGCGCTCAAGCGGGCGAAGGAAGCCGGCGAGCAGTACCTGCATTACCAGATCGAGATGCACAGCGACATCGCCGAGCGGCTGGCGCTCGAGCACCGCCTGCGCGCCGCCCTCGATGAGCACCAGTTCGTGCTGCACTACCAGCCGCAGGTGAGTCTCGTCACGGGCCGCATCGAGGGAGTGGAGGCGCTCCTTCGGTGGCAGGACCCGGAACGGGGACTGGTCTTTCCCGGCCAGTTCCTCCCGGTGCTCGAGTCGTCCGGCATGATCGTGGCGGTTGGGGAGTGGGTGCTGCGTCAGGCGGCCGAGGACTGCCTGCGCTGGCGCCGCACGGGACTGGCGCAGCTGCGGATCGCGGTGAACGTATCGGCGCAGCAGATCCGGCGCCGGACATTCGCCGAGCAGGTGCTCGCTGCCGCGCAATCGTGTCTCGGCGAGGGCTCCGGCGTCGATCTCGAGATCACCGAGACGGGGTTGCTGCACGACGTCGATGGGGCGAGCCGCAAGCTGCGCGAGCTGCGCGCGGCGGGGCTGCGCATCGCCCTCGATGACTTCGGGACGGGCTATTCGTCGCTCGGCCTGCTGTCGAAGCTGCCGGTGGATCTGGTGAAGATCGACCGCTCGTTCATCACCGGATTGCCCGAAGACAGGGCGAGCGTCACGTTGGTGTCGAGCGTGATCGGTCTCGCGTCGGCGTTCGGACTCAAGGTCGTCGCGGAAGGGGTGGAGACCGAGGGGCAGCTCGAGGCGCTTCGCGGGATGGGCTGCGATCAGTCGCAGGGCTACCTTCACTCCCGGCCGGTGCCTGCCGAGCAGCTCGAGAAGCTGCTGCGGGAACGGACGGACCGCAGCCCCGGCGCCTGAGCGGCCACCGGCTCCATGTGCCGCTACCGGTCGGCGCGTATCACCAGAGCGTGGATGTTGGCCGTCCGAAGTTGCCCTCGGACCTTCTCCAGCTCGGCGTCACTCAACGGACCGATCCGCACGCGGTTCCAGGTCCTGGAGCCTTGCACGATCTGCTGCACCTGTGCCGAAATGCCCGCGCGGGCCAGGCGGGCGCGGACCTGGTCGGCTTCGGCGGTGCTTCGGTAGGAGCCGACCTGCACGAGGTATGCGGGACCGCGGCCGGCAACCGCTGGCTGGGTTGCCGGGGGCGGCGGTCGGCTCGAGCGGTCGTCGTCGTGCGGGACTGGAACCTTGAAGCGCGGCAGCATCCGGTAGAAGTCGTACTGCGGGGCCTGCGCACCTGCGGATGCGGACTGTGGCGGTGAGGCGGAGCCGGACGTGGAGCCGGGGCCGGAGCTGTTGGAGGATGCATCATCGGGCGCAGGCGCGTGCGGAGCGTCACTTCGCGAGCCGGAGCCTGCGCGGGCACGCGAGGCGGGTGCTGCCGCGGTGCGATGGCGCGCATGCGAGCCGGCGATCAGGAATGCGGCGCTGGCGAGCACCGCGCCCACGATCACGCCGAGCCCGAACTCCTTCAGCTTCGCGGCGCCGGAGCTGCGGGACGTCCGCTTGTAGTCGCGTGTGGTCAGCCGGGGCATGCTGCGGGGCTCACATGCTTTCCGGCGCGCAGACGCCGAGCAGTGTGAGGCCGTTGCGGACGACCTGTTGGACACCGAGCACCAGCGCGAGGCGCGCGTTGCGGATCCTGGAATCCGCGACGATGAACTGCTCCGCGTTGTAGTAGGTGTGCAGCGTGTTTGCCAGCTCGCGCAGGTAGTGGACGATGGCGTGCGGGGCGCGGTTGAGCGCCGCCTGCTCCAGCACCTCCGGATAGCGCACCAGCGAGCCGAGGACCGCCTGCTCGTGCGAGCCGGTCAGCAGCGATACGCCGGCGAGGCCTTCGCCGCGGTCGAAAGACAGGCCGCGGGCGGCGAGCTGCTTCATGACGCTCGCGACCCGCGCGTGGGCGTACTGGATGTAGTACACGGGATTCTCGTTGGTGCGCGACTTGGCGAGCTCGAGGTCGAAATCGAGCGGCTGGTCATGGCTGCGCATGAGATAAAAGAGCCGGCAAGCGTCGTTGCCGACCTCCTCGCGCAGCTGGCGGAGCGTCACGAACTGCGCCTCCCGCTTGCCCATCGGCACTTTCTCGCCGCCGCGAAAGAGACTGACGAACTGGATCAGGTTGACCTCGAGGCAGTCGCCGGGCTCTCCCATGGCCGTCAATCCCGCGCGCACGCGCGCCACGTAACCGTGGTGGTCGGCGCCGAGCACGTCGATCAGACGTTGGAAGCCGCGCTCGCGCTTCTCCAGGTGGTACGCGATGTCCGAGGCGAAGTAGGTTTTCTGGCCGTTCTCGCGTACCACTACGCGATCCTTCTCGTCGCCGAACTCGGTGGCGCGGAACCAGGTCGCCCCGTCCCTGGCGTAGAGCCGCGACTCGCGCTCGAGCCGCGCGAGCGCGCGGTCGATCGCGCCGCTTTCCTCCAGGGTACGCTCGGAATACCAGCGGTCGAAAGTCACCCCGAACCGTCCGAGATCGTCACGAATGTCGGCGAGCATCTCCGCCAGCGCGTGCTCGAGCACACGGCCGAAGGCGTTCGTCCCGATGAGGTCGCGCGCGCGTGCGATCAGCGCGTCGATATAGACTTCCTTGTCCCCTGTAGGCGCATCCGGCGGCAGGCCGGCGAGCACGACGGCCGCCGGACGCCGCAGCGCTTCTCCTTCGGCCGTCAGGAGCTTCTGCGCCAGCGCACGCACGTAATCGCCGCGATAACCGTTCTCGGGAAACGGCAGCGCCTCGCCGCAGGCCTCCAGGTAGCGCATCCACGCGCTCACCGCGAGGATGTCGACCTGCCGTCCCGCGTCGTTGATGTAGTACTCGCGAGACACGTTGAACCCGGCCGCAGCCAGGATGTTGGCCAGCGTGGCTCCGTACGCGGCCTGACGTCCGTGTCCGACGTGGAGCGGGCCTGTGGGATTGGCAGACACGAACTCGAGCAGCACCCGCTCTCCCCGGCCGAGGCTGCTCTCGCCCTCGCTGCAGCCGTAGCGCTCGCCGCGCTCGTGTATCACCGCGAGCTCCCGGCCATAGGCTTGCGGAGTCAGGAAGAAGTTGATGAAGCCCGCCCCGGCGATATCCGTGCGCGCAACGAGGGGGCTCGGCGGCAGGGCGGCGGTGATCTTCTGCGCCAGCTCCCTCGGCTTGCAGCCAGCCGCCTTCGCCAGGCGCAGCGCCGCGTTGGTCGCGAAATCGCCGTGCTGCGGATCGCGGGTGCGCTCGATGGTCAGCGTCCCGGGCGGCGGTGGCTCGGGCAGTACGCTGCCGACGAGCGAAGTGACTGCGCTCGCGAGGAGCTGCTCGATTTCCTGCTTCAAGGGCTGCGATGATCCGGGGTGAAATTGAGCGCGAAATTCTAGCTGAATGGCTCGGGATAAGCGGGCTCGATCGAAAGCAAGTGACGAAGCGGCCGTTTCCCGGGGGCCTACGTCTCGCGGTGACGGAACTCAGTGGGGCCGCTCCGTTTCCCGGGGCGCTTCCGCTGGCGTTGGCGGGTCTCAGAGAGGCTGCGAGGCCGAAAGAGCCAAAGGGCTGGCCGGTCAGAAAATGTCGATAGGATCGACGTCGAGCGCCCAGCGCACGCGGCGCGCGCTCGGCAGGGACTCGAGCGCCGGCAGCCATGCATCCAGGAATCGATGCAGCCCCGCCCGGTCCGTGCTCTCCAGCAGCAGTTGCGCGTGATAGCGGCCGGCGCGCTTGCCCATCGCGGCGGGAGCGGGACCCAGGAGTCGAATGGCGCGCCCGGATGCATGATTGCCCGAGCTGCCGCTGCCTCGTCCGGCGCGCAGGTCCTCGGCCGCCTTTCGCGCCTCCGCCAGGAACGCCAGCGCGGCCTCTGCCGTCTTCGCCGAGTCGCGCACGGCCGCGAGGCGGCTGAACGGTGGCCACGATGCCTGGCTGCGCTCCGCCAGCGCCGCGCGGGCGAAACCCTCATAGCCCTCCGCCAGCAGGCTGAGGAGCAATGGGTGGTCGGGGAACTCCGTCTGGATGAGCACTTCGCCCGCTCTCTCGCCGCGGCCCGCGCGCCCGGCGACCTGCACGATCGTCTGCGCGAGGCGCTCGGGCGCGCGAAAGTCGGTGCTGAAAAAGCCCTGGTCCGCGTTCAGCACGACGACCAGTGTTACGTTGGGAAAGTCATGGCCCTTGGTCACCATCTGTGTCCCGACCAGGATGCGTGCTTCACCTGCGGCCATCCGGCGCATCGCCTCCTCCATGTCACCGCGGCGCCTCACCACGTCACGATCAAGCCGGATGCAGGGCGTTGCCGGGAAGAGCGCCGCGAGCGTCTCCTCGATCCTTTCCGTGCCCTGTCCCACGGCCTTGACCGCGAAGCCGCATTGCGGGCAGCGCTCGGGCAGCGCGGCGTCGGCCCCGCAGTGATGGCAGCGCAGCCGTGCCGCCCCGAGATGCACGGTGAGCCGGGCATCGCAGTCGCGGCAGGGCGCGATCCAGCCGCAGGCGGTGCAAAGCAGTGTTGGCGCGTAGCCGCGGCGGTTGAGAAAAACGAGCACTTGGCCGCCGGCCAGCAGGTGCCGCTCGATCGCCTGCACCGCGGGCGTGGAGATGCCCGCGCGCGCGGCACTCGAGCGCAGGTCGATGAGCGAGAGCCGCGGCGGCGCCGCTTCGGCGGCCCGCCGAGTCAACACCATGCGCGCATACCGCCCGGTGGTGACGTTCTGCAGCGTCTCGAGCGCCGGCGTCGCCGATCCCAACACCACCGGAACGCCCGCCCGCCGGGCCCGCACGACCGCGAGGTCGCGCGCGGAGTAGCGAAAGCCTCCCTCGTGCTGCTTGAAGGAAGTGTCGTGCTCCTCATCGACGATGATCACGCCCAGGTCACGCACGGGGGCGAACACCGCCGAGCGCGTGCCGAGAACGACGCGCGCGCGCCCGCTGAAGGCATCTCGCCAGGCAAGCAGCCTCTCGTGATCGGTGAGGGCGGAGTGCAGGACGGCCATGGGCGTGGAGAACCGCTGCCGAAAGCGGCCGACGAGCTGCGGCGTCAGCCCGATCTCCGGCACCAGCACGAGGGCGTTGCGCTCGAGCCGCAGGGCCCGCTCGACGATGCGCAGGTAGACCTCGGTCTTGCCGCTGCCGGTCACACCGTGCAGCACGAATCCGCCGAAGCCTCCCAGCGATTGGCAGACCCGCTCGATCGCCGCACGCTGCTCCTCGTTCGGCTCGGGACCCGGACTCACCGCCACCGCGCCGACACCGCTCTCTGCGCCTCCGGCGGCAGTCGTCTCGACGGCCGCCAGCCACCCGCGCTCGCTGAGCGCACGCGCCGCTTCCCGCCAGGACTCGAGCCTCGCATCCAGGTCTGCGGCCGAGAGGCCCGGCGCCGGCGCACCGGCCGGGATTGCGCCGCCGGCAACGGGTGGATCCGGCTGCGCAATCGCCGCCAGCACCTGCCGCTGGCGCGGCGCTCTGCGCGGCTCGCCTCTCGCCCACGCTTCCCGACCCTCCGGTGTGAGCAGCCAACGCTCTTCGGTGGAATCCGCCGCCGCACCCAGCCGCAGCGCCTTGGGCATCGCCGTCGCGAGCACCTCGCCGACGGGATGATGGTAGTAGTCGGCCGCCCAGCCCAGCAGGCCGAGGGTGGCCGGATCGAAGATCGGCCGCCGATCGAGGACCTCGAGCACGGATTTGAGGCGCTCGTCGGGTAGCTCGGAGCCGCTGGCCGTCTCCATGACGACCCCGATGAGGCGCCGGCGCCCGAAGGGCACCCGGATGCGCATGCCGGGCTCGACCGCAGCACCGGTCAGGGAGGGCGAGTCGGCGCGGTAGTCGAACAAGCGCCTCAGCGGCGTGGGCAGCGCCACGCGTACGACGGGGACGGAATTCATTAGGGCAGAGGAATCAGGTACTTGTGCGCGCAGCGGACTCCGTCAACCATACCCGCCGCAGCCGCGTTGTACCTGTCATGCCAGAGTTTGCTACGCTCGCGCCGCCTTATAGCATGCCGGCTGCCTCTCACGGCGACGTGGACCTGTCGGATTCCTCCAGCAATGCCCGGTGCAGAGCGCTCAGCCAGTTCCTGGCGGGCGTCGAGCTGCGTGCGTTCAAGATCGCCCAGGCGGCGCTGCGGCATGAGGACGATGCTCTGGATGCCGTCCAGGACGCCATGCTGCAGCTCGCGCGTGCCTACTCGGACCGGCCGGAAGAGGAATGGAAGCCGCTCTTCTACCGTATCCTGGAAAACCGTATCCGGGACATGCAGCGCAGGCGCACGGTGCGCAACCGGGTGATGGCGTGGCTGCCCTTCCGATCGGATCCCGACGAGGACGAGCCGGATCCCATCGCGGAGGCGGCCAGCGACGATCCGCTGCCCATGCGGCGGTTGGAGATCGCGGATGCCATGTCGGCGCTGGAGAAGGCGCTCGCGGCGTTGCCCCGGCGGCAGCAGCAGGCATTTCTGCTGCGCACCCTGGAAGGGCTCGACGTGGCGCAGACGGCTCGGGCCATGGGCTGCTCGGAGGGCAGCGTCAAGACACACTATTTTCGCGCGCTGCAGACGCTGCGCGCGCAGCTCGGGGAGCTTTACGCATGAGCCGGGACCTGAACGGCACCGCCGATTTCGAGCACCAGCTGCACGCCGTTCTGGAGGAGAGCGTGCGGTGCGTCGGCGGCCACGCGCGCTCGCGGCTGAACCAGGCGCGGCACGCGGCTCTTGCCCAGGCGGCGCGGCGCAGCCGTTGGGGCCTGCCGCTGCGCGTGCCGGCGTGGATCCGGTTGCGCCTGTTGTGGATGCCGGCGGCCGGAGCGGTGGCCGCCGCGGTGCTGGTTGCCTTCGTGCTCTGGCCGCATGCGCCGCAGGGATATCCCGTGGTCGAGGGGAACCAGACCTCCGTGGCGGATCTGGATCTGATTGCCGATCGCGACGGAATGGAGATCATGCAAAACGGCGATGGGCAGTTCTACGCGTGGGCGATGGCGCAGGCCGATCAGGGCGGGCAGCCGGCCGGGGCCGCGCCGGCAGGTCAGAGCAAGGCCCGCGAGGGCCAGAGCGGCGCGCCGGGTACGGACCCGAACCCTGGTTGAACATGCGCAGTGCGCACCGCATCGGGATCGCCGCTGTGACGGTGGCGCTCGCCATGGGATGGGC
This sequence comes from Gammaproteobacteria bacterium, assembly GCA_028870635.1. Classification (GTDB taxonomy): domain Bacteria; phylum Pseudomonadota; class Gammaproteobacteria; order Steroidobacterales; family Steroidobacteraceae; genus 13-2-20CM-66-19. Next base: position 7,570 of record JAGWPE010000254.1, on the reverse strand, counting down.
GGTCGGGCGCGCCGGTGATCCGCCGCAACAGACCGCGGATCCTGCGGTGGATCCGGGTCTGTTGGAATTTCTGGGCAGCGGCGATCCGTCGAGCGATTCGACGCAGCCGGACGACGGCAGCTGGCTGGCGTATCTGTCAGAGGTCAACATCGGCAAGGTGGCCAAGGCTGCACGGGCGCCGCAGGCACCGGTGCAGCCGAAGCCGGCGAGCTCGCCGGCCGGTGCCGACAAGCCGAGCGGGTAAGGTGTTCGCGACGATGACAAACAGGCGCAAGGCGCTGATGATCGCGCTGCTGCTGGCGGCGGCGCCGCCGTGCGTCCTCGCGCAGGTTCCTCCCGCAGGCGGGCAGCCGCCCGTCGCGGGCCCTCAGGCGTCCCCCGCCCCGGCCGCCGCAGGCACGCCCGCCCCCGTCGCCTGGGCGAGCCTCTCGCCCCGGCAGCAGCGGCTGCTGGGGCCGGTGGCGAATCGCTGGGGATCACTGCCGCCGGCGCGCCAGCAGGCGCTCGCGCGCGGCAGCGAGCGATGGCTCAACATGAGTCCGCAGCAGCGCTCCATGGCTCGCCAGCGTTTCCAGCAGTGGCGCCAGCTCACGCCGCAGCAACGCCAGACACTGCGCCGTCGCTGGCAGACGTTCAAATCCCTGCCGCCCCAACAGCAGCAGGCGATCCGCCAGAGCTACCGCGCGTTCCAGCAGCTGCCGCCATGGCGGCGCCGCATGCTGCGCCAGCAATGGCAGAGGGCGACGCCCGCACAGCGGCACCTCATGATGCAGCGCGCCTGGCAGATGAGGCAGCGTCAGATGATGCGGATGCCGCGCTTTCCCATGACGCGCACGCCGCGCAGACCTCGTTGAGGAGCCGGCTTGCCAGTTGATTGGGGAGCGGCCCTGGGCCGCTCGATCACTTGCTTTCGATCGTCTTGACGGGAATGGGAATCGCGCAGACGCTCACGCGGCCGGCGGGTACCTTGAACCAGGGCCCGCGGCGGTTGCGCAGAGCTTCCACGTACTGAGTGAAGGTCGGCGTGTCGGTGCGCAGAACCTCGAGCGGCGTGCGCTTCGCGGCGGGCAGGTCGGCCGCGATGCGCACCGACTCGATGCGTACCCAGCGGTGGCGATCCCGGTATACGCCCAGGGGGCCATTGCCGCGCGGCAATGTCGAGAGGAGCGGCATGCCCTGCACCACGCGCCCGACCATCGTGGTATTGCGGTCCCACTGCCTCTGGGGGCCGCCGATCACCGCGTAGAGAGCCGTGCCGCCGCCGCTGTCGACGTTGTTGCCGCGCGCCGCCCCGAGCATGCCGTAGCAGTTGACCAGCCAGGCACGGCCGAACACGGGATCGCGGGCCGCCGGAAAGCCGTCCGCGAATCCTGCCTGCGGGGCGTAAGTGTCGGGGTCGGGGAGTGCCGTGAACGGCAAGTCGCTCGCAGGCCGCTCGAACTCGGCGGGCACCACGCGCCTCGCCATGCCTACCGACCTGCGGCCGGTGGGATCGCCCCATTCCACCACCGCATCATCCTGCACGCGGAAGATGGGCAGGCCGTTGAAGAAGCCCTGCCGCACGAGCTTCTTGATGTTGGCGACGTATCGGGGCGCGAACTGCGGCGCCAGCTCGATTACCACCCGGCCCTGCGGCAGCTTCATGTACAGGGTATCGTCGGGGTCGAGCGCGCGCCAAGCGGAGGCCGGCGCACTCTCGAGCATCGAGGCGGGCGTCGACGCCGCATGGGCATGCAGTGCCTGCACGGAGGGCGGCGTGTTGTCGGCCGCGTCCTGACCATTGCAGGGCAGGGCCGCGACGGCGGCCAGAGCCAAGCCGATTCCCAGCAGATTCCTCACGTCGACCTCCGTCTCACCCGACTGCCTTGACCGCCTGGATCAGCTCCGCACCGGCCTTCTGCGCATCACCGTAGAGCATCCGCGTATTGTCGAGATAGAAGAGCGCATTCTCGATGCCCGAGAATCCGGCGCCCTGGCCTCGCTTGATGACGATGACGTTCTTCGCGCGGTCGGCGTTGAGGATCGGCATGCCGTATATCGGGCTCGACTTGTCCGTGCGTGCCACTGGATTGACGACGTCGTTCGCGCCGATGATGAGGGCCGCGTCCGCGGTCTCGAACTCCGCGTTGATCTCATCGAGATCGGCGATCAGATCGTATGGAACGCCGGCTTCCGCGAGCAGCACGTTCATGTGCCCCGGCATGCGGCCGGCGACCGGATGGATCGCGAACCGCACCGTCACGCCGCGCTCGATGAGGAGCTGGCAGAGCTCCCAGATCTTGTGCTGCGCCTGCGCGACGGCCATGCCGTAACCCGGCACCACGATCACCTTCTGCGCGAACGCGAGCATGACCCCGACGTCCGCAGCCTCGATGGGCTTGAGGCTCCCCGTGACGCTGCCGGCCGGTCCCCCGCCCGTATCCCCGAAGCCGGAGAAGAGCACATTGCCGAGCGAGCGGTTCATCGCCTTCGCCATGAGCTGAGTGAGCAGCGTGCCGGCCGCACCGACGACGGTACCCGCGACGATCATCGCCGCGTTGTGCATCACGAAGCCATCGAGGCCCACTGCGAGGCCGGTGAGCGCGTTGTACAGCGAAATCACCACCGGCATATCCGCGCCGCCGATCGGCAGCGTCATGCTGATGCCGAGGATCAGCGCGAAAACGAAGAGTCCGGTGACGACGTGCGGGGAGGTGTTGAAGTGGCCCGCGAGAAGCGCCGCGTGCAACAGAGCCGCGGCGAGCAGCAGCAGATTGAGGATCTGTTGCCCGCGGAAGCGCAAGCTGCGCTTGATGAGCCCCTGGAGCTTGCCGAACGCGATCGCGCTGCCGCTGAAGGACACCGCGCCGATCAGGCCGCCGATCACCGCGAGGGTCGCCTCGCCGTAGCCAGCCGCCCCGCCGCGGTAGAGCTCCACCGCCGCGATGGCTGCGGCGGCGCCGCCGCCCATGCCGTTGTAGAGCGCGATCATCTGCGGCATGTTGGTCATGGCGACGCGCTTGCCGCTCCACCAGGCGAAGACCGCGCCGACGGCGATTGCCGCGCCTATGAGCGGATAGTTGCTCATCCCCGGATAGGCGAAGGTGACGAGCGTCGCGACCAGCATGCCGATGCCGGCCCAGATGATGCCGCTGCGCGCCGTGACCGGCGAGCTCATGCGCTTCAGCCCCACGATGAAGAGCACCGCGGTGACGAAGTAGCTCGCCTGGATGAGGGTGTCCCTTCCCGCGAGCGCCGACATCGGTGCGCCTGACATCTAGCGCGCCCCCGGGCGCGGGCCGCCCGCCCTGCTCGACTTGAACATCTCCAGCATGCGCTCCGTGACGACGTAGCCGCCCATCGCATTGACAGCCGCCAGCAGCACGCCGATGAAGCCGATCGTCTTCTCCAGAGGCGTGTGCGCGTTGCCGAGCGCCACCATGGCGCCGACCAGCACGATGCCGTGCACGAAGTTGGAGCCCGACATCAGCGGGGTGTGCAGAATCACCGGTACGCGGGCGATGACCTCGTAACCGGTGAAGGCGGCGAGCATGAAGATGTAGAGGGCTACGATTCCGGTCATAAGCTCAACCTTCGATTGCCTTGCGTGTTGGCTCGTGTTTGATCTCGCCGGCGTGCGTGAGGCAGGCCTGCGCGAAGACCTCGTCGCTCCAGTCGATGGCGAGCTCGCCTTTCTGGATCGCCGGCTTCAGGAAATTGAGCAGATTGCGGGCGTACATCTCGCTGGCGTTGTAGGCGAGCTCGCCGGCGAGACCCACGGCGCCTACGACCTTGACGCCCTGGTGGGTCACCACCTCGCCGGCGCGCGTGAGCTCGCAGTTGCCGCCCTGCTCGGCGGCGATATCGACGATGACCGACCCGGGACGCATGCGCTCCACCGCCGCCCGCGGGATGATCTTCGGGGCGGGCCGGCCGGGAACGGACGCGGTCGTCACCACCGCATCCGCGGCGGCGATGCGGGAGTCGAGCACCTCCTGCTGCTTGCGCTTCTCTTCTTCCGTGAGCTCGCGCGCGTAGCCGCCCGCGCCTTCGGCGCTTACGCCGGTCTCGACGAACTTCGCGCCCAAGGACTTCACTTGCTCACGCGTGGCGCCACGGACGTCATACGCCTCCACAACTGCTCCGAGGCGTCTAGCCGTCGCGATTGCCTGCAGTCCCGCGACGCCTGCACCGATAACGAGCACCTGTGCGGGACGGATCGTCCCGGCCGCCGTGGTGAGCATCGGAAGAAATTTCGGCAGGTGATTGGCGGCGATCAGAACCGCTTTGTAGCCCGCGATGGCCGCCTGCGACGACAGCGCATCCATCGACTGCGCGCGCGAGATGCGCGGCACCAGCTCCATCGCGAAGCTGGTGATCCGCCGCTCCTTGAGCGCCTTCACCTCCTCGCGCCGCGCGTAGGGCTGCAGGAACCCGACGACCACGGCCCCGGGCTTCAGCGCCTGGATGTGCTCGAGCGAGAGCGGCTGGACCGCCAGCACTACCTGCGACTGCTCGAGCACGGCGGCAGCCGAATCGGCCCATTCGACCCCCCGGTACGCCGCATCGGGGAATTGGGCACTCGCGCCGGCACCTCGCTCGAGCAGCACTCGCGCCCCACTCTGGGCGAGCTTCTCGGCCACCTCCGGAACCAAACTGACACGAGTCTCGCGAGGCGCGCTCTCGCGCAGCGCGCCGATGATTACTGGCATTTACGGGCCTCTTCGGGGGGTCCCGGGCGTGGGTTGTTGAATATTCGCATAAAATTGCCGTATCTTACACCGGTCATGATGGGCATAGACCTCGAACGGGCGGACCGCGGCGTGGCGGACGACCTGCGGATCGTCCCGGCCGGGACGGCGCGCGGGCTCTCCCAACTCGTGCTGCGGACGGACATCGCCGGCATGCCGCTCGAATGGATCGACTACAAGGAAGCGGCCCGTCTCTACCATCAGGAGCAGGTGGCCTATACCTGCGGCTCGCCGCTCTTCGAGCTCTATGGCGGCGTGAACGCGCGGACCGGCCGGCGCACGGTGCTGGAAATCAATTCCATCGTCGCCACCGTCGGGCACACGGGCAATCCGGGCAATACGCGCCACGACTATGTGCCGCCGCTCAACAACCAGACGCTCTTCCGCAGAGACGCCTTCCTGTGCATGTACTGCGGCTTGCGCTTCCCGTCCCGCGAGCTCTCGCGCGATCACATCAGACCCTTCAGTCAGGGTGGCCTCGACGTCTGGACCAATGTGGTGACGGCATGCCGGCGCTGCAACAACCAGAAGGCCTCGCGCACCCCGGAGCAGGCGAAGATGCAGCTGATCGCGGTGCCGTTCACGCCGACCTACGCGGAATACATCTTCCTCAAGGGAAGGCGCGTGCTCGCGGACCAGATGCAATACCTGCTGGCGCACTTTCCACGCTCCAGCCCGCTGCACGATCGCATCCAGCGCTGGCTCGCTTGATAAGGCGCTGGATCCGGGCATTGCGCTGCGCAGTCCCTGCTGCGCGCAAAGCTCCGGGGTGGCCCTTCGCGGCCACCCGTGCGATGCATGCGTCGCACCCTGCCCGGCCCAGCGCAGCTTCGAGCAAAAAGCGTGGTTTTTGCTCGAAGCTCGCTCGGCGGGCGAAGCAGTGCTTCGCTGAAAGGCACCACCTCGCTCTGCGGCGGCGGGGCACGTCCATGTGCCTGCGTCGTTTGCTCGTGCCGCTGCATGTTTTCGGGATAGGCACGCCTTGATCTTCCTCATCGACGCGTCCATTTACGTCTTTCGCGCGCATCACTCGCAGCTGCCGGACATGATGGACGGCGACGGCAATCCCGTACATGCCGTCTTCGGCTTCGCGCGATTCCTGGGCGATCTGATGGAGCGCATCCGGCCCCGCTACATCGGCGTCGCCTTCGATCAGCGGCTGACGACGTCCTACCGCAACAGGATCTACCCTGCCTACAAGGCGAATCGAGAGCCGGCGCCGGCCGGTCTCCCACGTCAATTCGAGTACTGCCGGGAACTCTGCCGGCATCTGGGTTTACGGGCGTTCGTCGATCCGGAGTTCGAGGCCGACGACATCATCGGCACGCTCTCCTGCCTCATGCGGGCGCAAGGCATCCGCTCGGCCTTCATCACTCGCGACAAGGATCTCGCGCAGCTCGTGCGCGACGGCGACCTGCTGTGGGACTTCGGCGCCCGCACACAGCTCGGCTATCGGGACATCCGCCGCGAGTTCGGCGTGGCGCCCGAGGGCTTCGCCGATTTCCTCGCCCTCACCGGCGATACCTCCGACAACATTCCCGGAGTGCCTGGCATCGGCCCGAAGATCGCAGGCACGCTGCTGCGCAAATTCGGCTCGCTCGATGAGCTCTACGCGAACATCGGCCGCGTCGCCGCCCTGGGCCTGCGCGGCGGGGGCGCTCTGGGGGAGCGCCTGGCGATGCATCGCGAATCGGTCTTCCTGGCGCGGCAGCTCACGCGCATAGTGTGCGACATGCCGCTCGGCGTCTCGGCATCGGACCTGCGGCCAAAGCCTCCGGACCTTGCGGCCCTGGGCGGCCTCTATGATCGCCTCGGCTTCGGGCCGCTGCTGCGCCGCCAGGGCGAGCGGCTCGCGCAGCAGCAGACCGCCTGCGCCGCCGCGGCCGCAAGCTGAGCATTCGGCCTTGAAGGGGACAGACTTGAGCGAGGACGGCGGATTCGAAGCCATCGCGCGCGGGATCGCCGCGCAAGTGGGCGGGGAGTGTGCGCCGGAGCCGCAGAGCGGTGTCTCGGGCGGCGGCGTTCATCGCACCTACCGCTGGCGGTGCGGCGATACGCTGCTTTTCGTGAAGGTGGCCGGCCAGGGCGGCGGCGCCGGACTGGAAGCGGAAGCCACGGGTCTGCTTGCGCTCGCTGGCGCGCAGGCGGTCCGCGTGCCGCGGCTGCTGGCGCGCGGCGCTGCCGGGCAGGGCGCGTTTCTCGCCCTCGAATGGATCGAGTCCCAGCCCGCGGGGCGCGCGGCGGAGCGCAGGCTAGGCGAGCAGCTCGCGGCGCAGCACGCGGTGACCGCGGAGCGGTTCGGCTTCGAGAGCGACAACTTCATCGGCCGCACGCCTCAGCCCAATGGCTGGCTGCCCGACTGGGTGGAGTTCTTCCGCGAGCGCCGACTGCGGCATCAGCTCGCGCTGGCCGTGCAGAGCGGCTTCGCGGAGCTTCTCGAGAATCCCGGCGCGCGGCTTCTCGAGTCGGTCGATGCGCTGCTCGCGGGCCACCGGCCGCGGGCATCTCTCCTGCACGGTGACCTCTGGGCCGGCAACTGGCTGGCGGACAGCCAAGATGAACCAGTCATTTTCGATCCGGCCGCGTACTACGGCGATCGCGAGGCGGACCTCGCCATGACCCGGCTCTTCGGCGGCTTCGGCCGCGCCTTCTACGATGCTTATCAGGACGCGGCGCCGCTGCCCGCCGGGCACGTAGTGCGCGCGGAGCTCTACAACCTCTATCACGTGTTGAATCACGCCAACCTGTTTGGCGGCGGCTACGCTCGACAGGCGCGCGTGAGCATCGAGCGGCTGCTGGCCGAGGTGAGAGGGTAGCCGAGACTCCCAGGAGCGCGCGGT
>JAGWPE010000021.1 GCA_028870635.1 Gammaproteobacteria bacterium | reverse complement strand
TCTGCAGGTACGCGGGGAGACCGGGCCGTACCTGGAGCTCGCGAGCGGCGCTCCCAGCCTCAATCTCCACCGCGTGGCACGGCCCGAGCTGCTGGTGGAGATCATTCCGGCGGTCCAGGAAGTACGCGAGAGCGGCTCCGGGGCCCGCCGCGAGGGCTTGAGCATCGACCAGTTGCACAATGTCAGCATCGAGGTGATCCCGCTGAAGCGCTTGAGCACGGAGCGGTGCTACCTGATTCTGTTTGATGACGGGTCTCGCCCCCCGAGCGGCCGGCGCGCACAAGCCGCTCCGGCCGCCGCGCTCCTGGAGTCCGAGAAGGACAGGCGCATGGCGCAGCTCGAGCGGGAGATCGCCGCCATGCGCGCTTACCAGCAGGCGACCATGGAGGAGCACGAGGCGGTCAAGGAGGAGCTCAAATCGGCGCACGAGGAGGTGCTCTCGGCGAACGAGGAGTTTCAGAGCACCAACGAGGAGCTCGAGACTTCCAAGGAGGAGCTGCAATCGGCGAACGAAGAGCTGACCACCACCAACGACGAGCTGCGTAACCGCAACCGCGAGCTCGCCGTCCTCAATGCCGAGCTGGATAGAGCCCGCGGCGTGGCGGAGTGCGCCCAGGCAGCAGCGGAGAAGGCCGGCATCACCTCCGAGCAGGCCCGCCGCTATGCCGATGCGATCGTAGAGAGCATGCGTGAGCCGCTGTTGGTGCTGGATCAGGAGCTCAGGATTCTGCGGGCGAACCGGGCCTACTACAGCGACTTCGGGCAGCGCCCCGAGCTGACCGAGGGGCAATTGATCTACGAGGTCGGAAACGGACAGTGGAATGTCGATGCGCTGCGCGAGCGGTTGGACGCCGTGCTGGTGCGCGGCCAGCCCATGAGCGATTGCGAAATCAGCCGCGAGGCTCCGTCACGGGGCCGCCGGGTCGTGAGCCTGAGCGCACGCAGAATCCCTGCAGACCGGGAGCGCTCGGAGCTGATCCTGCTCGCCATCGAGGACATCACCGAACAGCGCACCCGGAGCGAGTCCCTGCGCGAGAGCGCCCGGCGCAAGGATGAGTTCCTGGCGATGCTCGCGCACGAGCTGCGCAACCCCCTTGCGCCGATCACGCACGCCGTGCATCTGTTGCACAACCGGCATGCGGACCCGGCATCCGTCAAGCTGTATGAAATGATGGAGCGGCAGACGCAGCGGTTGGTGCGACTGGTGGACGAGCTGCTCGATGTGGCGCGCATCAGCCGCGGGCTGATCGCCATCAAGCGAGATCCGGTGGATCTGGTCGCCGTCGTGCGCGAGGCCGCGGAGGCCAGCCGTTCGCGTATCGATCAGGCACATCATGAGCTCTCGCTCGTCCTACCCGAGGAGCCGGTGTTGGTCAGCGGTGACTCGGTCCGCCTGGAGCAGGTTGTGTGCAATCTGCTGGAGAACGCCGCCAAGTACACCCCGCCGGGCGGTCAGATCACGCTAACCCTGAGGCGGCAGGAGGCGGATGAGGCGGTCCTGATCGTGCGCGACACGGGAATCGGCCTGGAATCTGCAACGGTGGATGGGATCTTCGAGCTCTTTACGCAGGTAGACCGCTCCCTGGCGCACTCCGGCGGCGGCCTCGGGCTGGGGCTCGCCGTCGTGCGGCGGATTCTCGAGTTGCACGGCGGGCGCATCGAGGCGCAGAGCGCGGGCCTGGGCGCCGGAACCGAGTTCATCGTCCGATTGCCCGTCCTCCCGGCGAGCGTGAGGGTTCCGTCGAGAGCGCATACCGATGCAAGGCTCCCCGCGGTGACTCCCCGCCGCGTGCTGGTCGTGGATGACAATTCGGATGCGGCGCAGTCAATGGCCCTGGTTGCCCGTTCGTGGGGCCATGAGGTGGCGACCGCGCGAGATGGGACCGAGGCGCTGGTGGTCGCGAACAGCTTTCGGCCGGACGCGGCGCTGGTCGATATAGGGCTCCCGGGAATGGATGGCTACGAAGTCGCCCAGCGGCTGCGCGGGCAACTCGATGGTCAGGAGCCGCGGCTGTTATTGGTCGCTATGACCGGGTACGGGCGTAGCGAGGATCGGGAGGCTGCCCACGCAGCCGGCTTCGACGTGCACATGGTGAAGCCCGCGGACCTGGAGGAATTGCGCCGGCTGCTGGCGTACGACCCGATCCAATCCGCAAGCTGATTGCCGTATGGCAAGCGCCGGGTCGAATCGCTACCTGATCCATTCATTCTCCGGTCGCACAGGCGAAAATCGCATCCTGCAGCTCATGGCCGGGATCGGGTCGGGTTTCTAAGAGGGTGAACACTATGCGCCGCGGCATCTGGCCATGGCCGGCCGCGAGGCGCCGGCCGGCTTCCCGCTGAAGCGCAATGGCGGACGGCCGTGCGAGCGGGCGGCCATTCGATTCTTCACGCGCCGCCCGGCGCCGCTGCCGGACAAAATTGTCGCTGGTGTCCGATATCGCACGGTTCGCTGTTTCCGTTCTTCTTCGGCGTTGCCGTCGAGCGTAC
>JAGWPE010000020.1 GCA_028870635.1 Gammaproteobacteria bacterium | reverse complement strand
TGAGAGAGTGGAGCTGTAGCGGCTGTGGTGCTCGGCATGACCGGGACATCAACTCTGCGATCAATATCCTCTTCTCGGGCCGGAACGTCGGCCTCCGGTGGACGGAAATCCCCTCACTTCAGTGAGGGGAAGACGTTAAGCTTTCCTCCTCGGGCGAATGGAAGCACCGCAAGCGGATTCTGCCACGTCGTCTAAGATAGGGGGATGAGCCAAAAGACTTGGACCGCGGTAGACGACTATCTGAATGGCCTGATCGTGCAGCCCGACGCCGCGCTCGCCGCGGCCCGCGAGGCCAGCCGGGCCGCGCGGCTCCCCGATATCGCCGTGAGCGCCCCCCAGGGCAAGCTCCTCAACCTGCTGGCGAGGTCGATGGGCGCGCGGCGCATCCTCGAGATCGGCACTCTGGGCGGCTACAGCGCCATCTGGCTGGCTCGAGCGCTGCCGCCTGGCGGCCGGCTCATCACACTGGAGTACAGCTCCAGGCATGCCGAGGTCGCGCGGGCCAACCTGGCTCGGGCGGGACTGGCGGAGCTGGCCGAGGTCAGGGTGGGGCCGGGGCTCGAGCTGCTGCCCTCGCTCACGGGGCCATTCGATTTCTTCTTCATCGACGCCGACAAGGAGGGCTATCCGGATTACTTCCGGGCCTGCCTCGCGCTGGCGCGGCCCGGAAGCATGATGGTGTTCGACAACGTCATCCGGGAGGGTGAAGTGATGGACTCACGAAGCCACGATCCGGCCGTACGCGCGGTGCGTCGGCTATATGACGACATCGCCGCGGAGCCGCGCGTCTCGGCAACGTCCATTCAGACGGTCGGCTCCAAGGGTTACGACGGCCTTTGCCTGCTCCTCGTGAGCTGATCCTTTACCAGATCACGCACCGGTGGGCGCTGACCATGGGGCTGCCCGCCGGAACCTGGAACGCCTCCTGAAACTGCGGCAGGTTCGCCAGTGTGCCGTTCACGCGGTAGAGGGCCGGCGCGTGTGGGTCGATCGTGACCCGGCGGCGGGCTTCCGCCGGCCGGATGTTGTTCGCCCAGACGTGTGCCGCGCCCAGGAAGAACTGCTGGTCGGGCGTGAAGCCGTCGACGATCTTTGCGCTCTTGTAGGCGCTTGATGCATGGAAGGCGCGCCAGGCGAGCATCATGCCGCCGAGATCGGCGGTCTCCTCGCCGGTGACGAGCTTGCCCTGCACGTGCAGGTCACCGTCCACCGTGTAGCCCGAGAACTGGTTGGAGATGCAGGAAGTGGCGGCGTGGAAGCGCTTCGCATCCTCGGGCGTCCACCAGTTCTTGAGGTTCCCGTGGCCGTCGAACTGCGCGCCCTGATCATCGAAGCCGTGGGTCATCTCATGGCCCATCACCCAGCCGACGGCGCCGTAGTTGACCGCTGCCGGCGCCTTCGGGTCGAAGAAGGGCGGCTGCAGGATTCCGGCCGGGAAGTTGATGTTGTTCATCGACGGGTCGTAGTAGGCATTGACTTCCTGCGGCGTCATGAACCACTCATCGTGGTCCACGGGCTTGCCGACCTTGTTCAACTCCCGCTTCTGCTCGAACTCATTGGCGCGCATCACGTTGAGGACGTAGGGCCCGCGATCGATGCGCAGCGTCGAGTAATCGCGCCACTTGTCGGGATAGCCGATGCGCTCGCCCATGAGGTCGAGCTTGACGAGCGCCGCCTTGCGGGTCGTGGGCGTCATCCAGGGGAGAGTCGCCAGATCGCCCTTGAGCGCCGCGCGGATGCCATGCAGGATCTCGAGCACCTGCGCCTTGGAGGAGGGCGGGAACTCCTTCTCCACATAGAGCTTGCCCACGGCGAAGCCGAGCGCGTCGTCCTCCGCGTTGACGACCCGCTGCCAGCGCGGCAGCAGCTTCTGCGCCCCGGTCACCGCCGACTGCATCCTGAAGTTCTCATCGACGAAGGGCTTGGAGAGATAGGGCGCGAAAGCATCGATGAGGCGCCAGCGCAGGTAGATCTTCCACTGCTCGAGCGGCACGCTGCGCAGATCCTTGCCGAGAGCGCCGAAGAACTCGGGCATCGCCAGGTTGATGCTCGTGATCTGCGGGTAGCCGATCTCCCGGAAATACTCGCTCCAGGAGAAGTTCGGCGTGGCGCGATCGAGCTGCACCAGGGTCATGACATGGTAGATGGCCCGCGGGTCGCGCTGCTGCACGCGAGACATCGACGCCTTGGCAAGCCCCGTCTCGATGGTCATGACGATTCCCGCCTCACGCGCCGCCAGCTGCCTGCCGTCGCCGAGGAGCTGGAAGGTCCGCGTGAGGTGCGCGACGTATTCGGCGCGGATCTGCTTGAACTTCGGATCCTGCTTGAGATAGTAATCCCGGTCCGGCAGCCCGATCCCGCCCTGGCCGGCGACCCCGATCACGCGGCTCGAGTCCTTGAAGTCCTGCATCTCCCCGATGCCGAACATCGCATCGACGCCGATCATCTGCAGCTGGGCCACTTCCCGCTGCAGGTCCGAGAGGTTCCTGATGCCGGCGATGCCGTCGAGCTCGGGCGAGAGCGGACCGATGCCGAGGCGGTCGATGAGCTGCTCGTCCATGCCGCTGGCGTAGAAGTCGCCCACCTTCTGCGCGGCGCTGCCGTCCGGCGCATGCGCCTTGGCGGCATCCTGGATCAGTTGGCGGATGATCGTCTCGTTGCGCACCTGGAGGATGTTGAAGGTGCCCCAGGTGGAGTAGGCGGCCGGGATCGGGTGGCTCTTCTGCCAGCCGCCATTGGCGAACTGATAGAAGCTCTGTGCGGGGCTGGCATGAGTGTCGAGCCAACCCGGGTGCAGCGAGTCCGCATCCACTGTCGTGCCGGCGGCGAGCGCCGCGCCTGACAGCCCGAGCATCATCCCCAAGAGCGCGAAGCGATGAAGTCGCATATGTCCCCTTGTTGATAGGAAAAACCGGCCTGCGGCCGTTTTTCGAACATCAGCTCCGTTGCCGCCGGCCAGAGGCGCGACTTTTGCGGGCTACGCAGCAGGGCTGCGATGCTATCACAATGTCAGGGACTGAGGAGACGGGAGGCCCGGGTCAACGCGGCTCTGATGCCCGTGGAGGAGATCGAGGCGTCCGCGGCAAGACGCTCGGCGAGCTCCGCGGCCGGCTGCGGCGGACAGCAGTAGTATCCCTGCCACTGATCGCAGTCGAGCGCGCGGATGCATTCGAGCTGCTCGGGCGTCTCCACGCCCTCGGCGACAACCTGCAGTCCCACGCTGTGAGCGAGTGAGACGATGGCGCGAACGATGGACTCGTCCGTCGCGCTCGTGGGCAGATCCCTGATGAAGCTGCGGTCGATCTTCAGCTTGTCGATCGGCAGCCGGCGCAGATAGCTCAGACTCGAGTAGCCGGTGCCGAAGTCGTCGATGGCGATGCTGACTCCCATCGAGCGCAGCAACTTGAGAGCGGTTGCCGATCTCTCGGGGTCGATCATGAGCGCGCTCTCGGTGAGCTCGATTTCCAGGCACCGCGGATCGAGCCCCGCGGAATGAATCGCGGAGATGATGGAATCGAGAGGATCCGGACAGCGAAACTGCATCGCCGAGAGGTTGACGGCGACCTTGACGTTGAGGCCGCCTTCGCAGAGCCAGGCCTGCGCCTGCCGGCACGCCTGGGCGAGCACCCAGGAATCGAGCGGCACGATGAGCCCGGTCTGCTCCGCGAGCGGGACGAAGGAGGTCGGCCAGATGAGCCCCTTCTGCGGGTGGCGCCAGCGCAGCAGCGCCTCGACCGAGAGGATCCTGCCGCCCGCCAATGCCGCTCCCAGGCCGTGATCGAGCATCGCCTGGGCGGCGCTGGTCAATGCCGCCGTTACGCCCCGCAGGCCCTCATGCTCCTCCTGGATGACTTCGAGGTAATCGTCATGGATTCTGAGGGCGGCAAAGGCGCTGCCGGCGGCCGGCCACGGCGGCATATGCGAGGAGCACCCAGCTGAGCGCCAGGGGGGGCCCCAAGGGGGCAAACGGGCTGCGCGCCTGCGCCCGAGGCTGGGACCGGAAGGATCTTCGGAGCAGCATGCCCGCGCCCCTCCCTCTGCCGATGCGAGGGTCTTTCTGTTCAAGGCGGATTGTGCGCCAACTTCCCGGGCCGCTCCAGCTCACCCGCACGGGCCGGGAAGTGCCTGCCCCGTCACGCCTGGCCGGGGGGAAGTGCTACCGCCCGCACAGTTCGAGCGGCTGCCGATGGCGATGGAGGGGGGCGGTCTGGGAGACTTCGGGGCGGTTACGGCCGGCGTTTGGCCGGGCGCGGGGTGAGGTATGACGGGCTTCATCATCTTCCTCTTGATCGTGGTGCTCCTGATCGGATACACGGTCACGATCTACAACGGCCTGGTGCGGACACGCAACGAGGTGAAGCTCGCGTGGTCCAACATCGACGTGCTTTTGGTGCAGCGGCACGACGAGTTGCCGAAGCTCATCGATGTCTGCAAGCGCTACATGCAGCACGAGCGGGAAACGCTCGAGCGCGTGACGCAGGCGAGATCGCAGGTGGAAACGGCACGCCAGTCCGGCGATGTCACCTCGGTCAATGCGGCGGAGGGCGCCCTGCGCAGCGGCCTCGCGAATCTCTACGCCGTGGCCGAGCGTTATCCCGATCTCAAGGCCGACACGCTCTTCCACAATCTCGCCGCGCGCATCAGCGCCCTCGAGACCGCGATCGCCGACCGCCGCGAGATCTACAACGATGCCGCGAACGCGCAGAATGTCCGCATCGAGACATTCCCCGACACGATCATCGCGGGCATGTTCAATTTCGAGCCGGCGCGGCTGCTCAAGTTCGACGCGGCGCAGACGGCGGATGTCGATGTAGGAATGGCGTTCAGCAAGTGACCGCGCACGGAGTCTCTCCCGGGTTCCTCGCGCTCGCCGTCCTCTTCTCAGCCGGTACGGTCTACGCCCTCTATCTGCTCTTCGTCAGCCTGCGCCGCGATCGCTTCGCCGCGGACACGCCGGTCGCGCGCATCCGCTCGGCGGCGCAGGGCTATGTGCACCTGGAGGGCGAGGCGGGACCGCCGCCGGAAGGACCCATCAACGCTCCCTTGAGTGGGTTACCGTGCGTGTGGTGGGACTACACGATCGAGCACCGCCGCACGGTCGGCAACGACCGCCGCGAATGGTACGTTGTCGATCGCGCCACCAGCGTGGCTCCGTTCTCCCTGCACGATGGGGACGGTGAGTGTCTGGTCGGACCTGTTGGTGCCGATGTAACGCCGACATCACGCGAGACCTGGTACGGCGATGCGCCGCGCCCGGCCTGCCTGCCCGGCATGGAGGGGCGGGGCTGGCGATCCGATTGCGACTACCGCTATACCGAGAGGGTCATTGGCCCGGGTGCCCATCTGACGGTGCTCGGGGAGCTGCGCTCGCGCTCCATGGTCGAATCGATCGAGCGGGAAGTCGGCAAGATCGTGGTGGAGTGGAAGCACGATCAGGCGGGACTCCTGGCGAGGTTCGACCGCAACCATGACGGCCAGCTCGATGTCGAGGAATGGGAGGCCGCCCGGGCCGCTGCCAGGGAGCAGGTCGAGGCGAGCCTCGCTTGCAAGGAGCAGCGCGTGAGCGTCGTCGGGCAGACCACCCACGGCGAGCCCTTCCTCATCGCGCCGCTCGATGGCGAGCGTCTGGTCAGGCGCGAGAAGCAGCGCGCCGTGCTGGCCCTGGCGGCGAGTGTGGCGCTCGCGCTGCTGACCGCGTGGTCGGCGCAGAAAGCAATGTTGCGGTAACGGCTGGTGTCGGCTCCCTTCGCGCCCGCTTTCGGGCATGCTTGCCGCATGCGGATATTCTCAGGACTCCTCCTTCTAGCCGCCGGCCTGCTGGCAGGCTGCGCCGCGCCGCCGAAGCACTATCCCTCCGAGACCGCTGCGCACTACCTCGGCAAGCCCTTGCTCGAGCTCGAGATGCACTGGAGCGCGCCCTGGAGCCTCAGTCCCGCCGGCGGCGGGCAGGCGGCCACGTGGCGGTTCGATCAGTACAACCTGGCTGGCTGCACGGTGACGGTCCACACCGACGACAGCGGCGTCATCAGGAAGGTCGTGTGGACCCCCGGCTGCGGCCCGAAAGGCACGGGGACCGGGCAGCCCACGGGATACGACTCGCCCTGAGCGTGGGCCCGCCTTGAATCGCACCGCCAGCATTTTCCTCGCAGGGGCGGCCGGGGCGATCGGCAGGCGCCTGTGCTTGCTGCTCCTCGCCGACGGCTGGCGCGTATTCGGCACCACCCGCTCGCAGGAGAAGGCGGCGATGCTGCGCGCGCTGGGCGTCGAGCCCCTCGTGGCCGACGTGTTCGATGCGCAGGCTCTGCGGCAGGCGGCTCTCGCGGCAGGCGCGCGTATCGTGATTCACCAACTCACGGACCTTCCGCCGGGTCTCGATCCCAAGCGCATGGCTGCGGCGCGCGAGCGTAATGCACGGCTGCGCGATGCAGGCACGCGCAACCTGATTGCCGCAGGGCTGGCCGGCGGCATGCGGCGGCTGATCGCCCAGAGCATTTCCTTCGCTTATGCGCCTGGGCCCATGCCGTATCGAGAGGAGGCTCCGCTCAACCTCGGCGCACCCGATGAGGCAGGCGGGATCAACGCCCGGGGCGTCGCGAGTCTCGAGAGTCAGGCTCTGGGTGGGCCGTTCGAAGGCGTGGTGCTGCGCTACGGCCGGCTATACGGGCCGGGAACCGGCTTCGACACGCCGCCTGCTGGCGGCCCTGTGCACGTCGATGCCGCCGCACAGGCCGCGAGGCTTGCGGTAACCCGGGGCGCGCCCGGAATCTACAACGTCGCGGAGGAGGATGGCGCGGTATCCAGCGCCAAGGCCGCCACCGAGCTCGGCTGGCGTCCCGACTTCCGCATCCGCGACGGGTAGTGCAGGTGCGCTTTACTGCGGCTGCGGCGTGAGGCGCAGGTACGGCCGCAGCGCTTTCCATCCCGCCGGGAATTTCGACTTCGCCTCAGCGTCAGGGATGGACGTCGGGATGATCACGTCATCACCACGCTTCCAGTTCACGGGCGTTGCCACGTTGTGCTTCGCGCTCAACTGGATGGCGTCCAGCGCGCGGAGCACTTCGTCGAAATTCCGGCCAACGCTCATAGGGTAGGTGAGGATGAGGTTGATCTTCTTGTCGGGACCTATGATGAACACCGAGCGCACGGTCGCGTTGTCGGCCGGCGTGCGGCCCTTGGACTCTCCGGCGGCCTCGGCCGGCAGCATGTCGTAGAGCTTCGCCACCTTGAGCTCGGGGTCGCCGATCATCGGGTAATAGACCACCGCGCCCTGAGTCTCCTCGATGTCCTTCGACCAGCGCTTGTGGTCGTCCACCGGATCGACGCTCAAGCCGATGATCCTGGTGTTGCGCGCCTCGAACTGCGGCTTCAGGCGCGCCATGTAGCCGAGCTCGGTGGTGCAGACCGGGGTGAAGTCCTTGGGATGCGAGAAGAGGATGGCCCAGCCATTGCCGATCCACTGGTGAAAGTCGATTCGTCCCTGCGTGGTCTCGGCCGTGAAGTTGGGAGCCTGGTCGCCGATTCGCAATGACATGGGGTACCTCCTGGCGGCTGTTGACTTGCGATGCGCCGCTATTCTAGTCCCGCCCCGTGCGTGCGCGAGCACGTGCGAGGAATGTGGGTATAGCCGGTGGGTATGACGGCCACGGCGCGACCCCGGCAGCAGGAGGAAGCAGGAGGAGCAACAAGCAGGGGCGCTCCCCGCGCGCGGGTGAGCGCCCCGAAAGTGCGCGAAATCAGCTTCTGGCGTTGAAGGAAGCGCACCAGCCGTCGGTGTTCACCGAGTAGCCGGCGAAGATCTGGCAGCCGGCATAGCCGGAGCTCTGCCCAGCGGTGCCCTGGAAGAAGCGGCACGCCCCGCAGCGCTCGCCGTCCTTGTAGGTCGGGAACTTCGACTTGTCGACGTTCTTGGCGTTCTCCTGATAGCCGAGCGACTTGGCAAGGGGATCGCTCGCCGAAAGATGCGGCAGATTCTCGCCCGCGGCCCTGGCGGTTTGTGGCCTGAGGCCCACGAGCGCAGCCGAGGCCGCCACGGCGGCGCCCGCCAGGAATGAGCGGCGCGAGCAATCCGGATTGTTCTTGGACACGGGTGAGCACCTCCGCATGGATTTTTTCCGAACGCTCAGTATCGGCGAAGCGGCATCACCCTGGCAACTGGGTCGTTGCGCAGACGCATCATGAGGACCATGCCCCCTGTACGGCGCAGGGGAGCGTACGGCCGCGAGCAGGCGGTGCGGCCGGGGCGGCAGATGCTCCTTGGCCTTCAGCGGGTCCGAAGATTGCTTGGCAGCGGCGTACCTATGTCCAACGTCATCGCCTGCGTCGACGCACACGTA
Organism: Gammaproteobacteria bacterium; assembly: GCA_028870635.1. Lineage (GTDB taxonomy): Bacteria > Pseudomonadota > Gammaproteobacteria > Steroidobacterales > Steroidobacteraceae > 13-2-20CM-66-19. Next base: position 13,059 of record JAGWPE010000020.1, on the reverse strand, counting down.
CATCTGCACTCGTGCTACGACCCCGATGACCTGCTTCAGAACGCCTACGACAACCTGGCTGCGGCGAGTGACGGCGTCGAGCGCGCTGGGGCCCGAGCCTACTTCCTCTTGCTCGCGGAATGCGCCTCCGACGACTGCTTCGGCGCGCTGTGCGCCCTGGCCGGCCGGCAGCCGGCGTCGAGCAGCGCATTCGGCTTGCGCCTGCGGCGGTGGGCGGTCGCGCCCACGGGGGAAACGATCAGTGTGGTGGCCCGGGACGGGCAACGGGAGCTCTTCATCGTCGCCGGGCGCCAGGTCGCCTGCCGGGAGGGACTGGAGGTGCTCGTTCTCGGCACCACGCACCGCTTTGCCGACGGACGGCCGATTCGCGATGTCCTGCGGGAGTCCGACGCGTTGGCAGTGCCGCGCGTCATCCCGTGGGGACCCGGCAAGTGGTTCTTCCGCCGCGGCAGGCTGCTCGAGGCGCTGATCGCGGAATTCCGCAAGCCCACGCTGTTCCTCGGCGACGAAGGCGGGCGGCCGGTCTTCTGGGGATACCCGCAGCACTTCGCGCGCGCGGCGCGCCTGGGCGTGCGCGACCTGCCCGGCACGGACCCGCTGCCATTCCCCCACGATGTCCACAAGGTGGGCCGCATGGGCTTCAAGGTCGCGGTCGACCTCGATCCGGCCCGCCCCGGCGAGAGCCTGTTGCGCTCGCTCATCCAGGCCCAGGCGCCCCTGGAGCGGTTCGCCACCCTGGAGCCGCCGTTGCGCTTCGTGCGCAATCAGATCGGCATGCAGCTGCGCAAGCGGTTGCGCGCCTGACGGGGAAGCGCGCATGTGCGGAATCGCCGGAGTGGTCACCCGCGGAAGCACACCGCCGCGCGAGCTCATCGGCGCCATGTGCGATGCGATGCGCCATCGCGGGCCGGACGGGGAGGGCATCTACATCGAGCCGGGCGTGGGTCTGGGGATGCGCCGCCTCGCCGTGTTGGATCTCGTCACCGGCGATCAGCCGGTCGCCAACGAGTCCGGCACCGTGCACGCCGTGTTCAACGGGGAGATCTACAACTACCGCGAGCTGCGCGCGGAGCTTGCGGCCAAGGGACACCGCCTGCGCGGCACCGGCGACAGCGAGGTGATTGCGCGGCTCTACGAGGAGCATGGGCTCGCCTTCCTCTCGCGCCTGAACGGCATGTTCGCCATCGCGCTCTGGGACAGCGCGCTCAAGCGCCTGCTGCTGGCGCGCGATCGGATGGGCATCAAGCCTCTTTACTACAGCCTTCACGGCGGCAGCGTCTGGTTCGCCTCCGAGGTCAAGTGCATCCTCGCCGGCGGCGGCTCCGCGCGCGCGATCGACCCCTTGGGGGTCGATCAACTCCTGACATTCGAGTACACGGCAAGTCCCACGACGCTCTTCGAGGACGTGCGCAAGCTCCCGCCCGGGGCCTGGCTCACCGTGAGCGGCGGCAAGCTGCACCACGGCCGGTTCTGGTCGCTGCCTGCCGCCGCGCCGAATACCGTTTCCGATGTCACGGAGCTCGCGGACCGGGTGCGCCAGACGCTCCTTGCCGCTGTGCGCCGGCAGCTCGCGAGCGACGTACCGCTCGGCGCCTTCCTTTCCGGCGGCATCGATTCCTCGATCCTGGTGGCGGCCATGAAGGAGGTCTCACCGGCTGCGCCGCTCACCTTCTCGATCGGCTTCGGCGATCCGACCTACAGCGAGCTGCGCCATGCCCGCGCCGTCGCCGCGTACTGCGGCACCCGCCACCACGAGCAGATCCTGACTCCCGACTACCTGTCGCTGCTGCCGGAGGTCATCTCGCAGCTCGATCAGCCGATCGCCGACTTCTCGGTGTTCCCCACCCTGCTCGTGGCCCGGATGGCGCGCCGGCGCGTGACGGTGGCGCTCGGCGGCGATGGCGGGGATGAGCTCTTCGGCGGCTACGACACCTATCGCGCGGACCGCCTCAGCGCCCGCCTGCTCGACTGGCAGCCGGCGCCGCTGCGCGCCGCGGCGGAGTGGCTCGCGCGCAGCCTGCCGCTCGGGAAGGGCAAGCGCGGGCTCGCGAACGAGCTGCGCCGCTTCCTCGAAGGAGCGAGGCTGCCGTCGGACTGGCAACACCTTCGCTGGATGGTCTTCCTGCGCGAGGCGCAGCGCGAGCGGCTCTATACGCGCGAGTTCCGCTCGCAGGTCGCAGGTGCGACGGAAGGGCTGGTACGCGCCGTTCTCGAGGACGGCGGCGCCGATCGCCTCGGCGCGCAGATGCGCTGCGACCTCAGGCTCTACCTGCCCGAGGACATTCTCGCCAAGGTCGATGCGATGAGCATGGCGAGCTCGCTCGAGGCGCGGGTGCCGTATCTCGACAACGAAGTGGTGGACCTCGCGCTCTCCATCCCCTCGCAGCTGAAAGTGCGCGGCGGCGTGCGCAAGTGGATCCTCAAGCGCGCCTTCGCCGGATCGCTGCCGCCCGCCGTGCTCGCGCGCGGCAAGGAGGGCTTCAGCATGCCGATGAAGCAGTGGCTGGCCCATGAATGGAACGGGCTCATGCACGAGCTGCTGAGCCCCGGGAGTCTCGCCGCCGATGGTCTTTTCGATGGCCGGTACGTGCAGCGCCTGATGCGCGAGCACGAGAGCGGCGCGCACAACCACAGTCATCTGCTCTGGGCCCTGATGGTCTTTCAGCTCTGGCGGGACCGGTTCAAGGCGGGCACCGAGCTTCCGGGAGTCGAATCCCATGCTGCGTGACATCATGCGCCTCGCGGCGGCACACCACGATCTCATCGTGGTCGGCGGCGGCATCCATGGCGCCTGCACCGCCTGGGAGGGCGCGCTGCGCGGCCTGAGGGTGGCGCTGATCGAGGCCGGCGACTTCGGCGGGGCAACCTCGAGCAACAGCCTGCGCACCCTGCACGGCGGGCTGCGGCACCTGCAGCGGCTCGATCTGGCGCGCATGCGCGAGTCGATCCGCGAGCGGCGGGAGTGGCTGCGCCTGGCGCCGCATCTGGCACGGCCGCTGCGCTTCGTTCTGCCGACACACGGCCATGGGCTGCGCGGGCCGCTCGTGATGCGCACCGCGCTCAGGATCAACGACCTGCTGAGCGCCGACCGCAATCGCGGCGTGCGCCCGGACCGCCGGCTGCCGCGCGGCGCCTTCCTCGGCGAGGCAGCCGTCCGAGCTGCGCTCCCGGGCGTGGAGCTCGAAGGCTGTAACGGCGCCGCCGCGTGGCACGATGCGGTATGTCTCGACACCGAGCGGCTGCTGCTTTCGGTCATTGCCGCAGCCGCGGATGCCGGAGCTCACGTGACCAACTACGTGCGGGCAACGGGTCTTCTGGCGCATCGGTCCCGCATACGCGGCGTGCATGCCCGGGATGAGTTATCCGGCCGGGAGATCGAGCTGCGCGCGAGATTCGTCGTCAACGCCGCCGGGCCCTGGGTGGAGGACTGGCTGCCCGCGGGAGCGGGCCGGCCGCAGGCGCCGATGTTCCGTGCCTCCCGGGCGTTCAACCTGTTGACTCGAGCGCTTCCCTTCGCGGACGGCGTCGGGCTCACGGTGCGCGCACACGGGATGAGCGACACCACGTACTTCATTCTGCCGTGGAACGGCTATTCGCTCATCGGGACCCGGCACCTGCGCTGTGATCCGGCCACCCGCTCGAGCGACATCCTGCGCGAGGAAGTGCTCGCCTTCCTGAGCGATCTCAACACCGTTCTCGGCTGCCACCGCCTGACGGCTGCCGACGTACGCGGAGTATTCGCCGGGCTCCTGCCGGAGGCGGAAGACAACTCGGGCGCGCTGGTCGCGCTCGAGCGCGACCCCCAGGTGATCGATCACGAGCCCGCGGGACTCAGAGGCCTGGTGTCCGTCGTCGGGGTCAAGTGGACCATCGCGCCCGCCGTCGCCGTCCGGGCAGTGAGGATCGCCTGCCGGCAGCTCGGAGCCGGCGAGGAGCTCAGCCGCCGGCCCCGCAAGCTCGCTCCCATGGCGAGCGCCATCGTCGCGGGCCCGCGGGGCGTGCCGCCACTCGAGCGCGCAGTGCTCGCGCACCTGCAGCTGTGCTATGGAGCGGCGCACCGGCAGGTCCTCGCTCTGATGGCCGCCGAGCCTTCTCTCGCTGCGCGGGTGGTGCCGGATCTGCCCGTGGTGCTGGCGCAGATCGCGTATGCCGCGCGCGCGGAGATGGCCGTGCGGCTCTGCGACGTCGTGATGCGCCGGACACCCATTTACCTCAGCGCCGCGCTCGATCGGCCGGCGCTCACCGCATGTGCCGCCACCCTCGCGCGCGAGCTGCGCTGGAGCACCAAGGAGACCGGCGCCCAGGTGGATGAGGCCGCCCGCCAGCTCGCGGCCTTCCGCGGGCCCCTGGCGTGCGACCTCGAGCCCGCCGCGGCCTGACTACGGAGCCCCGCCATGACGACCACAACCCCTGTTGCCGCAAGCCCCATCGGCGCACCGCCCGCGCCGCAGGCGGGCGGCACCCCCTGGCAGCTGCAGATGTATGCCAAGTCGCTCAAGAAGCGGCAGAAGGTGGAGCTGCTGATGCGGCTGCTCGGCCCGGTGAGCGGCAAGCAGTGTCTGCTCGTCTCCGGACACGACAACAACGGGGCGATGAACCATCACTTCCGCGCCGCCGGCGGCAAATGGAGCTGGGGCCAGGTCTATCCCCAGGGCATCGCGGAGATGTCGGAGTTCCTCGGCGATCCGGTCGCGCACGTGGACATCAACCGCTTTCCCTTTCCCGACAGCGTCTTCGACGTCGTGATCGTCATCGATGTCCACGAGCACTTTGCCGATGTCAGCGGGCTCAACCGGGAGATCCGCCGCGTGCTCGCGCCGGGCGGTCTGGCGATCATCACCACACCCAACGGCGACACGCGCCTGCCGGTCGCGGCGCTGAAGCGCCTCATCGGGATGGGGCCGGCCACCTACGGACACATCGTGCAGGGCTACCGCACCCGCGAGCTCGAGCAGATGTTCCGCTCGGTCGGCATGCGCCCGGTGGCGAGCGGCGGCTACGCCCGCTTCTTCACCGAGCTCGCGGAGCTCGCGATCAACTTCGGCTACGTGAAGGTGCTCGCCCGCAAGAAGGAGCACCCGCCGGTGATGGAGGGCACCATCGCTCCGACCTCCCGCAGGGAGCTCGAGGCGGTGCGCAAGGAATACCGCATCTACTCGCTGATCTATCCTTTCATGTACCTCTTCTCCCTTCTCGACAAATTGATACCCGGCCGCGGCGGCTACGCGGTCGCCGTCTCGGCGCGAAAGTGATGCGGCGGGTACTCGTCACGGGCGCGGGCGGCTTCGTCGGGTCGCACTTCGCGCCGTACCTCGCCGGCCGCGGCTTCGAGGTCCGGGCCATCGACGTGCATCCGCCGGCGCGGCCGCCGGGCGCCGGCGTCGATTTTCGGGTGCAGGACATCCGCGAGCTGCAGGGCCTCGCCGCCGCGCTCGAGGGTGTCGAGACGGTATTCAACCTGGCGAGCGTCCATCTCGATGTCCATGCGACACCGGAGCAGTTCGAATCCGTCAACGTGAGGGCGCTCGAGCAGCTCATCCGGCTGAGCGCCGCTGCCCGCGTGCGCCGCCTCGTGCAGGTGAGCAGCGTCGGTGTCTACGGGCACGTTGCGCATCCGCCTGCTGCGGAGGACGCACCGCTCAACCCCGATAACGAGTACGAGCGGACCAAGGCCGCCGGCGAGCGGGCCGCGCGGGAGGCCGCGCAGCGCACCGGACTCGACCTCGTCATCGTGCGCCCGTCATGGGTGTACGGCGTCGGCTGCCCGCGCACCCGCAAGCTGATCGGATCGCTGCGCAAGCGGCGGTTTTTCTTCATCGGCCGCGGCAACAACCTCCGCCATCCGATCTACATCGATGACCTGCTGACCGCCCTCGAGCTCACCGCCGCCGCCGGGCCCGAAGTCGCCGGCAGCACATTCAACATCGCAGGTCCCCGCTGGATGACGGTGGAGGAGATGGTAGGGGAGTTTGCGCGCGCCCTGCAGGTGCCGCCCCCGGCGTTGCATGCGCCTCGCTGGCTCGGGCTCTCGGTGGGGTGGGCGGCCGAGCAGGTGAGCGCCGTGGTGGGCGCGGAGCCGCCCGTCTCACGGCGTACGCTCGCCTTCTTCGAGAACGACAACGCCTTCGACATCGGCGCGGCGCGCCATTCGCTCGGATTCGACCCGAAGACCGACCTCGCGGGCGGTGCGCGCGCGGTCATCGCGAGCTACTCGGCTGCCAGCTGACCTCGCGCGCCACGGTGCGCGGCGCTGCTGCGCGGCTCTCTCAGGTAAGGCAGCGCCAGCAATCCGGTGCACAGGCACCGGATGAGCCATCCGGCCGAGATGCCATACAGCACGCCGACCAGTCCCCAGCGCTGCGTGCAGAACGCCCCGGCGACACTGATGCCGATCGAGCCCCAGCAGACGAAGCTCAGGATGCGCAGGCGGCGCTCCCCGCCGCAGGAGACCACCACCGCGGTGAGGAAGCCGCTCAGCACCTTCAGCAATCCCGAGACGAGCGTTGCGGCTATCAACGCGTGGGTGAGATCGTAGCGTGCCGCGGTCAGCCAGCGCGCAAGCGGCGGGGCGATGAGCCAAATGGCCACGGACCCGGCTGCGACGGTCACGAACACCAAGGCGGCCTCCCGCAGGAGCTTCGCTCGGCGGGCCCGGGCGTCTCCCGCCACGCGCAAGGTTGGAATCAGGGTGAACTGCACTGCCGATTGCAACAGGCGAAACGGCGAGCTCACGAGCGCGGCGAGCACGCTGTAGACCGCCAGGTCGTGCAGCCCGATGAGGGGCCCGAGGAGCAGGCGCTCGAGCTGCATGAACGCCGCGCCGCACGCCTGCACTGTCAGCAGCGACATCGCCTCCCAACGCAGCTTCCACGGTGCCGGCTGGCCATCGCCTGCGCCTTCGCGGCGGCGCACGAGCCGCCAGACGGCGGCCGCGGCGAGGATTGCCACTGCGGCCAGAGCCAGGCAGACATCGCCCGCGGAATCGAGGCCGATGCCTGCGCCAACGAGGGCCACCAGAGCGAGCGCACCATTGAACAGCTGCACCACCCACACTGCAGTGCGCAGACGCTGCTGGCCCTGGAAATGTCCGCCGGCCGACTGCGCAGCGCCGATTGCGAGCGTGATCAGCGCCACGCTCGCCACGAGCGCCGCGGAGAGGTGATACACCAGGGCTGCGATGGTCGCCGCGCCCACTGCCGTCAGCGCGCTCGCACCCAGGGCCGCGCGCCGCCAGCGTGCATCGAGCCTGATGCCTCGCCGCGCCGCAACCTGATCGAGACCGAGCGGAGCCGTGAGGCCCGCCACCGCGACGATGCCGAGCACGAGCGACACGCGCCCGTATTCCTCGGTCGGCAACACTCGCGCGAAGAGCAGACTACCGAGACTGAAACCGACCCCACCGATCCCCATCGCCGCCGCAGTGCGCAGCGATGCCGAGCGATAGAGTGCCTTGGGCGTCAGGGTGCGCATGCCTCGGACGGCTCACGCAATCAACGCTCCCGTCCCGCCCAGGTATGTCTCATGCTCCCGCGATGGCTACGGACTCGAGCCGCGCTGAAGCGCCGTCTCGGGACGCAGGGTCAGCTTGCGCGCATCGCTCTCGCGGGGCTCCCTCAGGTAAGTCAACGCCAGCCACCCGGTGCACAAGCACCGGATGAGCCATCCGGCCGAAATCCCATACAACACGCCGACGAGACCCCAGGGGGCTGTCCAGAACGCCCCGGCGACACTGACGCCGATCGAGCCCCAGCAGACGAAGCTCAGGATGCGCAGGCGGCGCTCCTCGCCGCAGGAGACCACCACCGCGGTGAGGAAACTGCTCAGCACCTTCAGGAATCCCGAGACCAGCGTTGCCGCTATCAAGGCGTGAGTGAGATCATAGCGGGCGGCCGTCAGCCAGCGCGCGAGGGGTGGGGCAAATATCCAGATGGCCACGGAGCCTGCCGCGACGGTGACGAACACCAAGACGGCCTCCCGAGCGAGCGTCGCGCGGCGGGCCTGAGCGTCTCCCGCAACACGCAAGGTTGGCACCAAGGTGAACTGCACCGCAGCCTGCAGCAGGCGAAACGGCGAGCTCACGAACGCCGCGAGCACACTGTAGACCGCCAGATCCTGCAGCCCCACGATGGGCCCGAGGAGCAGGCGCTCGAGCTGCATGAACGCCGAGCTGCAAGCCTGCACTGTCAGAAGGGACATCGCTTCCCTACGCAGTTGCCAGGGTGTCGGCTGGCGATCGCCCGCGCCTTCCCGGCGGCAAACGAGCCACCAGATGGCTGCCGCGGCGATGATCGCCACCGCAGCCATGGCCAGGCAGACCTCATCCGCCGTGGCGAGGCCGATCCGCAGATCCAGCAGAGCCACCAGGAAGAGTGCGCCATTGAGCAGCTGCACCACCCAGACTGCGGTGCGCAGATGCTGCTGACCCTGGAAGTGTCCGCCGGCCGCCTGCGCGGCACCCAGGGCGAGCGTACCCAACGCCACGCTCGCCACCAGCGGGACGGACAGGTGATAGACCAGAGCGGCGAGGATCGCCGTGCCCAACGCCGTCAGCGCGCCGGCGCCCAGGGCTGCGCGCCGCCAAGCCGCATCGAGCCTGACCCCTCGCCGCGCGGCAACCTGATCGAGACCGAGCGGCGCTGCGAGGCCGGCAAGACCGACGATGCCGAGCACGAGCGACACGAGCCCGTATTGATCGGTTGGCAACACTCTTGCCAGCAGCAGGCTGCCCAGGCTGAAGCCGACGCCCCCGATCCCCATCGCGGCGGCGATGCGCAGCGACGCCGAGCGATACAGCGCCCGCAGCATCAGGATGCGACCTGAAGGAGAGGCTGGGGCTCGGAGTGCTTCGCCGGGGCGGCCGATGATGCCGGGACTGCTGCCTGCGCAAGCGCATCGCCGCGCAGGAGCCGCCGCTCCCAGATGGCGAGGTTGAGAAGCGTCCAGAAAAGATGACTGTGATTGTGTCGGCGCGCCTGATGCTCCCGCCACAGCCGCTCCAGGGTGTCGCGGCGAAAGTGCTCCGCGATGAGCGGCGAGGAAAACACCTCATCGCGCGTGAGCTCGAGCAGCTCGCCGCGGATCCAGTTCTTCATCGGAATGCTGAAGCCCTGCTTGGCGCGCATCGCGATACCGGGCGGCAGCCGCTCGCGCATCGCCTGCTTCAGCAGCCACTTGGTGGTGAGGCCGTGGAGCTTCAGGCTGGCCGGCAGCGAATAGCAGAACTCGACCACCCGGTGATCGAGGAAGGGCGGGCGCACCTCGAGGCCGCAGGCCATCGACATCTTGTCCACCTTCATGAGGACGCTGTCCGGCAGCACCGTGTTGAGCTCCACGTACTGCTCGCGTAATCCGCGCTCCCTCGGCGCCTGCGAGGACCAGCGCTTGACCGGCGTGAAGGGGTCGGTGTCGAGGTCATGCAGAAACTCAGGCTGCAGCATGTCCGCGGTCTGCGCGGGATCGCTGAAGTACTGCCAGCGGATGTGCTCACCGTCCGCGCTCAAGAGGGCCCCTTGAAGGAAGCGCTTGATGATGTTGCTCGCGCCCTTCTTGCGCTCGTTGTCGGGCAGGCAGGCCATGATCGCGCGGTAGAGAAGCCGCCGCTGCGGCAAGGGCAGGTGCTCGAGCCAGGCGTTCGCCTTGCTCGCCCGGAAACGGTCGTAGCCCATGAGCAGCTCATCACCGCCGTCGCCGCTCAGGCAGACTTTGACGTAGCGGCGCGCCTCGGCACAGATCAGCATGAAGGGCAGGTTCGAGGGATCGGTGGTCGGCTCATCGAGGTGCCACACCGAGCGCTCGACCACCGCGGCATCGACCGGCCGCACGAGCAGCTCGGTGTGCCGGGTATGGAAATGATCCGCCACGAGCCGCGCATACTCGAGCTCGCTGAAAGAGGCCTCGCGATAGCCCAGCGCGAAGGTCTGCAGGCCCGCGGGCAGCGAGCGGCTGAGGAAGCTCACCACCGTGCTCGAGTCGATGCCGCCCGAGAGGAAGGCGCCGAGCGGCACATCGCTCATGGTGTGCTCGACGCAGGCGCTCTCGAGGAGCTCCGCGAGCGCCTCCCCACCGGGCTCGATCTCCTTCGGCTCGAGCGACCAGTAGCGGCTCAAGCGCGCGCGCCCGTCCGCCTCGAGGGTGAGAAGGCAGCCCGGGAGGAGCTTGCGGACGCCCTCGAAGAGCGTCGCCGGCGCCGGCACGAATTCGTAGCCGAGGAGGTCGAACAACCCCTGCCGGTTGAGCGCTCTCGGGAGCGTCGGGTCCGCGAGCAGCGCCTTGATCTCCGACGCAAACCGCAGCCGGCCGCCCTCCAGCGTGTAATAAAGGGGCTTCAGTCCCAGGCGATCGCGCGCCAATACCAGCCGCCGCCGCCCCGCGTCCCAGAGGGCGAGCGCGAACATGCCGGTGAGATGGCGGACGAACTCGAGGCCGTACTCCTCGTACGCGTGAACGATGGCCTCGGTGTCAGTGCGGCTCCCAAACACATGGCCCTTCGCCTGCAGCCGCGAGCGCAGCTCCAGATGGTTGTAGATCTCACCGTTGAAAGTGATCCAGACGGTGCCGTCCTCGTTCGAGAGCGGCTGCCGCCCGGACTCGCTCAGATCGACGATGCTGAGCCGCCGATGTCCCAGCGACACGCCCTCGGCCACATAGCTGCCGTGGTCGTCCGGACCGCGGTGCACGAGCAGCGCCTTCATGCGCTCGATGAGACGCTCATCGCTCCAGCTGAAACCGCAGATGCCGCACATGACGAGCCCTTCCCCCGCCTATCAACCCATCCGCTCTAGCGCCGCACGGCTGCGCGCCTCCCGCGCCTTGCGGCAGCAAAGCGCCAGCATGGCACGGATGTAAATGTTGTCCCACCAAGGGTAGTTCCCCGGATTCAGACGTCCCCCGAGGCCGATGGCTCTCATCGTCATGATTCGATCCGCTGCTTGCTGCCAGGCAGAAGCTCGAGCCGGGCCGCAGGTCCCAATCCCCTGGTATGTCGTTGTCATCGTGTCAGGCGCCGAAGCGCCTCGTTTCATGTGACAGGCGGCGCACCTGCAATATGCGGTCCCAACCGTGACACTCTGTTGCGCCGGCGCACCATTTCCGCGCGGGCATTCCGGCTGGAGCAGAGCGGGAATGCTTTCTGCTGAGCACACGCACGTGTCCGCCGCCGAACCACTTCGAACACCAGAGGGGGCCACAGCCTTCCGCCATCGCCGATTCCATCTTCCCGTCATCGTCCATGCCGATGACTTCGGGGAGACCGTGCAGATCACCGAGGGCATTTGCGTGGCGATCGAAGCCGGGGTCGTGACGAGCACTTCGGTCATGGCCAACATGCCGGGGACGGCGGACGCATTGCGCCGGATACCTCAGCTTGCACGCCAGGCGAGCTTCGGGGCTCACCTCAACCTCTGCGAAGGCAGGCCTCTCACCCGGGGCGCGACTCTCGTGGACTCGAACGGCGAGTTCCTGCGCAAGCGGACACTGGTCGCGCGCGCGCTGACGGGGAGGCTGTCGCTGCGGGAGCTCGAGGCCGAAGTGGCCGCGCAGATCGGGGTGCTGCGCGACAGCGGCGTCAGAGTCTCCCATCTCGACGGGCACAAGCACCTGCACCAGCTGCCGATCGTCTGCGCGGCGGTCGCGAACGTCTTGCCGCGGTTTGGAATAGAGAGAGTCAGAATTACACGCCTGGGAAGCTGGCGGGGAATGCGCGGCGCTTCGACGCTGGCGCGCGAGATCGCGGCCCGACACGCCGCCCGCGTCTTCGCACACGCACGGCTTCGCTCGCCGCTGCGCACGGTCGACTTGCGGGACCTCCTCGCCGGCGAGCGCCCTGGCATCCTTGCGACCGCCCGGGCCGATGGCCCGGCGCCCATCGAGATCTGTTGTCATCCGGGAACGGCCGCGGCCGATGAGGGCAAGCCGGGAAGCCACCGGCGCGGCAGCGAGCTCGATTACCTCCTGTCGCCGCAGTTTCGTACGGTGTTGGCCGCGAACGGCGCGGCGCTCGTGAGTTATTGGCGCGTATGAGCCGATAAGTGGAAATACCGATTGTCGGATTCTTGACACAAATACGATAAGCGACGAATCCATGCGCGTCCTCAAGATCATCCCGCAGGCCTTCTATGCACCCAGGGGCACTCCGCTCAGCGCCTACCATCGCGCGCGGGAGTTGATTGCGCACGGGCACGATGTCGACATCCTGACCTACGGCATCGGCGAGCCTCCGCCCGGCCTCGACGCCCGCATCTTCCGGGCGGCCGGACCGCACTTTTGCCGGACGCTGCGCGCCGGGCCCTCGGCGCGCAAGATTTGGCTTGACGTGCTCCTCTTCGCGAGCCTCCTCGGGCGGCTCTACCGTGAGCGTTACGATGCGCTCTACGCCCACGAGGAGGCGGCGCTCCTTGCGCGGATCGCCAGCGTGCTCTTTCGCATCCCGTACGTCTATGACATGCATTCGAGCCTGCCGCTGCAGATCACGGACTGGAAGTTCAGCCGGCGCCGCTCGGTCGTGGCGCTCTTTCGCTGGATCGAGCGGGTATGCGTGAGCGGAGCCTGTGCCGTGGTCGCCATCTCGCCGGCCGTTGCGCGCGCCGCGCACAGTGCCTGGCCGGACGCCCTCTGCATCGTGCTCACCAACTACTTCGAGCTGCAGGAGAGAGCGGGCGAGGGCGATCGGGAGAGAATCCGTGCGCGCCACGGCGTGAGACCGGAAGAGAAGCTCATCGTCTACGCCGGCTCGTTCGTCGCGCTGCAGGCGCTCGACCTGCTCCTCGAGGCCTTCCCGCGGGTGCTCGCGTCCGTGCCGAGCGCCTGGCTTCTGCTCGTAGGCGGCTCACAGCCCGAGATGTCCCGGCTGCGCCTCATGGCCGAGCGGCTCGGCATCGCCGAGCGGGTGATTCTCGAGCGGGCTCATCCCCAGAGCGAGGTTGCCGGATACCTGGCGGCTGCGGACGCGCTGGTCTCACCGCGCATCCAGGGCATCAATCCTCCGGGCAAGCTCCTCTCGTACCTCGCCGCCGAGCGGCCGGTGGTGGCGACGGATACCCTGGTGCATAACCAACTCCTCAC
>JAGWPE010000019.1 GCA_028870635.1 Gammaproteobacteria bacterium | reverse complement strand
TGCGAGCGGGCTGCGGACCGTGGCGGCGACCCCCGAAACCGTACTAACGAAGTAGACTACCGCGAACCGTCGTTTGGGAGGGCCGTGGCGATGTCGACGACGATCACGCGCAAGCTCGGGGTGGCGTTGAGTTGCCTGTCACTGACCTGCCTCGCGGCAGCGGCGGCCATGCCGGACGCCACGATGACGCCGGCCGGGCCGGAGATGCTCGGTTTCACGCCGCGCGGGGCGGCGCAGGAACGCGATCTGGAGCAGCGTTTCGACTCGCGGCTCAGCGCCTCCGAGATGCGCGCATGGCTGAAGCAACTGTCGTCCGAGCCCAACCAGGTCGGCTCGCCGCACGACAAAGCCAATGCCGAATTCCTGCTCGCGCAGTTCAGGAAATGGGGCTGGAACGCGCACATCGAGGTCTTCGACGTGCTATATCCGACGCCGACGCAAGAGTTGGTCGAGATGGTCGGGCCGACGAGCTTCAAGGCGACCCTGCATGAGCCGCCCGTAAAGGACGACCGCACATCGGCGCTTGGCGGTGCATTGCCAGCGTATAACGTGTACGGCGCCGACGGTGATGTGACTGCGCCGCTGGTATACGTCAACTACGGCATGGCTGGCGACTACAAGGAACTGGCCCGGTACGGCATCAGCGTCAAGGGCAAGATCGTGATCGCCCGTTACGGCAAGGGCTGGCGCGGCCTGAAGCCGCAGCTCGCCTACGAGCATGGCGCGGTGGGTTGCCTCATCTACTCCGACCCGCGCGATGACGGGTACTTCAATGGCGACTCGTATCCGAACGGCGGCTGGCGGCCACCGGAAGGAATACAACGCGGGTCGGTCATGAACATAGGGCAATATCCCGGCGATCCGACGACGCCCGGGTACGGCTCGGTCCCGGGCGCGAAACACCTGCCGGTGAAGGATGCCGCGAGCATCCTCAGGATTCCGGTACTGCCGATTTCCTATGCCGATGCGACACCACTGCTGCAGGCACTGGGTGGACCGCTCGCTCCCGCAAGCTGGCGTGGCGCATTACCGCTGACCTACCACCTCGGCGCGGGACCTGCGCAAGTGCATCTCATGGTGAAGTCCGAGTGGAGCCTGAAGCCGATCTACGACGTGATCGCGATGCTGAAAGGCTCGACGGACGCGAATGAATGGGTGATCCGCGGCAATCATCATGACGGCTGGGTGTTCGGCGCCTGGGATCCGCTGGCCGGCACCGTTGCCCTGATGGGCGAGGCCAAGGCGCTGGGCGCCCTGCATCGGCGGGGTTGGGTACCCAAGCGCACCATCGTATACGCGAGCTGGGACGGCGAGGAGCCGATGCTCCTCGGCTCCACCGAATGGGCGGAGACGCACGCCGGAGAGCTGCAGCGGAAAGCGGTGTTGTATCTCAACTCCGATACCAACGCGCGCGGTTTCCTTTCCGTCGGCGGCAGTCATTCCCTGCAGCACATGGTCAACCAGGTCGCCGCAGGCGTGACCGATCCGGAGACGAAAGTCAGCGTGCAGCAGCGCGAGCGGGCGCTCATGGAGATCACCGGCGCCGAGCTTAAAGCCAGTCCGATGGACAAGGAGCTCGCCAGGCTCGCAGCCGGGGGCGGTGACGTGCCGATGAGCGCCCTGGGCTCGGGATCCGATTACAGCCCCTTCCTGGATCACTTGGGTCTTGCCACGCTTCACGTCGAGTTCGGAGGCGAGGACGCCGACGCCGGCATCTACCACTCCCGCTACGATTCGTTCGACCACTTCATCCGCTTCGGCGACCCGACCTTCGAGTACGAAGTAGCCCTGGCGCAGGTGGCCGGTCACATCGTCATGCGCATGGCGGATGCGGCAGTGCTGCCGATGCGCTTCAGCGATTTCAGCGCCACCCTGGACCGCCATGTCAAGGAGCTGCACGAGGAAGTGGACGCGGAGCGCAAGGCGGCGCAGCGGCAGCACGGACTCCTCGACGCGAATGCGTATCAGCTGGCAGCCGACCCGACCCACCCCGTGGCTCCGCCGGAGCGCTTGTCCGACGTTCCGAATGTCGACCTGGCACCACTCGATCAGGCGGCAGAACGGCTGCAGCAGAGCGTGAAGGCCTACGAGACGGCCTACGACGCGCGCGCCGCCGCGGGGCTGTCGATTCCCGCCGGCCAGTTGCGCGAGATCAACTCTCTGATGGCCTCCATGGAGCAGCGCCTGCTCGCTGAGGCGGGCCTGCCGGGCCGCCCCTGGTACAAGAACATGATACAGGCGCCGGGCCTGCTGACCGGCTATGCGCCGAAGACGATTCCCGCGGTGCGTGAAGCCCTGGAGGCGCGCAACTGGAGCGGTGCCGAGCAGTACGCCGTCGCCACCGCTAAAGTGCTGGACGACTACCGCATGCAGCTCGACCGCATCACGGCACTGCTCACCGTCACCAGACGGTGACGATGATCCGCCGCTCGTGCGGTGTCGTGCGATGCTCCCAGAGGAAAATGCCTTGCCACGTGCCGAGCTGCAGCTTTCCGCCGGCGAAGGGAATCACGATCGAGCTCTGAGTGAGCATGGAGCGGATGTGCGCGGGCATGTCATCCGGACCTTCCGCATCATGCTCGTAACGCGGATCACCATCCGGCGCGAGGCGTCCCATGAAAGCTTCCAGATCGCGCCGGACACTCGCATCCCAATTTTCCCCGGCCAGAAGCGAGGCACTCGTGTGCGGCACGAACAGGTTGCATAGGCCATCCGCCACGGCGCTCGAGAGCACGACGGCTGCGACTTCGTTGGTCAGCTCGAAGAACCCCCGGCCGGTCGTACGTACTGTGAGCTCTCGTCGAAACATCTCTACGCCTCCATCGACTTTATAATACCCCTTCCGGCGCGGAGCACAGAGGGCCCACGAATGCGAATAGACCTCGGCAATACGAGCGTGCTCGTCACCGGCGCCAGCCGCGGAATAGGCGCGGCGGTCGCGCGTGCGATGGGCAGGGCCGGAGCGCGGGTCGCCATCCACTTTAGGGACCAGCGACAACAGGCGACAGCTCTTGCGGAGCAAATCGGCGCCTCCGCGGAAGTTTTTCAGGCGGACCTTTCCCGCACCGAGGAGTGCGACGCGCTTTGGAAGGCTGTGGTCGCACGGTTCGGGCGCGTAAACACATTGGTGAACAACGCCGGGATCGCCATCTCGTCTCCGCTGGAGAGCGCGACGGGAGAATGGCTGCAAGCATGGGACACCACGATGGCGGTGAACCTGCGTGCGCCCGCCATACTCTCCAGGCTGGCCATCGAGCACTTCCGGACCCGAGGCGGCGGGCGGATCATCAACATCTCATCGCGCGCGGCTTTCCGCGGCGATCAGCCGCCCTATCTGGCGTACGCCGCGTCCAAGGGCGGTCTGGTCGCCCTGACACGGTCCATCGCCAGGGGCTTCGGCAAGGCCGGCATCCTCGCCTTCAACGTGGCGCCAGGCTTCACCAGAACGGACATGGCGAAGGATTTCCTGGACGAGTACGGGGAGGACTACGTTGCCGGCGACATCGCGCTCGAGCGACTGACCGAGCCTGAGGACATCGCCCCTTTCGTCGTGTTCCTCGCAAGCGGTCTCGGTGATCATTCGACCGGTTGCACGATCGACGTGAACGCGGGGTCCTACGTCCACTGAAGCTCTCGAGGTCATCTGCAGGCAAGACAGGGCATTCCGTGAACCAGGTCCAAGCCGGGTCTAAGCCCGGCCAGCCCGCCCTCGGATCAGTGCACGGCGACGACGGCAACCGACTTGGGCGGCAGCCGGAACACGAGGATTCCCCCTTTGCGCACGCCCTTGAACGGAGCCGGCGAGATCGCGTTGGGATCCTCGAAGGTGTTGTGGGCATCCATGGCGGCCGCGGTGAGTACCTGCCCGGCCGCGGAATGCGTGCCCGCGCCTTCGATGCGCACCGATACCGTCGCCCCGTGGCGCGGGTCGACGTTCACGAGCGCCAGGTGGATCGTCCCGGCGGTATCACGCGCCGCGGTGGCGTCGACGGCAGGCAGCACGGTCGTGCCGTACCGGTATGAGGGCGTATCGACCTTGACCGGCAGATAGGTCGCACCCTGAAACGGCACATACATGCGGAAGACGTAATAGGTCGGGGTGAGCACCATCCTGCTCCCGCGAGTCAGGATCATCGCCTGCAGGACGTTGATCATCTGGGCGATGTTGGCCATGCGCACCCGATCCGCGTGGCGCTCGAAGATGTCGAGCGAGATCGCCGCGACCAGAGCGTCGCGCAGCGAGTTCTGCTGGTACAGGAATCCGGGATGAGAGCCCGGCTCCTGGTCGTACCACGTGCCCCATTCGTCGACGAAGAGAGCGACGCGCTTCTGCGGATCGTACTTGTCCATGATCGCCGAATGCCGCGTGATGTACTCATCGATTCGCGCCGCCGCCTGCAGCGTGGATGCCCACTGGTCCTCGCCGAATCCGGTGGCGGCTCCCTTGTGCTTCCAGTTGCCCGTCGGTATCGAGTAATAGTGCAGCGACAGCGCATCCAGCACGTCGCCCGCGCGGGCCATCACGACATCCGTCCAGTGATAGTCGTCATCGTGCGCGCCGCTCGCCACCAGCTCGATCCCTTCGGGGGCATGATCTCTGACGAACGTGGCATAGCGGCGGAACAGATCGGCGTAGTACTCGGGCCTCATGTTGCCGCCGCAGCCCCAGGCCTCATTGCCGATACCGAAGAAGGGCAGGCGCCAGGGTGCGTCCCGTCCGTTCGCGCGCCGCAGCTGCGCGAGCGTGCTCCGCGAGTCGGAGGTGATGTATTCGACCCAGTCCGCCATCTCCGCCGGCGTGCCCGAGCCGACATTCCCGGTCACATAGGCATCCGCGCCGATCATCTCGGCGAAATCGAGGAACTCGTTGGTCCCGAAGGAGTTCGGTTCCATCACCCCGCCCCAGTGCGTATTGATCCGCACAGGACGCTGCGCGCGCGGTCCTATCCCGTCCCGCCAGTGATAGTCGTCGGCGAAGCACCCGCCAGGCCAGCGGATGACGGGGACGTGAAGCGCCTTCAGCGCCGCAAGCACGTCGTTGCGATAGCCGTCGGTGTTGGGGATGGAAGACCCCGGCCCGACCCATACGCCGCCATAAATGCCGCGGCCGAGGTGCTCCGCGAACTGACCGAAGATGTGGCGGTCGATCTTCGGGCCCGGCGCGCTTGCCTGCACGGCTACCGAGACGGACGCCTCGCCTGCGGCAACGGCCGCAGCGCCGCCGAGAAAGCCGCAGAACATCAGCGACCAGATGCCGAGCGTGGTCAGCGGGCGCGACTTGCTCATCGATCTCCCCTCGGGGCGCGAAGTATTGTGGTAGCGCTACCTTCCGACGCGGAGTATTGTCTTAGTTATTCTACGTGTCAAGGCAAGCCCGGCCGCTCGGTGCCGGCGGCGGCCAGAAGGTCCCGAGTCTCGGGATGACGGCGCATGTACTGTGCGATGAAAGGGCAGAGCGGCACGACCTTCTCGCCCCGCTCGCGCACGAGCGCCAGCGCGCCTCTCACCAACGCCGATCCAACACCTCCCCCGCGCAGCGCCTGGGGCACCTCGGCATGGGTCATGATCACGTTGCGGCCATCGCGCAGATAGTCGATGAAAGCCAATGCGCCTCCTGCCTCGAGCTCGTAGCGCTGGCGGGCGGAATCGTCGCGGACCGTGTCAGTCATTCGAGTCTCCCTCATCCATCATCTCACACGCCCCGCGTGCCTCGCACTCCTTCGAGGCCGCGCCGGCGGCAGCTTGGCCCGCGAGGAACGGCCCTTCGGGACCTTTCCGATTCGAGAATCGCCGGCGAGGATGAGCCGGCAGGCGTGCATCGCAGCCGCCTCGAAATCCGGGTCGTCGGCCGGGAGAAGCTGCCACTGGGTCGGCTCTTTGCCCAGGATGCGTATCGAGCGCATCCGCGGGAAATCCCGCCGGAGGCTCTCGTGATGCTCCGCCGTGGTCGCCAGCCACACACCGTTGTCCGCGGCAGACTTCCGCTTGTCGCGCAGGATCAGCACGATCTTTTCCTCGACGTACACGGCGAGGCAGCCGAACATCGGCCGCGTCACGGGCGAGAGGGACGC
>JAGWPE010000253.1 GCA_028870635.1 Gammaproteobacteria bacterium | reverse complement strand
TCATCGGTGCGGCGCCTGGTGGAGCGCCTGCGCCGGCCGCACGTCAACAGCCTGTCCGGCTCGCGGGAGAACATCCACCACCACTACGACATCGGCAACGAGTTCTACTCGCTCTGGCTGGGCGAGACGATGGCGTACACGTGCGCCTACTACCCGACGCCGACGGCCACGCTGGATGAGGCGCAGACCGCGAAGATGGATCACGTCTGCCGCAAGGTCCGCCTGCGTTCGGGCGAGAGCGTCGTCGAGGCCGGCTGCGGCTGGGGAACGCTCGCGCTGCACATGGCGCGGCATTACGGCGTCAAGGTCCGCGCGTTCAACATCTCGCGGGAACAGGTGGCCTATGCGCGCGCCCGCGCCGCGAGCCTGGGGCTCGGCTCGCAGGTCGAATACATCGAGGATGACTACCGCAACATCTCCGGCCGCTACGACGCCTTCGTTTCCGTCGGCATGCTGGAGCACGTCGGCGTCGCCAACTATCCGGCCCTCGGCGAGGTGATCGCGCGCAGCATCGGCGCGAACGGCCGCGGCCTCATCCATTCGATCGGCCGCAATCGCCCGGCGCCGCTGCAGCCGTGGATCGAGAGGCGGATCTTCCCCGGCGCCTATCCGCCCTCCCTCGCGGAGATGATGCAGATCTTCGAGCCCTACGATTTTTCCGTGCTCGATGTCGAGAACCTGCGCCTGCATTACGCGCAGACGCTGCGCGACTGGCTCGCGCTCTTCGAGGCGGCGAGCGGCCGCGTGCGCGAGATGTTCGATGAGAAATTCGTGCGCATGTGGCGGATGTATCTGGCGGGCTCGATCGCGGGATTCACGACGGGGGCGCTGCAGCTCTTCCAGGTGGTGTTCGCGCCGCGGGACAACAACGACGTCCCGATGACCCGCGAGCATCTCTACGCCCGCTGAAGCAGTTTCCCGGTGCACCAATCCTCGGCAGGGCGGCTCTCAGGGATGCACACCTGTGACGTGCTGATCGTCGGCGGCGGCCCGGCGGGCTCGAGCGCCGCGTGGAAGCTGAAGCAGGCGGGGGCGGACGTGCTGGTGCTCGACAAGGAGCGCTTTCCGCGCCTGAAGCTCTGCGCCGGCTGGATCACCCCGGATGTGGTGCGCGATCTTGCGATGGACATCGGCGCCTATCCGCACCGTTTCCTGACCTTCCAGAAGCTGCACATCCACGTGAAGGGGTTGCACCTGCCCGTGCATTGCGTGCAGCACTCGATCCGCCGTTTCGAGTTCGACGCCTGGCTCCTCGAGCGCTCCGGCGCGCCGGTGTTGGCGCACACCGTGCGCAACATCCGCGAGCAGGATGGCGCATACATCGTCGATGAGCAGTTCCGTTGCCGCTATCTCATCGGGGCGGGCGGCACGCGCTGCCCCGTCTACCGCACGCTCTTTCGCGAGCTCAACCCGCGCGCGAGCGACCTGCAGACGGTCACCCTGGAGCATGAGATCGAGTACGACTGGCGCGAGCCCGACTGCCATCTCTGGTTCTTCGACCACGGCCTGCCGGGATACGCCTGGTACGTGCCGAAGCAGAACGGCTGGCTCAATGTCGGCATCGGCGGCATGGCGGACCGGATCAAGGCGAGCCGCCGCTCCATCCACGACCACTGGTCGCTCTTCACCGGCATGCTCGGCGGCCGGCTCGCCAAGGGCGCCAGTTACGACCCGGCGGGCTACAGCTACTACCTGCGCGGCAACGTGGATGTGGCGCGGCGCGGGAACGCCTTCATCGCCGGCGATGCCGCCGGGCTTGCGACGCGCGACATGGCGGAGGGCATCGGCCCCGCGGTGCGCAGCGGCATCGAGGCGGCCGAGGCCATCCTGCACGGCAAGGAGTACCGCCTGCACGATGTGACCGGGGCGAGCCTCGGAGGCGGACTCGCGAGCCGCCTGCTCGATTGGGCCATGACCCGGGGGGCGGGAAAGGCGCCCCAGGCCGCAGCCGCCTGAGGCGTCGCCCAGGCTGTTTCCCGGGGCCGCGCAGCGCGATGCGCGGATCCAACGCATGGACAATCGAGTTACTGTTGGACTCCCCATGCTGCTCCTGCTCTCATCCCTCTGGCTCGCTCTCGTCATCTGGCTGATCGCACGCGCCGTGCGCCAGCGCAGTGTCCTCGCCGCCGTACCCGTCACCCCCCGGGATCCAGGCTGCACCGCCCCCAAGGTCGCCGTGATCGTGCCTGCCCGCGATGAGGCGGCGAACATCGGACCCTGCATCCAGTCACTGTCGGAGCAGCAATATCCGCCGGATCGCTTGGGCCTCATCGTCGTCGACGACGATTCGAGCGATGAGACCGCGGCCATCGTGCGGGCCCTCGCCAGGCAGGATCCGCGCATTGTGCTGTGCCACACACCACCGCTGCCGCCCGGTTGGAAAGGTAAAGTGCATGCCTGCTGCGCCG